>VMGY01000003.1 GCA_007378955.1 Parcubacteria group bacterium Athens0714_12 | reverse complement strand
TTGCATAGATTGTATAGAGTTAATTTTAGCTCTATACCTTAATTCATCCAGCCGCATAGTCAATCCTTTCTAGTGTCAAGTGTATCATGAACGAGTGCATGGGCTTGACAGAAACAATGTAATCTGCTATACTTATGACAGCAAAATACAGCTCTTTCCCATAAGCTATTTCGCGCAATTTTGCCCGTAATTCACGGTAATTTATTGGCAAAACTGCGTGAAATAGTTTCAAAATCCAAACACCGAAAGGAGGCCCATCGTGGTCGCACTGAATGGTACTGTCCGTCTGGTTGCACTGCAGTTCAGCTTCTCGAACCCCGACGTGATACCGGCAACGGTGAAGCGTCAGGACCGAGAAACCCCCGAGGAGCGTGTGGGGCGCAAGAGTCACTCGAGCGGCGTCATGGTCATCGAGCCGACCGAGAAGTGTTCCATCGAGGAGTTTCTCGAAGAGCTCGAAGCGGCGGGGTACGAGATGGTCGATGGTTTCTACAAGGAGCGCATCGACGCCAATGACCCGCGCGGTAAGAGGTCGTACCACATGGTGCGCTTCTTGTTCGCCCGCCGCGAGTTCGTGGAGCTCTCCGACGAGTTCAAGAAGGTGCGGGATACGATCCACGCCGAACTCTGGAGCATCTGCGAGGCCGCGATGTGGCGAGTCAGGTCGTTCTCCAATCCGTTCTACAAGAACGGCGAGGAGATTCCCGACCAGCGCACCGTGAGCATCAACCTCGAAGCGCGTCAGCCGCTTTTCCGTCCCGACGGCCAGACGGTAACGGTTTGGCAGAAGGACGAGAACGGTAAGCGCGTGGGCGACGCTCCGCTTCCGCTCAAGGCCGACTACTGCCTCCGCATCGTGGGTGATGCCGTCCAACTCGTGACGGCGTGACTTCGAGAATCGGTGAAAGTGGTCTGGGGCCGATGTGCAACGCGCATGTCGGCCCTTTTCATTTGTATTTTTTGAAATAAATTTGTATAATTTCATAATTGAATTGCCGCCAAAGAAAAATTGGAAATTGTTAAATCTCGCGGCGAAGCCGCTCCGAATTCGCGGGGGGTTCCTCGCCGCCGCAGGCGGCGAAATGCGTTCGGACTAATTCAAGAATACTGCACCAAAACAAATAACAATCTATAGCTAATAATTAAATTTTTTAAAGATGATAATAAAATACTCGCTTAATTTAGCGGGTATTTTTTTATGACGGTAAGTTTTCCATTTGCTTTGTTGCTGATGATAGTAACTTTATATTTTTTTGTTACATACGCTTGAGTGACAAGCATTAAAGCATCTGTTATATTTTTTAAATTTGATTTGTCTTTTAGAGAATTTAATTTTTTCAAAAACGCTTCATTTTTTGTTTCAAAATCGCCTATTAAATTACACCACTCTCTCAAAGTTTGCTTAATTACCCCCCTTTCTTCGCTCAACAAATCAAATTCATCAAAAATTCTCTCTATTTCTTTTTCTCCCAAAACCGTTTCTACTTCGCTTTTTTTCATTTCCCCCTCCTTTTTTGATTTTTACTTTAAAATTTCTGATTTTAAAAATTCAATCGCTTTTCTGTTTTTCAACAGATTAATCAAATAGTTTTTGTATTCTTCCGTTTGGATATTTTTTGCTAATTCAGGGTTAAAAGAATAAGCGCGCAAAGTTTCTTCTTTTGCTTTTTCTATATCCTCATCGCTGATTTTAATTTCTTTTTGCTTGATGATTTCATTGATAAGTAAAATTGTTTTGATTCTTTTTTTTGCTTTTGATTTTAATTCTTCTTTTAAGTTTTCTCTAGTTTTTTGAAGATGATTCAAGTAATCTTCAAATTTTATGCCTTGTTGTTTGATATTCGCCTCTAATTCTAAAATCATTTTATCAGTTTCTAATTCAATTAATATTTCCGGGATTTCTTCAAATTCGCTTTTTTCTTCCAATTCATCTAAGATTTTTAATTCCAATCGCTGTTCTTCCTTATGTTTTTCTTCTTCTTTTAAGTTTTCTTCCAATTTTTTTTTAAATTCTTCCACATTTTCAAATTTGCCTAAATTTTTAATGAACTCGTCATTGATTTCGGGGTAGTCAATTTTATAAACTTCGTTAATTTTTGCTTTAAAATCAACTGTTTTGCCGGACAATTTTTTGTCGTAATGGTCAACAGGAAATTTTAAAGAGAATTCTTTTGTTTCATTTTTCTTCAGGCCGATTAAATTTTCGCCGAAACCCGGAATAAAAAACGAATCGCCGATAATTATTTGCGTGTTTTTACTTTGACCGCCTTCCAAGGGAACTTTATCGATAAACATTTCCAAGTCAGCGATAGCTTTATCTCCTTTTTGGATTTCCCGGTCAACCAGAGTTTCTTTGGCTCGCATTTTTTGCAATTCTTTCAAGGCTTTTTCCATTTGGTCGGGAGTAATTTTTATTTCCTTTCTTTTAAGATTGATTTTTTTGCAGTCGCCTAATTTTACTTTAGGCAGGACGGCAAAAATAGCTTTGTAGATAAATGGATTGCCTGGGGCAAATTTGATAATATCTATTTTCGGCTTTTCCACCGGTAAAAGCTGATTTTTTTTCAGGGCTTTAAAATAACTGTCATTTAAAATTTCTTCCATCGCTTCTTCATAAATCGCCATCGTCCCTAATTGTTTTTCTATAAGATTAAAAGGTGTTTTTCCCGGCCTAAAACCGGAAATTTTATTTTTTTGAGAAAGCCTTTTAGCGGCTTTGTTTAAAAAAGGGGTTAAATTTTCCGTATTTATCTCAATAGTTAATTCCACGATGCTTTTTGGCATTTTATTGAGATTTATTTTCATTTCCTCGGACATTTTATTCTCCTATACCCCATGGATAGCCATTTGGGGGATATTAATTATTTTTTTAATTTATCTTACTCTTTTTCTGAAAAATTTCAAGGCTTATAAAAAATCCCGATTTAAAGCCGGGATTAAATTTAACGATTTATTCAGGATTTCATTCTGATAATAAACAATTACATCGCGTATAAGCGCTGCTTGATCATTTCTATGTCTTGCTTGATTCTGCTTTCATTCTCAATTTCTTTTTTGATTTTATTGCAAGCGTGGATGGCGGTCGTATGGTCTCTGTTTCCCAATTCCTGACCAATGGCGGGATAAGAAGTGTTTAATTCGGTTCTTAATAAATACATGGCTATTTGCCGGGGCAGGGCTAAAGTTTTTGTCCTCCTTACGCCCAATAAATCTTCTAATTTTATTTCATAAAATTCCGAGATTAGTTTTATTAATTGTCTGGGCGTGGTCGCTCCTTGCCGCGGTTGCGATATTAAATTGGAAATAATTGCTTTGACGGAATCAATCGTGGGTATGGTGTTATTCAGTTCATGAAAAGCGATTATTTTATTTAAAGCTCCTTCTAATTCGCGAATATTGTTTTGAATGTATGAAGCGACATAATTAGCGATGTCTTCAGTGAGCGCGTAGTTTTTTTCTTGGCATTTTGACCTGAAAATAGCCGTTCTCATTTCTAAATCCGGCTTGGAAATATCAGTAATCATTCCCCAGCCAAATCTGGAACTTAAACGCTCTTCCAAGCCAGGGATGGCTTTTGGCGGTCTGTCGGAAGTAATCACAATTTGTTTATTTTTTTGATGCAATTCATTAAAGGTATGAAAGAATTCTTCTTGCGTTCCTTCTTTGCCGGTCATAAATTGGATATCGTCAATTAATAGAAGATCTACATTGCGGTAAAGATTTTTAAATTCTTTCGCGTTGCCTTCCCTGACGGCCTGGATGTAATCATTGGTAAATTTTTCACAGCTTGCGTATAGAATTTTTTTCTTGCGAAATTTTTCTATAATTTGATGCCCCACTGCTTGCATTAAATGGGTTTTCCCCAAACCAACGCCGCTGTAAATAAATAAAGGATTGTATTTTTCGCCGGGACTTTTAGCCACATGCTGGCAGGCGGCATGGGCTAATTCATTATTTTTTCCGACCACAAAACGGGAAAAGCTGTATTGCGGATTCAGTCCAAATTCATTTATTTTATGCCTGGTCTCAACTTTTACGCTGGCCGCCATCGGGCTTGTTTCTAAATTTGCCGCGTTAGCAATTGCCTTTACTTCTATTTTGTAAATAATTTTTTTTATTTTATCGTCAGTCAAATTTTGAAGAGTTTCCAAGATCGCTTTATGGTATTTTTTTTCCAGCCAAGTTTTAGTAAAATCATTAGGCACGCTAATTACTATATGGTCGTCTTCCACTAAAGAAATGAAAGTTTTTTTAAACCATGTCGTAAAGTTGGCCTTACTGAGAGAAAGTTCAAGGTCGCCTAAAATAGCTTGCCAAAGTTCTTCTTTGGTCATCATAAAAGTAAATTAGGGAATAGAGATATGGATGTAATAAAGATTATAACACAGATAAGAAATACTACAAACACACTAAGTAAAATTATTTTGTGCATAAGCTGGGGAAAGTCTGGGGACAGAGAATTTACTTGCTTTAAAATTTAAAATAGACTATATTAAAAAGTAAGATATTTAATGATTTAATTTTTATGATTAAAAATAATAAAATGTATCCTATGGGAATGCAAAAACCTACCGGCGAAGTTTAAAATTTGTTTAGGATTTAGAAATTAGGATTTAGGATTTTAAAATTTATGAAATAAATTTAGCGTATGGCTTTACCAAGCAAAAAAAGACCAAGAAGCGAAAAAAGAAAAAGAGCGTTCACTCATGCTTTAAAAAAAGTAAGAGTTATTTTTTGCCCTAAATGCAAGAAAGCGGCTTTGCCTTATCATGCTTGCGCTTTTTGCGGCGTTTACGCCGGCAGAGAAATTTTGAAATTGAAATTAAAAAAAGATTCAAAAGCGAAAAAAAACAAAAAAGAAGAAAATAAATAAAATATTTATTTTTTTATAAAAGCATATGGCGAATCGTCATCTCTCCAGAACAATCGTGATGCAGACTCTTTACCAATGGGACTTTAATGATAAGCGCGTTCAAGATTTGTCTGAAATATTGGAACGCAATAAAAGAGAATTAGCCCCTGGTTTGGAAGATAAAGATTTTTCTGATAATTTGGTAAAAGGAATAATAAAAAATATTTCCGCGATTGATAAGTTTATTGAAAAATACGCGCCTGAATGGCCGATTGAGCAGATTACCATTATTGACAGAAACATTTTAAGGATAGGGATTTATGAATTAAAATTTTCTCCCGAAGTTCCTCCCAAGGTGGCGATTAATGAAGCGATAGAATTGGCTAAAACATTCGGCGGCGAAAGTTCAGGCAGGTTTGTTAATGGCGTCTTAGGCAGTATTTATAAAGAAATGTTTAATAAATAATAAATTGATTTATTTGTATTATTAGCATGAATTCGCATATTAGCATCGCGTTGCAATGTTTTAAATTCGATGCCAATATACGAATGCGATGCTGGTTGTACGAATAAAATAAGGCAATTATGAAAGATTTTTCCAAATTAGAAAAAATTTTAGGATTAAAATTTAAAGACAAAAATTTATTAAGCCAATCTTTAGTCCATCGCTCATATTTGAACGAGCATCCCAATTTCCATTTGGAACATAATGAAAGATTGGAATTTTTAGGCGACGCGGTTTTGGAATTGATTGTGACGGAATATCTTTATAAAAATTATAAAAATCCAGAAGGAGATTTAACTAATTGGCGGGCCGCCTTGGTTAATGCCAAAACGCTTTCTGTTTTAGCCAAAGATTTGGATTTGGGCCAGTATCTTTATCTTAGCAAGGGAGAGGCAAAAGATAAGGGCAAGGCCAGAGAATATATTTTAGCCGATGGTTTTGAAGCCCTGGTGGGGGCGATTTTTTTAGACCAGGGATTGAAAAAGACTTTTGATTTTATTGAAAAAAAACTGATTTTTAAGCTCCCGCATATTTTAAAACATGAGCTTCACATAGACCCGAAAACCAAATTCCAGGAAATATCTCAAGAAAAATTTAAGATTACGCCCATTTACAATGTTTTGGAAGAAAGCGGTCCCGACCATGCAAAATATTTTAAAATAGGAGTATTTTTAGAAGATAAATTAATCGCTTCAGGGGAGGGAATGAGCAAGCAGGAAGCGCAAGTAAAAGCGGCGGAAAATGCTTTAAAAAAGAAAAAATGGTAAAAAGGGAGGGCGCGAATGAAGATTATAATTATTGCCTTAATCGGACTAATAGTTTATTTCATTTATTGCGCGGCAGCTTCAAAAATATCTTCTTTTTTAGAAAAAATTTTAGATAAGCGGGAGGAAAAAATTAAAAACAAAGAATAGAGAGAGAATAACTCTCTCTTCTTGTTTATATATTTTTTAAATGTTAAAATATAAAAATAATTTGATTTTAAATTTCGAATTTTGATATTGGATTTAGAATTTTTTAATTTATGTTTTTAGAAAAAATAGAAATTCTCGGCTTTAAATCATTTGTTCACAAGACAACCTTAAAATTTTTTCCCGGCATTATTTGCATTGTCGGGCCTAATGGCAGCGGCAAAAGCAATATTTCAGACGCGGTAAGATGGGTTTTAGGAGAGCAAAGCTTAAAAGCGTTAAGAGGAAAAAAATCCGAAGATATAATTTTTGCCGGCTCGATTCAATTAGCCAGAGTGGGATTCGCCCAAGTCTCTTTATATTTGAATAATGAAGATAGAAAAGCGCCGATAGATTATTCCGAGATAGTAATAACGCGCCGTCTTTATCGCAATGGGGAAAGCGAATATTTAATCAATAAATCAAGAGTCAGGCTGCAGGATATTCTTCTGCTTTTGGCGAAGTCTAATTTTGGCCAAAAAAGTTATAGCATTATCAGCCAAGGGACAATTGACTCTATTCTTCTCGCCAGCCCCCAGGAAAGAAGAGAATTTTTTAATGAAGCGGCCGGGGTCAAGCAGTATCAAATAAAAAGGGAGCAAACTTTATTAAAATTGGAAGCAACCAAAGAAAATTTGAAAAAGGTGGAAATTATGATGCAGGAAATAGAACCTCATCTTAAGTCTTTGACAAGGCAAGTGAAAAGATTGGAAAAGAGAGAAGAGGTAGAGCGAATATTAAAAGAATCTCAGAAAAAATATTATTATCATCTTTGGCGTAATATTGACGGCAATTATGAACAGCGGAGGCAGGATTTAAACAAAAGCGAGCAGAATTATCAAAGAGTTGAAAAAGAACTCGCGGAAATTCAGGAAAAAATGAAAAATTTATCAAGTTTAAAAATAGAGAATAAAGAAGTAGTAATGCTGGAAGAAGATTATCAAAAAATTTTAGAAGCTAAAAATAATTTTTTAAAGCAGCAAGCCATTCTTGAAGGAAGAATGGAAATAGAAAAAGAAAGAACGAAAGAAAATATTTCTTTGCCCGTTTTTTTACCCCAAGAAATGCAAGAAATTTCGCAAAAATTAGAAGAAATAGAAAAATCGCACCATAATTTGATTATGAATTTAGACCGCGTGGAAAGATTGGAGGAATTGGAAGAGATAAAACAAGAAATCAATTTAATTTCCCGGGAAATATCAAGATTGATTTTAAGAATGAAAAAATCTAAAATTAAGGACGGCCGCAGCGAGGAAAAAATCAGTTTAATTGAAAGCGAGCTTAAGAAGATGCTTGAATTAATAGAAGAGAAGGAGGAAAAATTAATCTTGATCGCCGAAAAAATTAAAAAATATAAAAACGCGGAACAAGGCGAGATGCAAAAATTATTTGATTTGCAAAAAAATTTTCAAGACAAGCAAAATGAATTTAATAAAGCAAACTTTTTAAATAATGAAACAAGAGTTGAATCAACCAAGATAGAGACAAGAAGAGAAGATTTAAAAAATGAAATCTTGGAAGAGTTAAAAAGTTTTGAAGAATTGGAAAATCAAATTTTAGAAGACAATTTTGACGCTTATAGTTTTTTATCGGAAATTCATCGCTTGAAAAGTTCTTTGGAGGTGATTGGCGGCATTGACCCGGAGGTCAATAAAGAATATCAAGAAATTAAAGAGCGGTTTGATTTTCTTTTTTTCCAAACAAATGACTTGAAAAACGCGACTAAGAATTTAGAAAAAGTAATAAAAGAATTAGACGCGATGATCAAGAAACAATTTAACACCAGTTTTAACCTTATTAATCAGGGGTTTGAAAAATATTTTAAAATTTTATTTGACGGCGGCGCGGCAAAATTGGTTTTGCAAAAAAGCGAGATTGAACAAATTCCCGCGGTTAATGAAGACGGGGGATTTTTAATAAACCCTGATTTTAACGAGAATAAAGGCTATAGTTATACTGGTATTGATATACAAGCGACACCGCCGGGCAAGCGCTTAAAAAATATAAATTTGCTTTCAGGAGGAGAGCGCGCCTTGACTTCATTGGCTTTAATTTGCGCTATAATTTCCTGCAATCCTTCCCCTTTTGTCATTCTTGATGAAGTTGACGCCGCTTTGGATGAAATTAATTCAACAAAGTTTTCCGATATTTTGACCGGCTTGGCTCACCAAAGCCAATTTATTGTTATTACCCATAATCGGGCGACCATGGAAAAAGCGAAAATTCTTTATGGCGTAACCATGGGAGAAAATGGAGTTTCAAGATTATTAAGCTTGAAACTGGAAGACATAAAGGAAGTTGTGTCTTGACCTTATTTTTATCTTGTGCTAATTTTAATCCATTATGTTAAGCATAAAATTTTCAAGAATTGGAAAAAAGAAACAACCCTCTTATCGGATCATAGTTTTAGAAAAGAAAAAAGATCCATGGGGGGATTTTTTGGAAGACTTGGGTTATTACAATCCTTTCACTAAAAAAAGAGAGTTGAAAAAAGAAAGAATAAAATATTGGCTTTCTAAAGGAGCTCAGACTTCGGAGACGGTCCATAATTTATTAATAGAAGATAAAGTAATCGCTGGAGTTAAAATTAAATTAGCTAAGTCAAAAAATAAAAAAGAAGCTGGCGGAAATCAGCCTATCGCGGAAGAAAAAAAGACAGTTTCTCCAGAAATTACGGAAAAAAAAGAAACAACTCTAAAAGTTTAAAAGTAAGGATTTTTTTAATTTGACAATTTTAAGCGATTTGTTATCCTTAAACTTAAGAACCAGTCTGAAAATAGCAGGCTAGTGGTTAAGAAAAACTAGCGCTCTAAATGGTCGGCAGTCTGGTGATAAGATACAAGTTAAGTTAACCCGGTGGAATCCCACAGGGCGAGAATCTGCTTTCGTGGCGGATTATTTCACGGGGCGAAGATAAATCTTTCCCTAAACTATCAGCTTAAACGTCAAAAAGCAATTAAGCGAGATAAAAAAGGAAGGATAGAAAAAGGTAAAAATGGCTAAAGCAAAAGACCAAGAATTTGTAGAGTATATCGTAAAAAATTTAGTCAGTCATCCCGAAGATGTTTCAACCGAAAGAACTGTAGATGAAATGGGCGTTCTTATCACTCTGAAAATTAATCAAGAGGATATGGGCCAAATCATCGGCAGACAAGGTCAGAACGCTCGCGCTTTAAGAACTTTGGTAAAAATAGTGGGAGCGAAAAATAATGCCAGAGTCAACTTAAAGATTTACGAACCAGAAGGCGCGCAAGCCGCCAGAAGAGAAAGAAGACCGATTAGCGAAGACGTTGAAGAATTAAAACTTTAATTTTATCAAGTAAAACTAATTGTTTTATAGAAATAAAAACAAAGACTGCGGTGGAAATCGCGGTCTTTGTTTTCAAATATAATTATGAAATTTGATATCCTGACAATTTTTCCTTCTGCTTTTGATTCTTATTTTAATTTGAGCATTATTAAAAGAGCTCAAAAAAAAGGATTGATTGTTATTAAGGAATATAATATAAGAGATTATACTAATGATAAACATAAAAAAGTTGATGATAAACCTTATGGCGGCGGACCGGGCATGGTGATGAAAATAGAACCGATTTATCAGGCATTAGAAGCAGTTAAAAAAAAGGAGGTAAAATTCGCCGGCCGAAAAAATAAGCAAAAAATTATTTTGCTTAGCCCCAGAGGCAAAACTTTTAATCAAAAGACGGCTGAAAAATATTCTAAATTAGACAGAATAATTTTTATTTGCGGCCATTATGAAGGAGTGGATGAAAGGGTGAAAAAATTAATAGACGAAGAAATTTCCATCGGCGATTATGTTTTAAGCGGCGGCGAATTAGGGGCGATGGTTATTATTGACGCGGTGACGAGATTAATTCCCGGAGTTTTAGGCAATCAAGAATCTTTAAAAGAAGAGAGTTTTAACCAGTCAAAATTTAAGAGTAAAAATTTAAAAGTTACTCTGGAATATCCGCAATATACCAGGCCTGAAATTTTTTTGTTTAACAAAAATTTAAAACACAAAGTCCCTAAAATTCTGCTTTCCGGCGACCATAAAAAAATTCAGGACTGGCGAGAAGGACGCAAAAAAATCAAAAGAAAATAAGCGGGTTTTAAAAAGACTTGACAGTATTATAGTTTGTTATATAATATAGAAATGTAGAAATGGAAAAAGTACTTTGACAATTAGAAAGTGATTGTGTTTTGCAAAATTTGCGAGAATTTTGCAAAAGTAAGAATGTCTATTTTTTTGTGATAATTAGTTTTTTAAACTAATTATTTTTTGAGAGTTTGATCCTGGCTCAGGATGAACGCTGGCGGCGTGTCTAAGGCATGCAAGTCGAACGAGTCTTGTGATTCGCACAAGACTAGTGGCAAACGGGTGAGTAACACATTGGTAATCTGCCCCTTTCTCAAACATAACCTGCCGAAAGGCGGGCTAATATTTGATAGTCTTGTACTTCATAAGAAGTCCAAGTAAAGGATATCGCAAGATATTCGGAAAGTGAGGAACCTATGGTCTATCAGTTAGTTGGTGGGGTAATGGCCTACCAAGACTATGACGGATAGCGGGCGTGAGAGCGCGACCCGCCTCAAGGGGACTGAGATACTGCCCCTACTCCTACGGGAGGCTGCAGTCAAGAATTTTCCCCAATGGACGAAAGTCTGAGGGAGCGACGCCGCGTGCAGGATGAAGGCCTTCGGGTTGTAAACTGCTTTTCTTTGGGAACAATTTTGAGTGTACCAAGGGAATAAGCCACTGTTAACTACGTGCCAGCAACAGCGGTAATACGTAGGTGGCAAGCGTTATCCGGATTTATTGGGCGTAAAGAGCTCAACGGCGGCATGGAAAGTTAGAAGTTAAAGATTGGCGCTTAACGCCAAGAAAGCTTCTAATACTTCCAAGCTAGAGATCAGAAGAGGCAAGCGGAACAGTCGGTGTAGCGGTAGAATGTGATAATATCGACTGGAACGCCAAATGCGAAAGCAGCTTGCTGGTATGCATCTGACGCTTCAAGAGCGAAAGCGTGGGGAGAGAAAAGGATTAGATACCCTTGTATTCCACGCCCTAAACGATGGATATTAGACATTGGAAGTATCGACCCTTTCAGTGTCGTTTTAAAATAGCTAACGCGTTAAATATCCCGCCTGTAGAATACGGCCGCAAGGCTAAAACACAAAGGAATAGACGGGGACTCGCACAAGCGGTGGAGCATGCGGTTTAATTCGACAGCAAACGAGAAACCTTACCAGGGCTTGAAATGCTAAGAGTAGTTCTGATGAAAGTCGGGGCGACCGTTAAATCGGCGCTTAGCACAGGTGCTGCATGGTCCTCGTCAGCATGTAGCGTGAGCTGCTCCGTTAAATCGGATAACATGCGCAACCCTCGTTCTATGTTACATTTACATAGGAGACTGCCCCTGCCCAAGTTTTTGAAAAATTCGAAAATTTAGGCAGGGGAGGAAGGTGGGGATGACGTGAGATCAGCACGGCCCTTTGACGTCCTGGGCAACACGCGTGCTACAATGGGTAGTAACAATGGGTCGCAAAACCGCGAGGTGGAGCTAATCCCAGCAAAACTACCCCCAGTTCAGATTGGAGTCTGAAACTCGACTCCATGAAGCCGGAATCGCTAGTAAACGCATATCATCTATGGTGCGTTGAATACGTTCTCGAGTCTTGTACTCACCGCCCGTCACGTGAAGAGAGTTGGGAATACCTGAAGCACTCGCCTCGGCGAGGACCAAGGTAGGCCTGATAATAGGCACGAAGTCGTAACAAGGCATCGGTAGGGGAACCTGTCGATGGATCACCTCCTTTCTAGGGAGAAAAAGGCGGCAATTTATAATTGCCGTTGTCGATAGTTTTTTGTTTAATTTAAATAAAAAGCTAAAGTTTAATCTTTGATTAACTTCGTTTAAATACAATAGGCATTCTTACAATCACTTTTTAGTTGTCAAAATAGAAAATTGGTCTTGCCAGAGCCAATTTTTTTTGTTATCTTATTGTTATCAGTTGTTAGTTATCAGTTATAAGTTGTTTGGGCGATTAGCTCAGTTGGTTAGAGCGCGTCACTGATAATGACGAGGTCTCAGGTTCGAATCCTGAATCGCCCACCAGATAAATTTTAAATTAGCAATTAATAATATTTTAGATTAATTTTTAAAAAAGATAAATAAAAAAACTGGCCTTTTGTCCAGTTTTTTTATTATAAAAAATTTATAAAATTTAAATTTATTTCGCGCTTTTACGCGCAGGTTTTACTACATAATCTAAAAGGCGCGGAATTTATTCCAAATGGATAATTTTATCCAATTCAATTAATTTTTCTTTTAAATTCGGATACGCCGATAATTCAGGATCTTGATTGATGATTTTCATCGCCCATTTTTTCGCTTCAATAATAATTTTATAATCAGTTAATTTCGCTAATTTTAAACAGGATAAAAAACCGCTTTGTTTAACGCCGTAAATTTCTCCGGCGCCGCGGATTTCCAAATCTTTTTCCGCCAGTTCAAATCCGTTTTTAGCGGTTAGCAAGGCATTCAGCCTTTGTTTGGCATTTAAGCTGTTTGATTCGGCGAAAAGAAAACAATAACTTTGATATTCGCTTCTGCCGACTCTTCCCCTGAATTGGTAAAGCTGGGCAAGTCCGAATCTTTCCGCGCCTTCTATTACCATCACCGAAGCATTGGGGATATCTACCCCGACTTCAACCATTGAAGTGGCGACTAAAATATTAATTTTATTTTCCAAAAATTCCAATCTGATTTTTTCTTTTTCCCGCGTTTTCATTTTGCCGTGAAGCAAACCGATTTTTAAATCGGGAAAAATTTCTTTTTTTAATCTTTCGTATTCAATTGTCGTTGCTTTGACGCCCAATAAATCAGACTCTTCTATTAAAGGGCAGATAATAAAAACTTGCCTGCCTTTTTCGATTTCTTTTCTGATAAATTGGTTTGCTTTTGTCCTATCTTGCGGACTGACGATTTTAGTGATGATTTTTTTTCTGCCTTTGGGCATTTCATTAATCACTGAAAGGTCTAAATCGCCATATAAAGTCAAGGCCAAGGAGCGGGGAATCGGCGTAGCGGTCATTGATAAAAAATGAGGAAATTTATGAGTTTTTGATTTTTTAGTCAAAATCGCTCTTTGTTCAACGCCAAAACGATGCTGTTCGTCAACAATCACCAAGGAAAGATTTTTAAATTCAATTTCTTTTTGGATTAAGGCGTGAGTGCCGACAATAATTTGAATTTCCCCTTCGGATATTTTTTTAATTAAAGCTGATTTTTTAATTTCCGAAATTTTATTTTTGTTTTGAATTTTTTTGTCAGTCCGGGTGAATAAAGCGATTTTAATTTTATAATTTTTAAAAACTTTGTTTAAAGTTTTAAAATGCTGTTTGGCTAAAATTTCCGTCGGCGCCATGAAAGCGGTCTGAAAGCCGGATAAAGCATTATTTAAAGAAATAATCGCCGCGACCAAGGTTTTGCCGGAGCCGACATCGCCTTCCAAAAGCCGGTTCATCGGCGTTTCTTTTTGCAAGTCGCGCAAAATTTCCCAACTTGATTTTCTTTGGCTGTCAGTCAATTTAAAAGGCAGGGAAGAAGTGAATTTTTTTGTTTCCTTCAAATGAAAATCAATTTTTTCCGCTTTTAATTTTTGCAGGTCTTTTTTGATTTTTTGGCCTTGAAGCTGGAGTAAAAATAATTCATTGAATTTTATTCTGTAAATCGCTTTTTCCAAATAATAATTATTTTCAGGAAAGTGAATTTGCTTGAGGCAAAAATTTAAATCCGCCAAAGTAAGGTTTTTTTTAATTTCCAAAGGCAGCCAATCGTAAATTAATTTGCCGTAAGGCAAAGACTGTTTGATTAAGAAGCGAAATTGTTTTTGCGTTATTTTATCTTTTAAAGAATAAATAGGGACAAGTCGGGCGGTATGCAGAGTTTCTTTTTTCCATTCAGTGATTTTTTCGTAAACCGGATTGGAAAAATAAAGGCCGTTTTGGCCGGTTTCCGTTTTGCCGGAAAAATAAACATTTTCTCCCGGCTTTAAAGTTTTTGTTAAAAATGGCTGGGAAAACCAGATCGCTTTCACGGAGCCGGAATGGTCGGTGATAATCGCTTCCGTGATAATTTTTCTTTTTAAAGGAGTTCGGCGGTTGGCAATGACAAGAATTTTTCCCCTTACCGTAAAAATTTGGCCGGGAATTATTTTGGCGATAGGCGTAATTTTAGTTAAATCGTCATAGCGGAAAGGATAATAAAAAATAAGATCTTCTAAAGTTGAGATCTCGAGCCGTTTTAATTTATTGCTTAAACTTTTTCCCACTCGCGGGAGCTGGGAAATAGGCGATTGTGAAGTGAGCATTAAATAAAATTGATGATATTAATTTCCAATTTTTTGGAAAGGAGGGAGGATGCGGCATTCCTAGTATTTCGTAATTTAGTTATAAGTTATCCTTGGTGCAGTATTCTTGAATTAGTCCGAACGCATTTTTCCGAAAAAATCCCCCCGCAAAAAATCGCGAAGTCCAATTTGGTGCCCCCAGTAGGAATCGAACCTACATCTCAAGCTCCGCAAGCTTGTGTTCTATCCATTAGACTATAGGGGCGAATAATTATATTTTCAGCCATTTTTCCATTTGCTCGCCCAAAGACTCATTTTCTTTTTCCAAGTCTTCGGTTAAGTATTTTGAAAGAGTTTGCCGTATTTTAGCAGGATTTTGATTTTCCAAAAGAATAATCAAAAAAGGCCGGAATTTATTTTTAAATTCAAAATAGAGTTTTTTTGTTTCCGGTGGTTCATAGACAAGCCAGAATTTTTCAAAGTCGTTAAAAGGATAAAAATTTTTGCCGACTTCCAAACCGTCTTCAGCGATGGAAATTTTTATATTTGATAATTTATTATTATTGGCAAAAACAAGAATAATGTCCGCCAAAATAATAAAAAAAGCAAAAAGCAAATTCAAAGAAGAAAGGGCGTAAATAAATAATCCGGCGCTGATAATGCCAAGCCAAAGATACCAGGATTTCGTTCTTTTGTATTGGGGAATTTGTGAAAAATTCCATTGGTTTAAAATTTTGCCGCGCTCATTTTTTTCTTGTATTTTTTTAGGCATATATAAATTTGACACTGTGGATAAAACTTGCTATTCTCTAAAATAGAATACATATGAAAAGCACCTCTATAGGTTCTGTCCCTTAGCGGTGTTTTTCTTTATACTCTAATTTCTTTTTTAAATTAGCCATAAAAATAATTTTTTCTTTAGCGGTTTTTTTCAATAATGCAGAGCAAGTTTTTACATAAGGGCTCATTACAAATTTAAGTTTGTTTTGTTTGTATAAATATTTAACTAACGAATAAAAATCGCCGTCGCTTGTTACAATAATGGCTTTATCATATTTTATATAATCAAGCATAACTTGCAAAACCAAATCAGCGTCAACATTGCCTTTAACATCTCCGTTTTTATCCGGCAAAGTCGGCTTAAAAATTAAAACATAACCCGCTTCCTGCAAAGATGAATAAATATCCTGATTTTCTGGCATGTAGCCAATAAATAAATACGCTGTTTCAATATTATATTTTTCGCTTAAATAAACTTTAAATCTTTTGTAATCCAATTTCCAACCTAAACTCCGAATTCCTAAATTAAGATTTTGGCTGTCTATAAAAGCGTAATTTTTTTCTTTAACTTTCATAAATTATATAAACTTAATAATTTAAGCGAAATCTTGGCGAAGTTTAATGGCGGAGGAGGTGGGAGTCGAACCCACAAACCGCTTTTGACACGGTTACAGTTTAGCAAACTGCTGGCTTACCATTCGCCGCACTCCTCCTGATTTATTTGGCTGTTTTTCTAATTCTGAAAATTGGCGGAGGGGGTGGGATTCGAACCCACGAGGGCCTTGCAGCCCTAGCGGTTTTCAAGACCGCTTGGGACAACCACTCCCGACCCCTCCTAAAAAATATTTAAAACGTTTCTTATGTTTTGGATTATTAGTGCTTATTAAATTAAAATATTTTATAACATCTTTTCGACTTTCTAATTGCACACTTCTATTATTGCGAATTTTTGGAGAAAAATCTAATTCTTCTAATATTTTAAAGACTGAGGAACGAAGTTGTTTTGAATGACTTACAAAAGATAATCTATGATAGCAATATTTTTTTTCATTAATTTTATGGCATTCATTAAATATACAACCGTCAGTGTCCATCAAGCCCCTTAAGCAGAAAATTTTGAAAGATTTATTTTTTTTAATCCATTGAGGAATATCTAAATTTTGTTTTAATTTATCGCCAATTTTTAAACCCAAAGATTTACAAAATAATACTAAACGTTTTCGTGAAACAACAATATTAGTTAAGGATTGATTTTTTCTGATATAAATGCTCGGATTTATTTTAAAAAGTTTTCTAATAAGATTTTTTACAAAAATACTGTAAAGTTTATCAGTTTTATAATTAAGACTTACAGTTATTTGATTTTTGGTAATCCCGCCATCTCCTATCATAATCCCAATGAATTCAGCTAAATCCGTATTTTTTTGAGGCATAACAATTTTTTTGGCTACAAAATATTCATTTGGATTAAATTTTCCGATTTTTTCCCACCATTCATACCATTTCTTTTTTCTATATTCTGGATCGCCGCCTATTTTCCCATATTTTTTATATACAGTCAATCCGCCTAATTTAGCACCTTTGTTTGCATACCAAAAAGCCTCCTTAATTTCCACATTTTTTGGCATTTTCCCATCAGTTTTTTTTAAAATAATTTTAACTGCTTTTAATGAAATAGAAAATTTTTCTCGTTTCCAGTTAGTTAATGTCCGATGGTTGATTTTTAATAAATAAGCCAGTTTTTCATCTGATAAATCAAGAGTTTTTTTATTTTCAATAATAAATTTTTTTTGTTCGCTTGGAGGAAAAATTACTCTTTTAGAAATAAACGGATTAACCATATTTCTATAATAACAGGCTTTGCGCGCATTGTAAAATGTCGGAAGTGGGAAATCTTTTCTATCACATTTACCGACCCCAGTTATGATGATTTTTAATTTAACACATTTTTTTTGATTTGTCTAAATTTTTTTAATAGCGATGGCTTGACGGCGATAAAACGCGCGAACTTGAAAAATATATTTAAAATGATAAAATATAAATACGCGCCCCGTTAGAAATTTTATATTCTGCGGGGAAGTTAAAAAAAGATATTATGTCTAAAAAAGAAAATATTTCTAACGGGGTGAAATACGAAGCTCAAAAAATTGAAAAAAAATGGCAGGCGATATGGAATAAAATAGGAATTAATAAAACTTCAGAGGATAATAAAAAATCAAAGTTTTATTGTTTGGATATGTTTCCTTATCCTTCCGGCGAAGGCCTTCATGTCGGGCATATGCGCGGCTATACTTACAGCGATGTGATTGCCAGAAAAAGATTAATGGAAGGATATAATGTCCTGCATCCCATGGGTTGGGACGCTTTCGGATTACCGGCGGAGAATTATGCTTTAAAAACCGGCGTTCATCCCAGAATCAGCACGGAAAAAAATATTTCCATCATCAAAGAACAATTAAAAAATGCCGGTTATCTTTATGATTGGCAAAAAGAAGTCAATACTTCGCAGCCGGAATATTATAAATGGACTCAATGGCTTTTTCTGCAATTTTATAAAAAAGGATTGGCTTATAAAAAAATGGCTTTGGTTAATTGGTGCCCTTCCTGCCAGACTGTTTTGGCAAATGAGCAGGTTAAGGATGGAAAGTGCGAAAGATGTTGTTCTGAAATTACAAAAAAAGAACTTAATCAATGGTTTTTAAAAATTACTCAATACGCCGACCGTTTGATTGAAGATTTGGATTTGGTGGATTGGCCGGAAAAAGTAAAAATTATGCAAAGAAATTGGATTGGCCGAAGCTATGGCGTGGAATTTGAAATGCCGATTTTGGATGAAAAGGGAGGACAAAAAGAAGAGGTAATCAGAGTTTATACCACGCGCGTTGATACGGTTTTCGGAATGACTTACGCGGTTTTATCGCCGGAACATCCTTTGGTGGAATCTCTAACTGCCGAGAGCCGGAAAAAAGAAGTTGAAGAATATATCAAGCAAGCGAAAGAAAAAACAGAAATAGAAAGAATGTCGGAGGAAAAAGAAAAAACCGGAGTTTTTACCGGCGCTTACGCGCTAAATCCTTTTAATCAGAAACAAGTTCCTGTTTATATCGGCGATTATGTTTTGGCTGAATACGGCACAGGCGCGATTATGGCCGTGCCCGCGCATGACCAAAGAGATTATTTTTTCGCGGAAAAGCATAGCTTGGAAATTATTGAAGTGATTAAATCAGAAGATGGCAGGTCAACTATTGAAAACGGCGCTTTTGAAGAAGACGGCGTTTTGATTGAATCGGAAAAATTTAATGGTTTATCCTCCGAAAGGGCGCAGGAAGAAATGACCAAATGGCTGGAAGATAAAGGCATTGGCTTTGGGACTAAAAAATATAAATTAAGGGATTGGCTTATTTCACGGCAAAGATACTGGGGCGTGCCAATACCGATTATTTATTGCGAGCATTGCGGTGAAATTCCTGTACTTGAAAGCGATTTGCCGCTCGTTTTGCCGGAAATTGAAGATTTTAAGCCTTTAGGCGAAAAATCCCCTTTAGCAAAAGCCGAAAAATTTGTAAAAACAAAATGTCCTAAATGCGGCGCTGAAGCGAAAAGAGAAACAGATACTATGGATACTTTTGTTGACTCGGCTTGGTATTATTTAAGGTATGTTGACCCGAAAAATTCAGAAGAAATTTTTGAAAAGAAAAAAATTAAATATTGGCTGCCAACAGACTTATATGTCGGCGGCATAGAACACGCGGTTTTGCATTTGCTTTACGCCCGTTTTTTTAGCAAAATAATGTTTGATTTGGGAATAATAGAATTTGAAGAGCCATTTTTAAAATTATTCAACCAAGGAATGATTTATAGAAACGGAGAGAAAATGAGCAAATCAAAAGGCAATGTCGTCAATCCGAATGAATTTTTTATAAAATACGGCGCGGACACAATGCGTTTGTATGAACTTTTTATGTCGCCGCCGGAACAAGACGCTGAATGGCAGGATAGAGGCGTGATTGGGGTTTATAGATTTTTAAATAAAGTTTGGGATTTAGTCAGCCAACAACTCGCGACCAACAACCAGCGACCAAATTTAGAAATAGAGAAATTAAGGCATCAGACAATTAAAAAAGTGAGCGAAGATATAGAAAAATTTAAATTCAATACCATGATCGCTTGTTTAATGGAATACGTAAATAAACTTACAACTTACAACTTACAACTTACAACTCATGATTTGGAAATTTTAATTTTACTTTTAGCGCCGCTCGCGCCTCATTTAAGTGAAGAATTATGGCATCAGCTCAAAGGATTGCCGGAAGAGAAAACTATTTTTGAAGAAAAATGGCCTGATTACAATCCAGATTTAATTATTGATGAAACAATAGAATTGATAATTCAGATTAATAGCAAGGTAAGGGATAAAATGGAAATAAAAATAAATATTTCAGAAGAAGAAGTTAAAAAAATGGTCTTGGAAAGGGAAAAAATTAAAAAATGGCTTGAAAACAGAGAAATAAAAAAGATAATTTATATTAACAACAGATTAATAAACATCGTCGCGAACTAAAAAATATGAAGCTAAAAATTTTTGACGGCTGTATTGCCAATGGTTTAAAAAGGGAACTCAAAGAACTTTATTTATCCACCTTGATTTTAAATTTAGCCATTAGTGCGGTATCAATTTTTGAGCCAATTTATCTTTACACGCTGGGTTTTTCTTTATCCCAGATTGTTTTATTTTTTATTTTCGTTTACGCATTGTATTTTTTTATTGTGCCTATTGGCGCCAATATCGCCAGAACTAAAGGCTATGAACACTCCATTTTTTACAGCAGTTTTTTTTGCATTTTGTATTATTTGAGCTTATTCAGTATTTCCAGAAATGTTTATTTTGTTTATTTGGCGATATTAATGCTGGCTGTTTCAAAAGCGCTTTATTGGCCCGCTTACCATGCGGATTTCACCCGTTTTGGCAGAGGCGAGGAAAGAAGCAGGGAAATAAGCAATTTAGTGGTTCTCTATTCAATAGTTTGCGTCGTCGGGCCATTTTTAGGCGGTTTGATAATTTCCTTTTTTGGATTTAAAGTTTTGTTTATGATGGTTAGCTTTTTAATTTTGATTTCTAATTTGCCAATGCTTGCCACGAAAGAAGTTTTTACTCCTTTAAAATTTTCTTATAAAGACGCGTTTAAGCGCTTGTTTAAAAAAAATTACCGTAAGGGCGTTTTGGCTTATTTGGGATACGGGGAGGAATTTATTTTTTTGGTTATCTGGCCGGTTTTTATTTATTTAACCGCTAAAAATTTTTTTTCCATTGGCTCAATAATCGCTTTAAGCACTTTAATAAGCTCTTTATCCATTCTTTATATAGGAAAGACGGCGGATGAAAAAGATAAATACAAAATTTTGAACAGCGGAATTATTTTTGGCTCAATCTCTTGGTTTTTAAGAATTTTCACTTCTTCTCCTTTTGCTGTTTTCTTGCTTCATTCCTCCACGCAAATAAGCCAAAGATTAGTTGGCATTCCGATGATGTCCTTAGTTTATAATCAGGGCTCTAAAAGTTCAATAATGAAGACGATTGTTTTTTTTGAAATGAGTTTGGTAATAGGAAAGCTTGCGGCGATGCTTGTTGTTTATTTATTTTTATTTATATATCCGAATTCTTTTATCCCCGCTTTTGTTCTCGCCGGCTTAATGACTTTGTTATACAGCTTTATCACCCAGTTAAAAAAGATTTAAATACCTTGAATTACGAAATGGATAATCGTTATTTAGTAATTCAGACATAGATATGTTAAATGATATTAAATTTCTTTGCCAAAAATATAATCTTCTGCCCAAGTCTTGGAAAGGGCAGAATTTTTTAATTGACAATAAAATTTTAGATAAAATAATTGAAGCGGCTGATTTAAAAAAAGATGATTTAATTTTGGAAGTTGGCCCGGGGTTTGGTATTTTAACGCAAGCATTAGCCAAAAGAGTTAAAAAAGTCATGGCCGTGGAAATTGATAAAAATATAATCAGAGCCTTGAAAGATATTTTGAAGGATTATAAAGATGTGGAGATTATTGAAGGAGACATTTTGAAATTAACTTACAACCAGCAACTTATAACTCATAACTTTAAGATTGTCGCTAATATTCCTTATTCTATTACCGGCAATTTTTTGCGGAAATTTTTAGAAAACAAAATAAAGCCCGAAGAAATGGTTTTATTAGTTCAAAAAGAAGTTGCCGAAAGAATCGCGGCAAGGCCGGGTAAAATGTCTTTGCTTTCCGTGGCAGTCCAGTTTTACAGCCAACCGGAGATTATCAGCTTGGTCTCTAAAAAAAGTTTTTATCCCGAGCCAAAAGTGGACAGCGCGATTATCAGATTAAAAATTAAAAGCCAAGAATCAAGAATAGATGAAAAAGTTTTTTTTAAGATAGTAAAAATAGGTTTTTCAAACAGGCGGAAGCAATTACACAATAACTTAGCCACGGGATTAAAAATGAACAATGAAGAGATAAAAGAAATATTTAAAAAATTGAATTTTAATCCGAAAATCAGGGCGCAGGATTTGAGCGTGGAAGATTGGATCAGGCTTAGCGAGAAATTAAAATAAATACTCACGGGATTGCCGCGTCGGCTGCTGCCTCCTCGCAATGACAGAGTGGGGACGCGATAGACAACGGGATTGCCGCGTCGCTCCTTGGGGTCGCTCCTCGCAATGACAAGTGGACACGGGATTGCTTCGTCGCTCCCTTCAGTCGCTCCTCGCAATGACACTCTTCCGCCCTGTCATTGCGAGCCAGCAGGCGAAGCAATCTCGAGGTTCCTCACAATGACATCTTTTTTATTTATCTTTTCTAATTTATTTGCTATAATTATAATTAATGAAATCTCTTAACAAGCGGCAAAAATTATCTTTATTGGGCTTAAGTTTTTTAACTATTCTGATTTTTTTTATCGCCTTTTTTCAATTCAAGTCAAATATTTATAGGCCGTTTAATTCAGCGGCCAATGACCAAGGCGAACAACAAAAAGTTTCGGAATTATTGGATTTAAATAATATAGATACTGATAAAGACGGCTTAAATGATTTTAACGAGCTCAATGTTTATAAGACATCGCCTTATTTGGAAGATACGGATGGCGACGGAATTTTTGATAAAGAAGAAATAGAGAAGGGAACAAATCCTTCTTGTCCGGAAGGAGAAATTTGCGGAACCGTTTCAGTAGAATCTTCTTCACAAGATTCGTCAAGCGATGAAACAGAATTATCCGCCGAAGAAATAAAAGATTTTTTAATCAAGTCGGGAATGGACAAAGAAACTCTGGATAAAATTGATGACAAGACTTTAAAAGAAGTGTATAATGAAACTATAAAAGAAACGGGCATTAACCCAGAAAATTTGTCATTGGAAAAAAATCTCAACCCCGATGTTTTAAAAAATAATCAAGCGCTCTTGGAAAATTTATCCGCTCAAGACATCAGAAACATTTTAATGGAAGGCGGCGCGGAAAAAGAAATTTTGGACCAAATTGATGACAAGACTTTAAGAACTTTATTTTTAGAGGCGTTGAACCGGCAAAACGCGAAGCCCGAATAATTTTCAGTCAAAATTTTAAGTTGCAGCAGAAAAAATTATTGCGCAACAGGTCTAATGAATTAAAATAAATTTTATGGTTTGGCGGGAACAGAAATTTAATCCCAAAAACAAATCATCAAAACATTCTGGCAAGACAAAAGTTATCGCCAGCGTGGTTTTGATATTTTTTATTTTGCAAGTTATTATTCCTGTTTTGTTTTATCCAAAGCCAGCAAATGCTCAATGGGTAGTTACAGATCCAATTCAAACAGTTATGAATATGTCAAAATGGGTATGGGAAAGAATAGAAAAAGCAGGGGAGTTTCTTTATAACAAGGTGGCGGCGATTGCTTTTAAAAACGCTTTAAAAACTTTTACCACTAAAATCGCTTATGACACGGCGGTCTGGATTGGCAGCGGAGATAAAGGCCAAAAACCGCTTTTATTTACTAAGAATTGGAAGACTTATTTGGAAGACGCGGCTGACGCGGCGGCGGGAGATTTTCTGGAAACTTTAGTCAGTAGCGGTTCGGGCTATTGCAAGGGAAATTCAACCGCGCGATGCGGCAAAAATAATTTTTGTTCTCCTATTGGCACTCATTGCCAGTGCAATAATCCAAATGACCCCGCTGATTGCAGATGGTTGAGTGATATAAATGGAGCGGAAATAAGTCCTTGCCCTAAAACGGATGAAGGGCTTTACAAGCAAATATCTGATGTTTGCGTCAGCCAATGGAATATAAACATCTGCGAACCTTCAGATATTTCCGCTAAATTAAAAATTCAATTGGGATTGGGTGAAGAAATAAAACCGAGAGAAGTAAAATGCACCTGGAAAGAAATGAGAAATAATTGGCAGAAAGCCTTGAAAGACCCTAATTTTTTAAGAAGATTCGCGGTTAGCTTTGAACCAACTCAAAATGACATAGGAACTTATTTAACTTTATCCAGTCAAATGTTAAGCGTCCAACAAAAAGCTCAAACTAACGCTGAATTAAAGAGAGCTGGTAATTGGGTTAAAGACGTGACCTCTCCTATTTCCGAACAAATAGAAACTCCGGCCGACCTTAGCCAAGAACAAGTTAAAAATTCTATCAAAGGCGCGGATGCCCCGGAAAAAACATTTACCGGAGAAATTTGGGCGGACACAATTTCAATTTTTACCAATACTTTAACGGCGCGCTTGACGGACAGAATGAAAAAAGGATTTTGGAGTTTAATGGATTTAGGCGATGATGAAGATTATAACAGATTCGGAAGCGGTTTAAGCGCGGGCGGCATCACTAAAGCCCGAAATGTCTTTTCTTCTTTGGCGGTGCCTGATATCCGTTCCGGCGGCGAATACAATCCTTTAAGCAAATTTGTTTCTTGCCCGGAGGATACTCGTTTTGCCTCAATTGATAATTGCGCGATTGATGAAAATTTCGCTCACGCGATAAGAGAAAAATTAACCGTCAGAGAAGCGATAGAGCAAGGATACATCAAGGGCGATTGGCTTTTGATTTCTCCTGAAGAGATTGCTAAAAATCAAGACGCTTATTGTTATACATACGCTTATTGCCATAGTAATTTGGTCAAATTAAGAAAAGTTAGAATTTTACCTTTAGGGTGGGAAATAGCAGCCTCTATTTCCAAAGGAGAAGCGACTTTAAAGCAAATGATGGATAATTTTGATAATCCTGATTCTAAATATTTTCATCTTATTGACCCCGAGTGGCTTTTAAAAGCGCCGCTTACGCAATGCAAGTCCCTTGTTTCAGGAACATTTTTAGAATCCAATGAAAGCAATAGGAGGCAGGATGTCTGCGTGGACACGCCCAGTTGCATCAGTGAAGACAAAAATGGTAATTGCCGGGGCGGCTGGGGATATTGCTTAAGAGAAAAAAATGTTTGGCGTTTAGGCGGTGATGAATGCCCTTTTTATTTTGACACTTGTTCAACTTACAGGCGGGAAGACGGAAAGGTTTTTTCCTATTTAACCAATACTTTGGAAAGAAATGGCTGTGATGCCGACAATGCCGGATGCAAATGGTACAGCCAGTCTATGCTTAATGAACAATGGAACGTTAATGACAGGATTTATTTAAATAAAAATGCTAAAAAATGCGACGAGAAAGAATCAGGCTGTGAAGAATTTTTATATTTAAGCAAGATTACGGAAAATAGAAGTTTGGCGGATGTTTTTAATATTGTGCAAGCTGATGCGGATGAAAATGATATATATGAAAATTATGCCGAGGTGGAAAAAATTTATCTTAATGGCAATCGGACTTATTGCAACGCGAATGATTTAGGCTGCCGGCTTTATACTCCGGTTTCAAGGCAGGGAGAGCCGGATATTCCGGGCGTAATTATGGATTATAATAAATGCCCCGCGGAATGCGTCGGTTATCGTTATTATAAGCAATCACCCACTTTTTTTGATACAGGAAATGACCTTACGGCTTTAATCGCTAAAAACGCGAAGAAATGTTCAGCGCAGAATGCGGGTTGCGAAGAATTTACGAATTTGGATGTGGTGGCTCAAGGCGGCGAAGGCAAAGAATATTATACGTATTTAAGGCAATGTCAGAAGCCGAATTTAAGTTGCGCTAATTTTTATACTTGGGTCGGCTCCGAACAAACCGGATATCAATTGGAAGTTTATAATTTAGAGTCAGTGGCTGGGGGCGTCCCTGCCACTGTTGATAATTCCGGCAGTTGCTGCGACCCTAATTTAGTTTCTGACGACCCAAATAGTTGCAGTCAGAAAATTTTAACCAACCCTGATTGCCGGGAATTTTATAATACCAATGGAGAAATTTTTTATCGTTCTTATTCTAAAACTATCACCTGTTCTGATGATTGCCATCCTTTGAGAAAAACAGATTCTAATTTGCAGGATTGCGACGCGACTGGCGGGACTTGGCAGAATAATAATTGTATTTATATGGCTATTCCCAGCCAAGGCGTTAAATGTTCCCGGCAGAGCGCGGGCTGCAGAGAATATAAAGGCGCGTCCGCCAATAATTATCGCGTTTTATTTAAAAATGATTTTGAAGATTTAACTAATCAGAGCTGGCAAGGAGGAGTTAACAGCAATGAATCGGTAAATATCAGCGGGCATTCTTTAAGGGTAAACGGCGCGGTTTCAAAATCAATTTCGCCGTTGCCAGGCAGAAGTTATGTTTTGAGTTTTTGGGCAAAAGGAGAAGGCCAGCTTTTGAGCGAATTGCGAAGGCCTGATTTAAGTTTGGAATTCGGCAGAGTAAACTTAATTTCTAACGAATGGAATTCATACACCGTAGGCCCGATTTCTTTTGACGCGGAAGAAAATGGCGGAGAAAGCATCGTGATTAACGGACAAGGAGTTTTTTACTTAGATAATATTATTTTGAAAGAAATTTTCGACAGCCTTTATTTGATAAAAAATTCCGCGGATACGCCAGCAGTCTGCGACCAGCCAATCACAAAAGCGCAAATTAATTGCGAGGAATATAAAGATAAAAAAGGAAATAGATATTATTTAAAATCATTTTCCCGCCTTTGCGAAGAAGACAAAGCAGGCTGTGAACTTTTAATAGACACCCGAAATTCATCTTCTCCTTATGAAGAAAGCTTTAATCAGGGAGGAGATAATATAGATGATGTCACCGTACAAAGCGATGCTTTGGTTTATGTCGTGGTTAATTCCAAGAATTATTGCCATAGCGATGATAAAGGTTGCAGGGTATTCGGCCTTCCGAGTTTGGACGCAAATGGGAATTTAAAATTAGATTCAAGCAATGGGCAAATTTGGCAAACAGTTTATTTAAAAAATAATCCCGACCAATATATTTCTACTCCGGAAAAAATAATCAGTCCGATACTTTGCCAAAATAGCGAGGATAAATGCGAAGCATATGAAGCAAATGGAGCAACGGCTTATTTTAAAGACCCGGGCGAAAGAGTTTGCGAGTTTAAAGAAAATATTAATCTGAACGGAGTCATTACTTCCGGCTGGTTCACTAAAGTAAATAATTTAAATTGTGACATTGATGAAGATAGATACCCTGATATTGGCTGGGCCGGCTTATGCCCTTCAAAATACAGCGGCTGCACGCAATTCAGGCCATATCAGGAAAATACGGAAAATTTAACAGGAGAAACTTATTATTACATGGATAATAACAAACTCTCTTTTTGTTCTAAGGAAGATTGGAAAGATAGTTGCGTTAAATTAGAAAAAATGGGAATTAATTTCAATGGCCAAGCGAGAGAAGGCGAAGATAATCTTTTAAAAGTGCTCAGAGACAGAGAATGCGGGCAATGGCTTACTTGCGAAAATACGCATATGGTTTTTGATTCCCGCATCGGCAAGTATAAAGAAGTTTGCGAAGACGGCGGTTTGATTCTTTGCGACCAGTCATTAGGTTTTGGGCGGGGATTTAGTTGCAGTAATGAAGTAAATGACCCTAATTTGCTTCAGCCTCTGACTCAAGATGTTTATGCTTCTTTGAACACAGGTCAATGGGAAGCTTTGGATTTTTCAGGATATTCCTTGTTTGATAAATATCAAATTCATTTATTAAGTTCAATTAATTTTGGCAGTTTGGATAATCCGGAAAATAAATTAGTTTATATTTTGGGCGATTGCCCGTCGGGAAGCGCCAATGGTTCGGCTTGCAACATCGGAGGGAGAAACGGGCTTTGCTACAGCCAGCGGTGCGTGGCGGGCATAGATGGAAATTTGCCTAATGGCGGCGCGCTATCTTCTTCCTGCCGCGGGTATCCTCAAAAAGAAAGCCCTTTTTCTAATAACACCAGAGTAATCACGGAATTTGCCAACGCGAATTATTGCCAAGACGCGGGCGATGGCGAAGTAGAGGCTTGCGATTGTCATTATCAAAAAGTGTCTTACGGCAGTGGCGAAGAAAAATATTTTGCCGGAAATAATTTAACTATTCCTGATTCTATTTGCCAGGGGGGAGAAGAAGACGGAAAATTCTGCGGGCAAGAAGTGACAGTTCAAGATTGCCGAGATGGAGATGGCCATTGCGCGCCAGTTAAGAAAAAAGTTAATTATATCGGCTGGGAGGGCTATTGCTTGGAAAGAGACAAGAGTAAAACCATCAATGGCAAAAGCGACCAATTCGCCTGTTTGACCTGGATGCCTATTGATTTGATTGTCGGCGCTTCTGATTTATATAATCAATATGTGGAAGCCGGGTTTAATGCCGGAGGATTAGGTTTGGGCGAGGGTCCGTTTTATTGCTTGGAGAAAGAAGAACTTAATTATGATTGGAGAGCAAGTTATCATGAAGATTCGGGGGAATGCGATGGCTGTCCCTTTGGCTTTGTGGAGAGAAATACCCGCACATATCGGAGAGGCTTGCATGACAGATGCGAATGGGATTGCGAAGTTATTGGCGGCAATGGCTGTTATATTTCCGCCACTTTAACCATAATTCCTAATTTAAGCCAAGGAGATTGCAATATTTTAAGTACTGGCGAAAGATGCGCTGAAATAGCGGGAGTTACCCAAGGGGCGGAAAATAAAGCTTGGACTGACAGGGTTTGGCAGACAAGTAATTTTACTAATTCTCTTGGCTATAATTATAGCAGTACTTGCTCTCCTCTTTTTGCCGCTTTGCCTAATCGGGCGGTGGACAGAGAAACTATTTTTATTGACCACGAGAATTTTCCAAAATGCTCTCAGCAGGAAATGTTTTATATCGGGGATAATGATTATCAAAATAATAAATCAAGTTTACATGATATTTTTGCCCGGTCTTACCAAATTTATCAATATAATATTGGCAATGGATACGTGCCTGTAAATAATAGCGATGTTTGGGATGTGACTTTTACCGCCAGCAATGCTTCCAGAGCGCCTCAAATATCGGCTTTAAAAATAAGAAGCGTTGGCGTTTTGGATTGCGACCCGTCAAGCGGAAAATGCTATCAAGACGCGAATTATAGAATGACGATCAATAATCAGAACAGCGGGGATATTTTGGCGAGGGGCAGAATAAGGACAAGTCTTAAATTTTTCAGCTTGGTAGACAAAGACCAAATGCCCATTAGAAATATAATTATTAATTGGGGCGACGGAAGCGCGAGTGGGCCTTTCCCGGGATTTTATAAAAATCATTTGGCAATAGGAGAATGCGACAGCCGGGATTTTGGGCATACCCCAGAAGCTTGTTTAGAAGGTTATTTCAATTATTATCATAGTTATAGGTGCGAGATTGGCGGAGCCGGCTGGCAGGCTGTTTGCCCTGTTTTAGGGATTACTAATGGCGGCTGTTGCGTTTTTAGGCCGGCAATTCAGATTCAAGATAATTGGGGTTGGTGCAATAACGGCGGCTATCAAGCCGGTTGCGGCGGTCAAATGTTTGACGGGCGGATAGTGGTGATACCGTAAAGATTAAATTCCAAATTTCAAGCACCAAATTCCAAACAAATCACAAATTCTAATGACCAAAATACAAAACCAAAATTACGATTTAGAAGAAAGAACTTTTAATTTTACTAAACGAGTAATAGAATTTTGCAAAAAATTAGTAAGAACAGTAGAAAACATTGAGTTAATTAGACAAGTAGTTCGAGCCAGTGGTTCAGTTGGGGCAAACTATATTGAAGCGAATGAATCATTAAGTAAAAAAGACTTTATGATGAGAATAAAAATTTCCAGGAAAGAATCAAAAGAAAGTCGCTATTGGCTTAGATTAATTATTGATACTAATAATTTAAGTAGCAACAACGAAGGTAAATTTTTAATTCAAGAAGCCTCAGAATTTATTAAAATTTTTAATTCTATTTTGACTAATAGTAAGTAGTTTGGAATTTAGAATTTGGGATTTTGAATTTGTTTGAAATTTGTGATTTGAGATTTGGAATTTCATAACTTCATATGAAAAGAAACAAAAGAAATTTAATCGCCAATGTAATTTTAATAGTACTATTTTCTATTTTAATTTTTTCTTTTTGGCAAAATCCGGTTTTGGCGGCAGGAGACAATGTTATCAAAGAAGTTGGCGCGGAGCTTTATAATGCGATTTTTTTAATGATCAGTTGGATTTTATGGATTCCGGCTTGGGCTTTGGGAAGTCTTTCTTTGGGTATTATTTATCTTTTACTTCAAGTCGCCCAATTTAATAAGTTTATAAATGTGCCTTCGGTCACTACCGCTTGGCTGATAGTCAGGGATATTTGCAATATGTTTTTTATTATTGTTCTTTTATTGATGGCTTTTGGCACGGTTTTAGGACAGGAAGCTTGGAATTACAGGCGATTATTAGGCAAATTGGTTATTGCCGCGGTGATGATTAATTTCAGCAAAATGATTTGCGGCTTATTGATTGACGCCGGTCAAATAGTGATGATTACTTTTGTCAATGCTTTTAAAGACAGCGCCGCTGGAGTTTTGATTAACGCGACCGGCCTTTCCACGATGTGGAATATAAGCAAGGACAATGGTTTGAGTTTAGCCAATTTTAGCATAGCCGGCACAATGATTTTGAATCTGATTTTTGTTATTATCAGTTTTGTGGTCCTTTTAGCGTTTTTTCTAATTTTATTAATTCGCGTTGTAATGCTTTGGCTTTTAGTCGTCCTTTCCCCGATTATTTGGATGGGAAATTTAGTGCCGGCGTTTTCCGGGTATGTTTCCCAGTGGTGGAAACAGTTCACTAATTGGGTTATTATCGGCCCTATTTTGGCTTTCTTTTTATGGTTTTCTTTGCTAATTCTCCAGAGCGATATCGCCGGAGATTTTGGCGTTAAAGGAGTCAATGAAGAAGGAGTAATCACTACGACTTTGAGCGAGCTTAGCGAATCAAAAAATATTTTGAATTACGCTTTCGCCATTACGATACTGATAACATCTTTGGGCGTTGCCACCAAATTAGGCGGCAGAGCATCTGGCGCGATTGTCGGCTGGGCCAGCGGCAAGAGCGGTTATTCGCCAATGAAATGGTTGAGAAAAACAGCGCAGGAAGCGCCTAAAGCTTTGGGCTGGGGCGCCCCAGGCAAGGCCATTGGCGAAAAATTGAGCGAAACAAAAGGATTAAGATTTTTAACAGCGCAAGGCAGAACGGCAATGACAAAAGAAAAGGAAGAAGCGGCAATGATGCGCCAAGGCGTGTCTGGCGCTTATGAAAAATCAGTAAATAGAAGGTCAAAGGAATGCGAAGAAGAGGGATTATTTAGAGATGTAGACGAAATTAAAGATAATTTTAAGCAGGCTGTTAAAAAGAGAGATTGGGTAACAGCGGAAACTTTTGGAAGACAATTAAATAAAGAGAAAAAATTAGGAATGGAAGAATTGAATTTGCTAAAAGAAGGAACAGGATTAGCAGGGAAAGATCAACAAACAGCATATAGTGTTTTGGCTAAGTTGACTAGCGGAGCGAGCGATTATAATAAAGCAGTCAGTGTTATTGCTCCGAAATGGGAAAATAAGAAATATCGCGCGAAAAAAGAAATCCCTGAAACGCCGGGAGAGAAGAGCGAAAGAGAAGAGGCGTTGGAAAAAGCGGAAACAGCCGCCGGGAAAATAGCCGGGGCGGATATGGGCAAAGCAATCGCGGGCATGAATAATGCCGATAAATACGAAGAAGAAGCCCGTTTTTATCTCGGGCTTGACGAAAAACAGTTTTTTAGAATGCCTGAAAAAACAAAAGAACAAATTATGGGGCAATTAGAAAAAGTAGCCAATCAAGCTAAATATAAGACTGATCTTAGAAATAAGGCTAACAAAAAAATAGCAACTTTGACACGGCCTGCCAAAACTGCCAACAAGACACAAGGAGAAAATTATTCATTTTTAGACCCGAGCAAGCTTAACGAATCAGCGGCAGCTTCAGAAATTGAGAAAATAAAAAATTCATTAAGAAGCAAAAAAGATATCAATGGCAAGCCGCTTAGTTCGGTTGTTGAAATAGAATTAAATAAATATTTAAAAGAATTGGAAAAGCGGGCTAATGATTTTAAGACAAGCGCTTAAATAAAATTATGATAGAAATTTTAGAAAAATTTCAAAGAGCGCCAAAGAAAATAAAAGAGAGGATTGAAAAGCCGGAAGTTTTAGAATTTTTGGAAAAAGCTGAAAAAAAATATAATATTGATTTATTAAGAATGGTTATTTTTATCGCCACTAAAACTATAAAGATAAAAGAGTCGGAAAATTTTTTAAGAGAATATTATCATCTTGAAAAGAAAGAGGATATAGAAAATATCAAAGAGGTTTTAAAAAAGGTTTTCAATCCTATTATGGATGATTTGGAAAAATTTTCTTTTTCCGATATTCCTTCGGAAGAAAAAAAATCCTCCTTCGTTCCTGCTGGAGCTTTGGAGGACGAGGAATTAGAAAAAATAAGAGAAAAGGCGGGAAAAATCAAGCCTTTAAGCGTAGAAAAATTGGCGGAGGAAATCGCGGGAAAAGTCAATTTGCCTTTTGCCGACGAAATTTTGAGCAAGCGGCTAAAAAGCATTATTGCCCTTCACTTAAGGGACATCAGGGACGAGATAGAGACCAAAGAAATTTTAATGAAATCCAAAAAAATCGGCGGCTTGGAATTAAGCGAGAGCGAAGCGGAAAGAACAGCAAAGATTTTTAAAGAAGAATTTAAAAAATTCGGCGAGAAATTTAAAAAAGACGCGCCCTTGCCCAAATTTGAGATTTCTAAGCCGGTTAAACCCATAAAATTTCCTATTACGAAAGATTTAGAAGTTAAAATTTACGAAGCCGCTGAAGCGATAGAAAATTCTAACTTGCCCGCCTTGAAACCGGAAATTAAAAATGAGGAAAAAATTTCCTTTTCTGACTTAAAGGAAAATAAGCCCGTTGAAATTGCTGAACCCGCCAAATCAGTTGCGCCGGTTTTGATAGAACCAAAGATTCCTAAAATAATAACCGAGCCAAAAATTGGGAAAAAAGAAATTGATAAACAACAGGAAAAAATTATTAACACAGAATGGAAGCCGAAAATAGAAACAAATAAAACATTGATGGAAGATATAAAAGCGCCGCCCCCGAAAGTAATAGGGCCTTTGGAGGAATTAAGATATTTTAAATTGAAAGATTTTAGGGAATTGGCTGATGAGGCGCAAGGAGCCGCTTTGAAAATTAAGCAAAAGATTGACCTTTTAGAAAAGGAATCATTTTCCAAGAAGATTCAGGGCATCAGGAATTGGCGGCAAAGCGAGGTTTATAGAATATATTTAGAAATAGGCAGAGAAAGCATAGAAAAAAACAAAGAAACCAAAGAAGTAATAAAAGAAAGGATTGAGCAGGGAAAAATTGCTTTAACCGAGGAAGAAATCATCGCCCTAGTGGATTTAAACAAATCTTTAAGATTTTAAATTATGCAGTTTTTAGTCCCGCAATTTATTGAAATCGAGCCAAAAATTATCGGGCCCATTACCGCCCGGCAATTTATTATTATGTTAGCGGGCGGAATAATTTTGGTTATTAGTTATAAGCTGGCTGATTTTTCTTTATTTGTCACCGAAGGCCTGATGGTTATCTTTTTTGTTTATTTATTCGGCTGGTTTAAGCCGGGCGGGCAAATGTTCCATTATTTTCTTTTGAATTTTATCCAATCGGTTTTTAGAAAGCCAGCCTTGCGAATCTGGGGGAAAGAAACAATAAAAGAAAAAGAGAAGGAAGAAATAAAATTATCAATAAAAGAAGATATTCCAGCGGAATTAATCAGAAAAAAATTAATTAGCTCCAAGCTTTCGGAATTATCATTGATTGTTGACACCGGCGGAGCGTACCGGGAAGAGTAATTAAAAATTTAATAAAATATTTATGCCAGAAAATATAATTAAAAAAAAGAGTTTGCCTTCCACGCAAAAATATTTGGATATCGCGGAAATAAAAGACGATTGCGTGGTTTTAAAAGACGGCAGTTTAAGAACAATCCTATTAGTTTCTTCAATTAACTTTGCTTTAAAAAGCGAAGAAGAGCAAAAAGCGATTATTCAAGGATATGTTAATTTTTTAAATAGTTTGGAATTTTCAGTGCAAATCATTGTTCAATCAAGGAAACTGAATATTTCTTCTTACATAGAGAAATTAAAAGAAGTTGAAGAAAATCAGGAAAATGATTTGTTGAAAATGCAGACCGCGGAATATATCAGCTATATTCAGGAATTAGTGGAGATGGGCGAGATTATGAGCAAATATTTTTATGTGGCTGTCTCTTATTCGCCATTTTCCGGTGGAGCAAAGAATTTTTTTATCAGATTGCAAGAAACTCTTTCCGCGGTGATGATCATAAAATTAAAAAGGACTTTATTTGAAAAATATAAATTGGAATTATTCAAAAGAGCGGATACGATTATGAGCGGATTGGCGAGTATGGGATTGAAATCAGTTCCCTTGGATACGCAAAGTTTGATAGAATTATTTTATAAAACTTATAATCCGGAAATTGCCGAGCAGGAAAAATTAGAAAGTTTAGAAAAATTAAGGATAGACCAATAAATTAAATTATTTTATGTTCAAAGCGAATAAAATAAAAATAGAAGAAAAGGAAAAGGATAATAAAGAAAAAATTAAACTTACTATTGAAGAGGAAAAAGAATTAATAAGGTCCGAAGAGGCTTATCGCGCCGGAATATTTTCTGTCCGTGATTTAATTGCTCCCGCTTCCATGCGTATCAATCCTTATAATTTGGAATTGAATAATAAATTCATCCGCACTCTTTTTGTCATTAATTATCCCCGCTATATTAATGTGGGCTGGTTTACGCCAATCATTAATTTAACCGCCCCTTTGGATATCGCGATGTATTTTTATAAAGTTAAATCAGAAATTATTTTAAAGCAATTAAGAAATAGAGTGGGAATATTAGAGGCGGAAATTTCCGCGGGGGTGGAGAAAGGCGCTCCCCGAGACCCGATAAAAGAAACCGCTTTAAGGGATATGGAAAAATTAAGAGATGATTTGACCCAGGGCATTGAACAATTTTTTCAATTCAGTTTATATATCACTATTTACGCTGATTCTCAAAAAGAATTGGATTTGCTTTCTGAAAAAGTGGAATCTTTGCTGGGCTCAAAATTAATATATTCGCGAAGAAGTTTTTATCAGTCAGAGCAAGGATTTAATTCCACTTTGCCCTTGGCTAATGACGAGCTGATGATTGCTTTTAATATGAACACTTCGCCTTGCGCCTCTTCATTTCCATTTGTTTCAGCTGACGTCACCAGCGATAACGGCATTCTTTACGGCGTTAACCGCCATAATAATAGTTTGATTTTATTTGACCGTTTTTCTTTGGAGAACGCGAATATGACTGTCTTCGCCGTGTCGGGCGCGGGAAAAAGTTATTTCGTAAAATTAGAAGTTTTAAGGAGTATGATGTTTGGCGTTGAGATGATTATCATTGACCCGGAAAGAGAATATAAGCACCTTTGCGACGCGGTGGGCGGAAGTTATATAAATATTTCTTTGGCCTCGGAAAGCAAAATCAATCCTTTTGATTTGCCCAAGCCGCTTTCCAAAGATTTTAAAACAGAAGATATTATCAGAACAGCTGTTATCACCTTAAAAGGATTATTAAAATTAATGATTGGCGTGCCGGACGAAAAAGGCGTTTTGCATTTTACTCCAGAAGAAGATTCGTTATTGGATAGAGCTTTATTGGAAACTTACGCCAAAAAAGACATTACCCCCTCCTCAAATCTTTCCCAACAGATAGAAGCGCCGATTATGAGCGACCTATTGGAAGTTTTGCAGGGAATGGAAGGCGGGGAAAGTTTAGCCGAGCGTTTGAAAAAATACACCGAAGGAACTTTTTCCGGTTTATTGAATCAGCCGACTAATATTGAAACCAAAAATCAATTAGTTGTTTTTTCCGTCCGTGATTTGGAGGACGAATTGAGGCCGATCGCTATTTATACTATAATCAATTATATTTGGAATATCGTCAGAACGGAAATGAAGAAAAGAATGCTGGTTGTTGATGAAGCTTGGTGGCTGATGCAAAACGAAGATTCAGCCAAATTTATTTACGCCTTGGTTAAAAGATGCCGCAAGTATTATTTAGGCATCACGGTGATTACTCAAGATGTTCAGGATTTTTTGAGTTCAGATTATGGCCACGCGATTGTCAATAATTCCGCCTTGCAATTGCTTTTTAAGCAATCGCCGGCGGCGATAGATTTGGTGTCTAAAACTTTTATGCTCACCGAAGGAGAGAAATATTTGCTTTTGGAAAGCGGAGTGGGAGAAGGAATTTTTTTCGCCGGCGCCAAACACGCGGCGATTAAAGTAGTCGCTTCTTACGCGGAAGACCAGCTTATCACTTCAGACCCGCGCCAGCTTTTGGAAATAGAAGCCGCCAAAAAGGAGTTTGAGGAAGAGATGGAGCGGGAGAAATAATTATCAATTTTCAATAAATTATTAAAAATCAAAATAACAAAAGATATTCTTTCGCGCTGTCATTGCGAGGAGTGAATGGAGAGAAGCGGAATGAACGACGCGGCAATCCCACCGCTCACTGCTTTCCCCTCGGGATTGCCTCGCTCCTTCCAGTCGCTCGCAATGACACTTCATATTATTCGGCATTAGGATTTTGACATTTTATTTAGATATTAGATATTAGAAATTTTATTAATTATGCCCACTAATCTAAAAATTTTATTTGTCGTTTTACTAATAATTATATTTTTAATTGGCGGTTTTTTTATTTATAAAAATAATTTAGCGCCGGCGGAAAAAGAATCAAATAATATCAATCAAGAGGCGGAAAATAAAATAGCAGAAGAAGTTATTATTCCAATCGCGGATGAAGAAACAAAGCTTAAATTAGAATTGCAAAGCTTGGCTTCTTTCTTTGCCGAAAGTTATGGCAATTATTCCAATCAAAATAATTACGAAAATATTATTGATTTGAAGCCGTTTATGACTCAGGCGATGCGAAAATGGGCTGATGATTTTATAAAACAAGCCTTGCGAAAACAAAGCGCTGAACAGCCTTATGAAAAATTTTCCGCGAAATTTTTAAATAGTGAAATAGAAAGTTTTAATTCAAATCAAGCGCTCATTAAAGTAAATTGCCAAAGGCAGGAAAGTTCAGACAGCCCTTCGGATAACAAGATATATTATCAAGAAGCAAAAATAACCTTTTTGAAAGAAAATGGAGATTGGAAAGTAAATGAAATTAAATGGGAATAACTGATTTTGTCTAAAATTTTTGAGGTTGTAATAATAACCGAAAAAAATTTAGTTACAAAATCGTTAATCCCCCACCTATCCCAGAGTATGATTAATTCTTTTGTAAGTTTCAGAGACGGAGTCGCTTCGCCGCTCTAATTATTCTTTTTTGAGAACCCTACTTTAGGATAGGTGGGGGATACTCAAAATTATAATAAAAAATTTATTCACTTCGTTCTAAATTTTTAATAATTTTGGTATGGATAATGAAATTACGCAAGAACAAGAATTGGAAGCAAGCCGAGAATTAAAAAAATCAAAATTACAGGATTTAAAAGAAAAAGCGCGGGAGGCGGCTAAAAAACAAGCCGCAAACCAAATAAAAAAAGCTGTTTCAAAAAAAATTTGGTTTTGGATTTTAAGTTCTCTCGTCGGCTTTTTCGCCGTCACTTGGTGGTTTTGGCTGATTCTTTTATTTATAATTATTTTATTGGCTTGGATTATAAATGATCCAATGGGGTTTTTAAATTTTTTTGGCGCGACGCCTTTAAAAATATTTTGGGATTTACTGCGTTAATATGTTTAATAAAAGATATTCAAAAATTATTTTAGCGAGCTTATTGGTTTTTGGCTTTTGCCTGATAGTTAAAGCGCAAGATAAGGCGATTGATTTGCAGGTGCCTATTCCCGGGCAGGAAGGCGCGGGCAAGGATTTAGCTTCTTACATCGCGGCTTGGTACACTTTTGGCTTGGGAGCGATTAGTGTTGTGGCAGTGGTGATGATTATGTGGGGCGGTCTGCAGTGGCTGACTGCCGCGGGCAGCGGTTCGCAAATCGGCGAAGCGAGAAAAGCAATTTCCAATGCCGTGGTTGGTTTGATTTTAGCGCTTTGTTCTTATGGTTTGCTTTATATCATTAATCCAAATTTGGTAAAATTAAAATTGCCCGAAATAGGCATTATTCAGGATAAATGCAGTTTGCTTGGCAAAGAAAAATGCGAGCCTGAACCAGGTTGCCAATGGGTTGATGATAAGTGTATTTATATAAAAGAATATGTCCAGTCGAAAAAAACTGGGCAAGAATGCGGTTTTTTAGGCAGAGAAGCATGTTTAGGGCAATATAATTGGGGTTGCTGGTGGACAGGCAATAAATGCGAGGTCTTGCGCATGTGCGGTTTAACAAGAAATGAAATAGAAAATAAAATACCGCCAGTTGATTCAAAGATAGTCTGCTGCAGCGATGCGTTAGTTTCTTGGTCAAGTAAACTGGAGAGATGCGGGTTTTTTGGAATAAATGCTTGCGAACTTCAGCCCGGTTGTCAATTAATTGACAATGAATGCGTTCCTCAACTTGAATATAAATATACTTTACTTCCTTTAAAAGGGGAATGCAGAGATATTTGCGGCGTGGGATGGACGCTCGCTACTGATAATATGTGCAAAGAAAATTTAGGATATTAATTTTTTATAATGTTATAATTTATGCGTTTTGATTTTAAAAAAATCATTTTAATTATTATTTTTATTTTAATTGCCATCGGTTTTGGCTTTGGATTATATTATTTATTTTTTCGGCCGATATCAAAGGAACCTTTGCCGGAAGCAGGAAAAGAAATAGTCTCGCCCGGAATTTTGCCTCCGGCAGGCGAAGGAACTGGCGGAATAATCGTTGTTCCTCCGTCAGGCGAATCGCCGGAAATCACCCCGTCTTTGCCCGTTGCTTCTGATATTGCCGCCGGCGGAGAAACATTAGTCAAGTCCGTGATTAAAGAAGTCGTCTCATCGCCTATTTTGAATAAAAATACCGGGGAAGTTTTTTATTACGATAAAGACAAGAACGAATTTTATAAAATCAATGCCGACGGCAAGCGAGAATTGCTTTCAGAAAGAAAATTTTATCAGGTGGAAAATATTAATTGGTCGCCGGATAAAAATAAGGCGATTTTGGAATATCCGGATGGAAATAAAATTTTGTATGATTTTGAAAAAGACAAGCAAATAACTTTAAATAAAAATTGGTACGATTTTTCTTTTTCTTCTTCAGGCAATGAAATCGGCTTAAAAATTGACAGTGACGACCCAAATAACAGGTGGCTGGCTAAAGCTAATGCTGACGGCACTGGTTTGAAAATGATCGAGCCTTTGGGGGAAAACGCTCAAAAAGTCCAAGTCGCTTGGTCGCCCAATAATCAAGTTGTGGCTTTTTCCGCTACCGGCGAGGATATGGGTTTTGACAAACAGGAAATTCTTTTCATTGGTTTTTATGGCGAGAATTTTAAATCAATTGTCGTGGAAGGCAGGGGTTTTGAAGGCAAGTGGTCGCCTCAAGGAAATAAAATTATTTACAGCGTTTGGAATGCTGATTCCGGTTATCGTCCGACTTTGTGGGCGGTTGAAGCCGAAGGCGACAATATCGGGCGGGGAAGAAAAGAATTAGATTTGCAGACCTGGGCGGATAAATGCGTTTTTAGTTCTGATAATAAAAATATTTATTGCGCCGCGCCTAAATATTTGCCGGAAGGCGCCGGCTTAGCGCCGGAAATAGCTGATCGCGGAGATAATTTTTATAAAATAAATCTTGATCGCGGAGTAAAAACTTTTTTAGCCGAACCAAGCGTTGGCGAATATAATGTCTCGGATATATTTCTTTCCGCGGAAGAAGATTTTCTTTATTTTACCGACCAAAATACCGGACAGTTGAATAAGATACAACTCAAATAAAAATCAATATTTTTATTTAGTTTGAATTACGAAATTCATTATTTAGGGCTCATATCTTTTTTGCGCTGCGGACTAATCGCCGCGTCTGCAAAAAAGATATGAGCGCGCCCCCTACTCAGCCTATTTCGTAATTCAAAGTTATTTAATACCTAATGTCAAATTTCTAATTTCTAATAAAAAATCTTAACGATTAAATGACCAATAACCGAATAAGATTAATTAAAGATTGGACATTTTGGCATTGAGCATTAATTTGGCATTAGAAATTAGGAATTAGACATTTTTTTATCCTTAAAAAATAATCTGATTGAATTGCATTATTAAATAATAAAATGGTTAAACTTTCAAGAATAATCTATGTTTGTTCCAAATGCGACGCCCAATTTCCTCGTTGGCTCGGGCAGTGCCCGGAATGCGGTTCTTGGGGGACAGTGGAAAAGCAAATGGCGAGCGAACATTCTCAAGGGACAAAAATTGAAGCAGCCGCGGGAAAAATTGTGGAATTTGAGAAAGTGCAAGGCAATGATATAGAAAGATTAAAAACAGGCATAGAAGAATTTGACCAGGTTTTGGGCGGCGGCATTGTGCCCGGAAGTTTGGTTTTATTAGGCGGCGAACCGGGCATCGGCAAATCAACCTTGGTTCTGCAAATTACGGAGAAAAATTCTTTTCCCATTCTTTATGTTTCCGGCGAAGAATCAGCCGAGCAAATTAAAATGCGCTTAGACAGGTTGAATTTAAAAGTTAAGGAATTAAAATTTTTAGGCGAGACCAATATTGAAATTATTTGCGCCACTCTTGAACAATGCAAGCCCCAAATAGCCATTATTGATTCTATTCAGACGATGTTTTTTTCCGGTTTGCCTTCGGAAGCGGGCAGTGTCAATCAGGTTCGCGCTTGCACGGTTAAACTTTTGGGAGTAGCTAAAAAAAATAAAATTTCTATTTTTATCGTCGGCCATGTGACTAAAGAAGGTTTTGTGGCAGGGCCAAAAACCTTAGAACATTTAGTTGATTGCGTTATTTATTTAGAAGGCGAGAGGTATCACCAATTAAGGCTTTTAAGAACGATTAAAAATAGGTTTGGCTCGACGAATGAAGTGGGAGTTTTTGAAATGAAAGAAGACGGACTTAAAGAAATAAAAAATCCGTCGCATGTTTTTTTGCAGCAAAGGGAAGGAAACGCGCCTGGCTCGGTGGTGACAGCGGTGATGCAGGGCAATAGACCATTTTTAATTGAGGTTCAGGCATTAGTCTCCAAGACAGCTTATGGCTATCCGCAGCGCCGCAGCGCCGGATTTGATTTTAATCGTTTGCAGTTATTAATCGCTGTTTTGACTAAAATTTGCGGGCTCAATTTAAGTAATTTAGATGTTTTGATTAATATTGTCGGCGGAATAAAAATAGAAGAGCCGGCTTGCGATTTAGCCGTTTGCTTAGCCATTGCTTCCGCTTATAAAAATCAAGTTATTGATTCCGGATTGGTGGCTTTTGGCGAAGTCGGCTTAGACGGAGGAGTAAGAAATGTTTCCCAGACTGAAAGACGTTTAAAAGAAATAAGCAAGTTAGGATTTAAAAAAGCCATTATCCCCAAAAATGGGGTTAAAAATAAGCAAGGGCTGGAAATAATAGAAATTAAAAATTTGAAAGAATGTTTAAAGTTATTTTTTTGAAAGACTTGATTAAATTTTTAGCATATGTTAAGGTATGAAATATTATGTTAGAAAAAAAGAAAAAAGATAAAATTATTGAAAAATTTAAAATTCATCCAAGCGACACGGGTTCTCCGGAAGTTCAGATCGCTATTTTAACTACGGAAATAAAAGATTTGGCTGAGCATTTAAAAGCTCATAAAAAAGATTTTTCTTCCAGAAAGGGTTTGTTGAAAAAAGTCGGTCAAAGAAGAAGGCTTTTGAAATATTTGGAGAGAGAAAATGAAAAGCGCTACGATAAATTGTTGGAAAAAATAAAACTTTAGATTTTAGATTAAAGATAGTTTATTTATTTTTTTAATTTTTTAATTTTTGGTCGTCAGACAGATAGGCTTTAGTTGCGCTTAGCGCGATTATTAACAAGTCTAAAGTTTGATGATCAGGGATGAGGTAAAATTTATGGCGATTCAGAAATTTGTCAGAGAATTAGGAGGAAGAAATTTAATTATTGAAGTTGGAAAATTAGCCGGCTTAGCCACCAGCAGCTGCACCGTCCAATACGGCGAAACAACAGTTTTGGCAACTGTGGTTTTAAGCAGAGAACAAAGGGAAGGAATTGATTTTCTTCCCCTTTTAGTTGATTACGAAGAAAGATTATACGCGGCGGGAAAAATAAAAGGCTCTCGTTTTATCAAAAGAGAAGGCAGAGCAACCGATGAAGCGATCTTGACCGCTCGTTTAATTGATCGGGCGATCAGGCCATTATTTCCGGAAGAAATTAGAAATGATGTTCAAGTTATTTTAACCGTCCTTTCTTTTGACCAAGAAAATGATCCGGACATTGTTTCTTTAATTGCCGCTTCTTGCGCTTTGGCTGTTTCTGGTATTCCTTGGTTCGGTCCGGTAGGAGCGGTAAGAGTCGGAAGAATTAATGAAGAGTGGATTTTGAATTCCATTTATAGCGCGAGGGAAAAAAGCGATTTAGATTTGGTCGTCGCGGGAACAAAAGATAAAGTCGTAATGTTGGAAGCCGGAGCTAAAGAGGCGAAAGAAGAAGTTGTTTTGGAAGCGATAAGATTCGGGCAAAAACATATAGAAAAAGTCATTTCTTTGATAGAAGAAATTAAAAAAGAAATCGGCCAGGAAAAAAATTTGGAAGTTTTACCTTCCTTTCTTAAGTCGCCGGAAGACAAAGAAAAAGAAGAAGAATTAAAAAGCAAAGTCAAAGAATTTTTAAATAAAAATTTAGAAGAGGGATTGTTTAATCATAAGATTAAAAGCAAATTAGGGAGAAAGCATAAAAAAGAAGAATTGGCGGAAAAGTTAAACAATGAATTATTGGAGCAAGAGATAGGAAAAGAAAAAAGGGAAAAAGCCCAAACAATATTTAAAGCTTTATTAGAAGAGGAAATCAGTAAAGCGATTTTAGAGAAAGATAAAAGGGTTGACGGCAGAAAATTAGACGAGATCAGGCCGCTTAATTGCGAAGTGGCTATTCTGCCTCACGTCCACGGCTCGGCTTTATTTAAAAGGGGCGATACTCAAGTGCTTTCAGTGGTAACTTTGGGTTCGCCGGGCGAAGAATTGCATTTAGACACAATGGAAGAGAGCGGCAAAAAAAGATTTATGCACCATTATAATTTTCCTCCTTTCAGCGTCGGAGAAGTCGCTCCGGTCAGAGGGCCGGGCAGAAGAGAAATCGGCCATGGCGCGTTAGCGGAAAAAGCTTTAATCCCTGTTTTGCCCGAAAAAGATAAATTTCCTTACACGATCAGATTAGTTTCTGAAGTTTTGAGTTCCAATGGTTCCAGTTCAATGGGTTCTGTTTGCGCTTCTTGCATGGCTTTAATGGATGCCGGCATACCGATTAAAAAACCAGTGGCAGGCATTGCCATGGGATTGGCTTCCATTGAAGAAAACAAAGAAATAAAGAGTTATAAAATTTTTACTGATTTGCAAGACCTTGAAGATTCAAACGGAGGAATGGATTTTAAGGTAGCGGGAACAAAAGACGGCATTACCGCCATACAAATGGACACTAAAACAAATGGCTTGACTGATGAAATTGTTGAAAAAACTATTTTTCAAGCGAAAGAAGCGCGTTTAAAAATTTTAGAAGCAATGAGTGAAGCGATCGGCGAGCCAAGGGCGGAACTTTCGCCTTACGCTCCGCGGGTAATAACCTTAAAAATTAATCCGGAAAAAATCAGAGATGTTATCGGGCCGGGAGGAAAAATGATTAACGAAATTATTGAAAAGACAGGAGTAGCGTCTATTGATATAGAGCAAGACGGAACAGTTTTTATTTCTTCCTTGAGCTCATCGGGTATTGATAAAGCCGTGGAATGGGTTGAAAATTTAACTAAAGAAGCGAAAATTGGCGAGATTTTTCAAGGCCGAGTTGTAAAAATAATGGATTTTGGCGCGTTTGTGGAAATATTGCCGAAGCAAGAAGGATTGGTTCATATTTCCGAATTAGCTCCTTACAGAGTGGCAAAGGTAGAAGACATTGTTAAAGAGGGCGAGATAATTCCTGTTAAAGTAATAAGAATTGACGAGCAAGGCAAAATTAGCCTTTCTTTAAAACAAGCCCAGTAAAATAACTGCTTCGCAGTTCCCCGAAGGGGATTTCACGGGGCAAGTTAAATAATAATTTATGGATAAAAAATTTTTAGAAGAAGCAAAAAACTCGCTTCTTCAAGAAAGAAAACGATTAGAAGAAGAGTTGGGCAATATCGCCCAGAAAAATAAAAAAATTAAAGATGATTATCAGGCGAAATATCTTGAAATTGGGAATAAAGAAGAAGAAAATGCTCAGGAAGTTACATTATATGAAAATCGCCTTTCCCTGGAAAGAGATTTGGAAAAAATTTTAAAAGAAGTAGGCGAAGCTTTGGAAATGATAAAACAGGGAAATTATGGAATTTGCAAAAAATGCAAACAAATAATTCCAGAGGCCCGCTTAAAAGCTCTTCCTCAAGCCACTCTTTGTCTTAAATGCAAAAAAGAAAAAAATAATTAATTAGATGAAAAAAATTTTTTTCGCCAATTTGATTCCTTTTGTATTTTTTTTCTTTGACCGTTTTTTAAAAATATTTTTTAACCACGCTAGGCGTGGTTTTTTATTTAAAAACCCTTATCTCGCTTTTAGCCTGCCATTTCCTAAAGATATTTTGATTATTTTAATAATCATTATTATTTTTGTTTTGATTTTATTTTTAATAAAAAGCTATCAAAGGAGAAATGTTTATCAAATTTTTTCTTTAACTTTGATTATTTTAGGAGCTTTTAGCAATTTAATGGACCGCTTGGTTTACGGCTATGTGATTGATTATATCAATGTTCCTTTTTTTACGGTTTTTAATTTGGCTGATGCAATGATCGTAGTAGGAATTGCAGTGATAGTTTATAAATATTTATTTAAATTTAGAAACAATAAGATTTAAACGACTAAATTAATTTAATAAAATTTTAAATCCCAAATTTCAAATTACAAATATCAAACAAATTCAAAATCCCAAATTACCCGCCCGCCTTGACTTCGCCGTTTCTAATAAACAGGATTGATAGTTTTCGCTAATTATAATAATTTAAAAAATTTAGAGGATAAAATCAGTCAAGGCGAAGTCGGGCAGGTAAATTCCAAACAGTTTTGAATTTTGGTCATTAGAATTTGGTATTTGTTTGTGATTTGGGGTTTGATAATTGTAATTTTTATTTAATTTTATGTTATCTAAAATATTTTCCTGCGGCCTTAATGGCCTGGAAGGGGAGGGGGTAGAAATAGAAACGGAAGTCTGTTCCGGTTTTCCCGCTTTTAATATAGTCGGCTTGCCGGATAAAACATTAGAAGAGTCAAAAGAAAGAGTGAGGACGGCTATTAAAAATTCCGGACTTAATTTTCCTTCTCAAAAAAGAGTTTTAGTTAATTTGGCGCCGGCTGATTTAAAAAAAGAAGGAGCAGGTTATGATTTGGCTATCGCCGTCGGCATTCTCATCGCTTCCGGAAATATTAATTTATTTTCTTCTTGGAAAATAGAAGAAATTATTTTTATGGGAGAACTTTCCTTAAATGGAGAATTAAGGCCGGTGAGAGGCGTTTTATCAATGGCGGTTTACGCCAAGCAAAAAGGAATAAAAAAAGTTTTTTTGCCAAAAGCTAATATAGAAGAGGTGAGATTAATAAAAGGCTTGGAAGTTTTTGCTTTAAATTGTTTGAAAGATTTAATTGATTATTTAAAAGGGGTAAGAATTATTGAATCGGAAATTAGCAAAGGCATAATTTCAATAAAAGAAAAAAATGATTTTGAATATGATATGGCTTATATAAAAGGCCAAGAACACGCCAAAAGAGCATTAGAAATCGCCGCCGCCGGAGGGCATAATGTATTAATGAGCGGCGTTCCCGGCGCCGGCAAAACCATACTTTCTAAAGCCTTGATATCTATTTTACCGCCGATGGCCTATGAAGAAATTTTAGACACAAGTAAAATTTATAGCGCCGCCGGATTGCTTAAAAAAAATCAGTCTTTAATTTTAGAAAGGCCTTTTCGCTCTCCTCATCATACTAGTTCGGCCGTTTCCTTGGTTGGAGGAGGAAGCTCGCCCAGGCCGGGCGAGATAAGCTTGGCTCATCGAGGAGTTTTATTTTTGGATGAATTTCCGGAATTTCCTCGGGATGTTTTGGAGAGTTTAAGGCAGCCTTTGGAAGATGGATTAATCACCGTTTCCCGCGTTCATGGAAGTTTTACTTTTCCCGCTCGCTTTACTTTAATCGCGGCGCAAAACCCTTGCCCTTGCGGTTATTATGGCGATTCAATAAAACATTGCACTTGCAATTTAGGGCAAATCAATAGATACCGAAAAAGAATATCAGGGCCATTGTTGGACAGAATTGATTTGCATTTGGAAATTGCCCGCTTGAATATTGAAGACCTTACTAAAGAAAGCTTAGCCGAAGCATCTAAAATTATCAGAGAAAGAGTGAAAAAAGCTTTTTTAAAGCAAAAAGAACGTTTTAAAAATTTAAAAATTTTTAATAATTCTGAAATGACTTCAAAAATGGTTAAAGAATTTTGTTTTATTAATAATGATTCGGAAAAACTTTTAAAGCAAGCCATTAACCAATTTCATTTATCAGCCAGGGCTTATTATAAAACCATAAAAGTCGCCCGGACAATTGCCGATTTAGAGCAAAATGATTTTATCCAAACTCAGCATCTTGCCGAAGCATTGCAATATAGGGAGAAAATAGAGTAGAAATTTTAATAGATATACCCGATTATTTTTTTGCTGTTAATAGGCAAAGTTCTTTTGCTATAAACGCCAACGCCTTTATAATTCATTTCCGAAATGATAATATTATTTCCGTTCACTTCTTCCACGTAAGCAACATGACCCCAAAGCCGCGCTTGCCAGCCAGTCTCCTTTAAACAAATAATCGCTCCTATTAATGGGTTTGTGCCTATTTCAAATCCCATTCTTCTGGCATTGGCTAACCAATTTTTAGCATGCCCGCTCCAAGGAACATATCTTTTTTGGGCTACATACCAAGTGCATTGGCCCCAAGGGAAAGTATGCCCTTTAAAATTTCCTGAAGCAAAAGCAGATTGGGACGACACTTTTTTGATTATTGGCGCGATATATTTTTTCCCGTCGGGGATAATTAAAATTTTGCCTATTTCCAAATCATTCGCGCTGGCTAATTTATTTAAATCAATAATTTTTGTCGATTCGCTTTTATATTTCTTGGCGATAGAATCCAGAGTATCGCCTTTTTTGATTTTATAAGTAATGCCATTGACCGGCAAAATAGTCAGTTCTTGGCCCGGCTTGATAATGGAGTAACTTGATAAATTATTTTCCCATAAAATAGTACTCACCCACAAGTTAAATTTTTCCGCGATTTCGCCAATCGTATCCCCCAGTTGCACAACGTAAGTTTCTATACTTGTCCTTGAGCGAGGAGTCTGTTGCGTGACAGAAGTGAAAGGCTTGAATAAATACGAATCATTAAAAAAACTAATTACATTTTCCGCTTCTAAGTCAAACTTTTCCTCTTCAATTTGCAACAATGGCTTGATTGCTTCCGCGTTAGAAAAGTAGTTTTCTAAAGGAACGCCTTCTTCGACGAACGCTTCCTCTGTTATTTCCTCTTCTCCATTGAAAAGAATGAAAGGAAGAGATTCTTTGGCGGTGCTTTGCTGCTTGTCTCCGGCATTTATATTAGCGCTTGCCACAAGAATAGCCAATAAGATAATCAAGACATTGATAGATTTTGGATGGGTAACAAGAAAAAAGAATTTATTTTTGGAAGATTCTTGAAAAAATTTTTGAAATCTTTTTTTTATCGGTAGATAAAATTTATAAATAGGCAAAATAATAATTTGAAACAATACACCACCTATTTTTTTTAAGAATTTTAAGATAATTAAAAAAAAGAAGGCAATACTTCTTTTTATAAAAGTTAATATTTTAATTAAAGTAATAACCAAGTGAATAGTTATTTTTTGTTTAAAAATACGCATAGCCAATTTACGGCTTTAATTTATAACCCAGCATCGCAACACCATAATCAGAAAATTTTGTTTATGTTGTAATGCTGGGTATTGTATTAATAGGATAAAAATATAATAGCAAATAAATCAATAAAAATCAACGCGTTTATTTTAGCTGTTTCACGATTTTTTTAAATTTTTTTCCTCTTTCTTTATAATTAGCGAACATATCAAGGCTAGAGCAGCCGGGAGAAAGCAAAACAATTTCGTCTTTTTTAGCTAAAGCAAAGGATTTTTTTACGGCTTTTTCCATGGAATTTTCTAAAAAAATAAGAGTTGCTTTTTGCCAGGCTTTTTTTATTTTATTTTTTGTCTTGCCGATTAAGACCGCAGCTTTTATTTTTTCTTTGATTATTTCTTTTAATTTTTTAAAATCACTGCCCTTGTCTTTGCCGCCGGCGATTAAAATAATTTTTTGTTCAGGAAATGATTCTATCGCCGCTCTCATCGCCTGAGGAGTAGTTGCCTTAGAATCGTTATAAAATTTTACCCCTTTAATTTTTCTGGCTAATTCCAGGCGGTGCGGCAGAGGAGAGAAAGTTTTAATGGTTTTTCTGATTGTTTCATTGTTAATTTTTAAAATTTTAGCCAAAAGGCAACTTGCCATCAGATTGCTCAAATTATGTTCGCCTAAAAGTTTTGGTTCAGAGCGGCTGAAAATTTTTTCCTTAAAGGCATAAATTGTTTCATTGTCCAAATAAGCATCGGCAGTTTTGTTTTTTAGAGAGAAAAAGTATTTTTTTGCTGGCGAAGAAACGGCCCGAGCAAAGCTATTATCATCGTTAATAATTAAAAAATCTGCTCTTGTTTGATTTTGAAAAATTTTATATTTAGCCGAAAGATAATGATTTAAATTAAGGTGCCAGTCCAAGTGGTCATCAGAGAGATTCAAAAAAAATCCATAGTTAGGCCTAAAATTTTTTAAAGAAAATCCTTGAAAACTGGAAATTTCTAAAATTGTAAAATCGTCTTTTTTTGTTTTTTCCGCGAAGTCGGCTAACGGCTTTCCATAATTTCCTCCCAGCCAAACTTCCAGGCCGGCGTTTTTTAATAATTTATGCAAAAAAGCGCAGGTCGTTGATTTGCCGTCAGTGCCGGTGACAGCAATAATTTTTCCCTTTAAAAACCAAGAGGCGATTTCTATCTCGCCTAAAATTTCTTTTTTTAATTTTTGGGCTTTAATGAAAAGACGATGTTTGGGAGATATTCCCGGCGCGGGAGAAAAAATATCTACTCCTTTTAAAATTTTTTCCGCTTCTTTTATCAGAACAATTTTTATTTTTTTATTTAAAAGAGGAATTTTTTTGTCATCGCCGGCATAAACAGTAAAACCTTTCCTGATTAGAAGCTTGGCTAAAGAAATTCCGCTTTTCCCTAAGCCCCAGATTAAGATTTTTTTATTATTCATATTTTTTAAGATTAGCACATTTTATTTAAAAATAAAATTTGTCTAAAATTTTTTAAGATGATAAACTAAGAGTGTTAAATAATTATTCAATACTCTCGTCCCGAGCTGAAGGCGAAGGATCTTATACTTTTAATAAATATGAGATACATTGCGGATTTACACATTCATTCCAAATATTCCCGGGCTACCAGCCCCAAAATGGATTTGGAGCATTTAAATTTATGGGCGAAGAAAAAAGGCATTGATATTATTACCGTCGCGGATTTTACCCATCCAGAATGGTTTAAAGAAATAAAAAATAAGCTGTTGCGCGTAGAAGAAGGATTGTATAAATTAAAAAATAGCGAAGCCGGAATAAAAACAAGATTTATTTTAACCACGGAAATAAGCTGTATTTATTCCAAGAATGGCAGAGTAAGAAGAGTTCACTTGCTTATTTTCGCCCCTAATTTGGAAACAGCGGAAAAAATAAACAAACAATTATTAGCGCGCGGCGCTAAATTAAAATCAGACGGCCGGCCGATTTTAGGAATGGATTCCAAAGAGTTATTAAAAATAGTTTTAGACGTTTCGCCTGATTGTTTGCTGGTGCCGGCGCATTGTTGGACGCCGTGGTTCGGCATCTTCGGTTCTGAATCCGGCTTTGATTCCTTGGAAGAATGCTTTGATGAAATGACACCAAACATTTATGCTTTGGAAACTGGTTTAAGCAGTGATCCGGCGATGAATTGGCGCTTATCGTCCATGGATGAATTAACTTTAATTTCTAACTCTGACGCTCATAGCTTGGATAACTTGGGCAGGGAAGCCAATGTTTTTGAAATTGAACCGAAAAATCTTTCTTATCAAGAAATAATTAGAATTATCAAAGAAAAAGACAAGTCAAAATTTTTATACACTATTGAATTTTTTCCCGAAGAAGGAAAATATCATTTTGACGGCCATCGTTTATGCGGCATTAGATTTTCTCCTAATCAGACAAAAAAGAATAATTATCTTTGTCCGGTTTGCAAAAAACCATTAACCGTCGGCGTGATGCATCGAGTAGATAAATTAGCCGACCGCGAAGAAAATTTTATTCCTAAAAATCACATCCCTTTTAAAAATTTAGTTCCATTAAGGGAAATTATCGCCGAAGGGCTGGACAAGAAAAAAGGAACCAAGGGAGTGGAGATTGAATATCGAAGTTTGATAGAAAAAGGAAAAAGCGAATTTAATATTTTATTGGATTTATCTTTTGACGAACTTTCAAGCATTACTTTGCCAAAAATTGCTGAAGGAATAAAAAAAGTAAAGAAAAGAGACCTTAAAATAGAGCCCGGCTACGATGGAATTTATGGAACAGTAAAAGTTTTTAACGATCAAGATAGGGAAATTGGCAAACAATCAATATTATTTTAATTTTATAGCCGCGCGGTAAATCCATTATAAACAAAAACAAAGTTCTTAATAAGAACTTTGTTTTTGTTTCTTTCAAAGAGATCTCCTTAGAAACTGATATAAGATTTATATCATGAGAACTATAGACCTATCTTTTTTTTCTCTTAGCAGTTTTTTTCTTTTTAGTCACTTTTTTCTTTGTTGTTTTTTTCTTTGTTACTTTTCTTTTTGCCATTTGTTTTTTCACCTCCTTCCGAATGTAAAAAATTACATTCTGATTTTTAAAAAATTTTTTGCGTAAAATTTTTCAAAATTATTTTTTTAAATTCTATTTTTATTATAACATCTAATTTTTTTTGCAACAATAAAAAGTGTGGATAACTTTTGATTTTTTGAAAAAATTTTACTTTAAAAAATATTTATGTTTTTTAAAATGAAGATAATTAAAATTTTTTATTGTTAAATTATTTTTTAAAAAGTCATTCAAAATAGAAGTTGTTAAAAATAAAAAAATTTCGCTTTAAGCGAAATAATAAACCTTGGTGGACTGTACCGGATTCGAACCGGTGACCTCCTGCTTGCAAAGCAGGCGCTCTAGCCAGCTGAGCTAACAGCCCAATAAATAACTAACAACCCACAACTTACAATTAACAACCTAAAACTTTTATATAAAAATTTATAATTTAGGATTTAAAAAAGGGAAGAAGAAGCCTAAAAGCCAATTTTGCATCAAGCCGGTCATAAACAACAAAGCTATAATAATAATGGCAATGCCCAAAAGTTTGTAAAATAATCTACTGCCGCCATCTAATCCTAAATGTTTTTCCGCCCATTCCACCCGGCCGAAATTATTTAAAAACCATTCAGATTTAATCGTTAATAAACTTCCAATTAAAATTGCTAATAAATAATAAATAAAATACATAAAAATCGTTATTTATTTTTATTTTATCAACTTTATCAATAAAAGCAAATCAATAATTAAAAGCCCCGAGTTTTTCTCAGGGCTTTTCTTCTTTAAAGGTTAAATGTCCGATGATGCTGGCGATGGCTAAAATAAGAGACACCCATAGAACAATATGCGCAAAAAATAATTGGTTGAAAATGAGCAGGTAGATGCCAAAAAATTGCAGAGTAAATTTCCATTTTCCCCAAAGATTGGCTCCTAATTTTTTTTTGAGCCCTTTATAGACCATAAAATTTTTTCCAATCAAGCTTAAAGCGACCAAGATAAATTCACAGATGAAAATCAGCCAAAAAAGAATCTTTGAAAATGATGGGCGAATAGCCAAGACCAAAATAATGAAAGTAACGCCAAATAAAATTTTATCCGCGAAGGGGTCGAGTCTTTTTCCTAAATCAGTTTCTTTTTTTCTAACCCGCGCTAAGGGACCGTCGATTAAATCCAGTAAAGCGCCGAAGGTGTAAAAAGAGAAAGCCAAGAATAATTTTTTGCCTAAAAGGAAAAAAATAATCGGAAAAATGCATAAAATACGAATTAGCGTTAGCTGGTCGGGAGTTACCCATAAAGGCGCCGGCTTCAAAATTTTTTGCAGAAAAGTTTCTTTTCTTTTAATTATTTCATCTAATAAATCCTCTACGCCTTTGATAAATTGAGACATTTAAATCCTCCTTTTATTTAGATGTTAAATTTGATTGTAAAGAACTTTTATTTCATAATAGCTTTAATTTTAAAAAATGCCAAGGCATCTTGCCGTTTTCGCGATTTTTTGATATTCTAAAAAATAATAGAAGAAATGCTAAAGGGGTGAAATATCAACAAATAAGATGTGGAAACATAGCCATTCAAAGAAGATTACTATTTATCAGCAGTTTATTTTGTCAAAAAATAATTAATAATTATTAGGGCATTTGGCGCAGTGGTTAGCGCGTCTCGTCGACATCGAGAAGGTCGTAGGTTCAAATCCTACAATGCCCACCATTTTTGAAAACTTAGAGCCCCAAAAAAGGGGCTTATTTAAAATGAATTGCCAAAAAATTATTTCTCAATTTATTAAACGTTTGGAAAAGGAAGGTCTTTTGGATTTTGCCGAAAAATTGAACAAAAAATTTTCCCAAAGCGAAGTTTATTTGGTTGGCGGCGCGGTCAGGGATGCTTTGTTGGGATTGCCGGATGAAGGGGATTATGATTTCGTGGTTAGAAAAGTTTCCGCGAATGATTTGGAAAATTTTTTAACTAAAGAAGGAAAAGTTTTTTTGGTTGGTAAAAATTTCGGCGTTTTTAAATTTTTGCCTAAAGGTAAAAAAATAGGAACACCTTTGGATATTGCTTTGCCCAGAAAAGAGCATGCTTTTGGCACCGGCGGTTATAAGGATGTGGAAGTGCAGAGCAATCCCGATTTGGAGATTAAAGAAGATTTAAGCAGAAGAGATTTTACGATTAATGCCTTTGCAATAAATAACCCGCAATTTACAACCCGCAACTTACAACAACTAATTGATTCTTTTAACGGACTAAAAGATTTACAAAAAAAAGTGATTAGAACTGTCGGCAAGCCAGAAGAAAGATTTAAAGAAGATTATTCAAGGATGCTTCGCGCTTTGAGATTTGCCTGTCAATTAGATTTTAAAATAGAAAATAAAACTTGGTCAGCGATTAAAAAGTTTATTCCCAAATTAAATTCTGAAATCAAGGGAGAGAGAATTGTTTCTTATGAAATTATCGCCAAAGAATTTTTAAAGGCTTTTTATTTGAATCCAGTTAAGGCCTTTGATTTATATGACCAAAGCGGCGCTTTTAAAGTTTTAATGCCGGAACTTTTAAAAATGAAAAAATGTTCCCAGCCGAAAAATTTCCATTCAGAAGGCAATGTTTGGTCGCATACTAAATTAGCTTTGGAAAAATTAAATTCAAAAGAATTTAAAAATGAATTCGGCGGTGAAAAGCCGGGGATAGAATTGATTTTGGGAATTATTTTTCATGACATTGGCAAACCCTACACGATAAAAACGCCGAAAAAAGACATTGTTGACAGAATCAGGTTTAATGACCATGACCAGATTGGCGCTGATTTAGCTAAAAAAATTTGCGAACGTTTAAAGCTTTCTTCAAGCGAGGAATTTCAAATTGACATAGACAGAGTTGTCTGGTTGGTCAGAGCGCATATGTTTTTTCTTAACAACAATGTTGATGGAATAAAAAATAGCACCTTGGAAAAATATTTTTTTAATCCTAAATTTAATGGTCAAGATTTATTAAAATTAGGTTTTATTGACGCGATCGCCAGTATTCCTGATAAAGGCAAGACAAATTTAACCAATTTTTATAAAATGGCAGAGAGAATAAAAAATTTGCAGGCGATGAGCAAAGAAAAAGAAAAACTACCTGAATCAATTTTAGACGGCCATGAGATAATGAAAAAATTTAAATTAAAACCAAGTAAACAAATCGGCGAATTATTAAAAATTTTAAGAGAAGAGCAATTGGCAAAAAGAGTAAAAAGTAAAAAACAAGCATTTGAATTTTTAAAAAAACATCTGGAAAAAGAAAAAAGCTCTCTTTTATTCTGAGAGAGCTTTATTGTTACTCGCGCGGCGAAGAGCAATAAAAAAAGAAAAAAGAAAAATCAGATGAGCAAACATGATTGTTGAAAAAATTGCCAGCTTGAATAAGTATATCATCGCGATTATTGATAATATTGATATCAAGAAAGAAATTAACATACATGCCAAGATTTTTGTTTCGCCATATACAGACATTATAACACCTCCTTTGTTATTTTGATTTTGTTTTTTAATTTTGAAGAACAATGTTTTTAAAGCATACCACAAATAAAGAAAATTGTCAAAAACAACGTTTAGATAAATTTTTGGCGGAAAAATTTTTCTTGCCGCGCGCTTTTATTCAGGAATTGATAAAAAGCAACGGCGTTTTAGTTAATGATAAAAAAATCAAAGCCCATTATTTATTAAAAGAAAATGAGGAGATAAAAATAGACGAGAAAAAAATAGAAGAAATGAAAAAAGCGAAAGAAATTGATTTGTCGCCGTCAAAGAAGAAATTAGAAATTATTTTTGAAGATAAAAATTTTTTAATCATTAATAAGCCAGCCGGCTTGATTGTCCATCCTTCAGCTGCTCATCGCAAAGAAACTTTAGTTAATATTTTATTGAATTATTTTCCGGAAATTAAAAATGTGGGCGAAGATGAATTTCGGCCGGGCATTGTCCATCGTTTAGATAAAGAAGCGTCCGGCTTGTTGGCAATCGCCAAAACTCAAAAAGCTTTTGAATATCTAAAAAAGCAGTTTCAAGACCGCCAAATAGAAAAAGAATATTTAGTTTTAGTCCATGGCCGAATTAAAGAGAAAAAAGGAAAAATAGAATTGCCCATCGGCCGTTTGCCGAAAAAAGGATTTAAGATGAGCACCGGTTATTTTTCCAAGGCAAAACCAGCTTTGACTGAATACGAACTGATTAAATATATTAACGATTATTCATTTCTTAAGGTAAAGACCAAAACCGGCCGGACGCATCAGATCAGGGTTCATTTAAAAGCTTTGGGATATCCAGTGGTGGGGGATAAAATTTACAAGCCAAAAAAAAGCAAAAAAGTAAAATTGGACAGAATTTTTTTACATTGCCATAAATTGGGATTTCACGATTTGGAAAACAAGAAGCAAAATTTTGAAATCGGTTTGCCTGATGAATTAAATGATTTTTTTAAAAGCGATTGACATTAGCGGTTTAATCCGCTAAAATCTTAAAATATAGAATGTGTTGCTTATAATTAGTAAATATTAATAAAAAAATATGTCAGAAAAGCAAATTGACTCTGAACAAAAAGAGGATAAAAAAGAAAATTCAAAAAAAACTGAAGAAAAAACATTGCCTGAAATTAAGCCGGGCATGACTATTAAAGTCCACCAAAAAATCATAGAAACAAATTCCAAGGGAGAAAAAAAGGAAAGAATTCAAATTTTTGAAGGAATGGTTTTAGGCATAAAAGGAGTGGGTAAAAGCAAGACTTTTACAGTCAGAAAAAATTCTTTTGGCATTGGAGTAGAAAAGATTTTTCCTTTATATTCTCCGGTTATTGCTAAGATTGAAATAGTTAAAAAAGCTAAAGTAAAAAAAGCTAAACTTTTTTATCTAAGAAATTATAATAAGAAATTAAAAGAAGAAAAAGTTTAAAAATAGCCCTCGTGGCGGAATTGGCATACGCAGCGGCTTGAGGTGCCGTGCCTTTTTGGCGTGTGGGTTCGAGTCCCACCGAGGGCATTAAAAGATGGGACGATTAGCTCAATTGGCAGAGCGTCTGGTCTACACCCAGAAGGCCGCAGGTTCGAGTCCTGCATCGTCCATTATTTATTAACTCACAACTTACAACCTACAACTTACAATAAAATTTATCATTGAGTTGTTAGTTGTAGGTTGTAAGTTATTAGTTATTTCGCGCCGAGGTAGCTCAGTGGTAGAGCAAATGACTGAAAATCATTGTGTCGGGAGTTCGATCCTCCCCCTCGGCACCAGAGTTATTTACTTGATTTAAAAATGAAATAACGATTATTTTGAACCTTTTACATATGGGTTCAAAATGTTATAATAACTATATATGAGAATATGTAAATATTGTAATAAACGTTATCCAGAGTCAGAATTTGGCGTTGCTTTAACGATTAAAAATAAAGTCTACCGGCGCCACAAATGTAAATCTTGCTATCGTATCGCAAAAAAAGAACTTAGGCAGAAGTATCGCCGATGGATTGCTGATTATAAGAGAAAACAGAAATGCAGCAAATGTGGCATTGCTGATCCTAGAGTACTTGATTTTCATCACGATAATGATAACGATAAAAAGTTTAGCGTGGGGGCTGCCTTGACAGAAGGACAAGGTTTTAATCGGATCAAAAAAGAGATAAAAAAATGTGTTGTTGTTTGCGCAAACTGTCATAGGATATTACATTCTGAAAAAAACAGCAGAGATGTAATATAGTTTAATAAGCAACGGGGTATAGTGTAATGGCTAGCACAAGTCCTTTGGGAGGATTTAGTCTGGGTTCGAATCCCTGTACCCCGATTTATTTCGCCGTAGCGTAGCGAAGGCGAATTAAAAGTTTTTTATGAATCCCCTTAGAAATTCCATTTTTATAATAAATTCCTAATAGGAGTACATATATTTTTAAATATTTAATTTCTAACGGGATGAAAGTAATTATTTTAGCCGGAGAAAAAGGATTTATCAAGGTAGGTTTTTTATAGTCTTTCGCCGAAATTTTTTAAAAATATTAATAAAGATAAATTTTCTATTGAAAAAGATATTTTTTCTGAAATTGTTAAACAAAGAAAATTATCAGCTTTTATTTATCAAGGGCAATGGATTGACGCGGGAACTGAAGAACGTTTAGATTGAGCGAGAAATAATTTTTATTTTTAGGCGGGTATCGTATACCGGTATTACCTCGGCTTTCCAAGCCGGTGAAAGGGGTTCGACTCCCCTTACCCGCTCCAAATTTATTTTAGTTATCAGTTGTTAGTTGTCGGTTGTTTCATGCCGCGGTGGTGGAATTGGTATACACGCAAGACTTAAAATCTTGTGACCGCAAGGTCTTGAGGGTTCAAGTCCCTCCCGCGGCACCAGACTCAACACATAACTTATAACTAATAATTTCAAATTGACTATTGACAAAGATTTTTAAAGGTTTATAATATAACTAACTAAAAATAATCCTTAGTTATCCACATATCTTTCACATTTTCGAGTATTGAAAAGAGAGAAAGATATTGATATAATAAGAAGCATTAATTAAATTAATTATTTAAAGATAGAAATAATTATGCGACAGTTAATACAACTTTCAATCCTAAGCGGTTAAATTAAGGATATTTTAGGTAGTGTCCAGAGCCGCTTAAAAGCGGTTTTTTTAATACCATAGTTTTCAAAGATAAGGATATATTCTTATCTCTGGAAGTTAAGGAAAGAACATTGACAATTAAAAAGCATATCAAAAAAATATAAAGAGCATTATATAAGTTTAAAGAATTATTGTATTTCAATAATTCTTGCGGTTATTTTAATGCATATGGTGGATGCCTTGAGACCAAAAGGCGATGAAGGACGTAGCAGCCTGCGATAAGCCTCGGTAAGGTGGCAAGCAACCTTTGACCCGGGGATTTCCGAATGGGGAAACCCACTTTGATTTAAAACCAAAGTATCGTTAACTGAATTCATAGGTTGACGAAGCAAACCCGCTGAAGTGAAACATCTCAGTAAGCGGAGGAAAAGAAAAAAAATAATAGTAACTAATTTTGGTAGCTGATTTTGAGGATTAATTATTTTTATAAAACGAAAAAAGGAGGGCTTAATGATAAAAGTAAAAGATTTATCGAATCGCAGTATGAAAATTTTTTTAAAGATAAGAAATAAAAAAGAGAAAATAAGAGCGAAAATAATAAAAGTGGAAGAGAAAAAACAACAGAAATACGCTTATGTCTCTTTTTGCGGTTCTATAAATGGCGATGCTAATAAAATTTTTAGCATCGGCGAAGGAACAGAAATAAAATTTTCCCGTTTTTTATAAAAATTCGAGGGGGAGAAATCTCCCCCCTCAAAATCAGTTACCAATGTTTAGTTACTTGCATTCCCCTAGTAGTGGCGAGCGAACGGGGAACAGCCTAAATCTTATAAAACCTAACTTTTATGGAAAGTCTGCCTTCGGGCGGAACTTGAAGTAAAAGGTAAGGCTCCTAGGCTAAAATGTTTTATAGGATGTTGCGAGAGGATTATGTTCCGGGACTAGGAAAACCGGAGGAAGTAAATATTAATCAAAACTTACTTAATTGAATCCGTTGGAAAGCGGAACCATAGAAGGTGAAAGTCCTGTAAATGAAAAGTGTTTTGTGCTTCTAGTAATTTTTCTCAAGTAAAATAGGACACGTGAAATCCTATTTGAAACCAGGTCGACTATGACCTAAGGCTAAATACTTTTGGCCATCGATAGTGAACAAGTACCGTGAGGGAAAGGTGAAAAATAGCCCGGTGAGGGCGATGAAATAGAATCTGAAACCATATGCTTACAAGGAGTCGGAGCCCTGACGTTAAGTCGGGGTGACGGCGTGCCTATTGAAGAATGAACCAACGAGTTTATGTGTGTTGCTTGACTAAACTGCTTAAAACAGTGGAGTCGAAGGGAAACCAAGTGTTAATAGCGCGCGTACATTATAATTAGTGAGTTGATTATAAATAATAATTAATTCACTAATTTAATGTAAGGTAATACATATTTGACCCGAAGCGAGGTGAGCTAGCCATGGCCAGGGTGAACCCCGATGAAAATCGGGGGGAGGCCCGAACCCGTAAGTCGTGCAATACTTTGGGATGAGTTGTGGTTAGGGGTGAAATTCCAATCGAACCTCGTGATAGCTGGTTCTCCCCGAAATAGCTTTAGGGCTAGCCTGGTCGTGATGTCCGGAGGTAGAGCACTGAATGAGTTAAGATGGCTTTGCCTACTTAATTCAACCAAACTCCGAATTCCGGCAACATTATACGACTGGAGTCAGACTATGGGGGCTAAGCTCCATTAGTCAAAAGGGAAACAGCCCAGATTACCATCTAAGGTCCCAAAATTCAAACTAAGTGTTAAAGGCAGTGATTCAACTATGACAACCAGGAAGTTGGCTTAGAAGCAGCCATCTTTCAAAGAAAGCGTAACAGCTCACTGGTCAAGTCGCGTTGCGCCGAAAATTTACCGGGGCTCAAGTTTGATACCGAAGATGTAAAACCACTGCGTAGCAGTGGTTGGTAGGGGAGCATTCCATAATCATTGAAGCCGACCCGCGAGAGTCGGTGGAGGTTATGGAAGAGAGAATGTTGGTATGAGTAGCAAAAAGTCTGGTGAGAATCCAGACCACCGAAAACCTAAGGTTTCCTGGGCAATAATTATTATCCCAGGGTTAGGCGGTCCTAAGTCGAGGCCGAATGGCGTAGACGATGGACAGTAGGTTAATATTCCTACCCTTTGCCAAATTTTTTTCAGAAAGACGAAGGTTTGTAATTTGTGTGTATTATTGGATTTACATTTGTCCTTTGAGGGTTTTCCCAATGAAGGGCGAAAAGTTTTGATTTATCAAGGCGATACAAATGAGCAACTTTCCCAGAAAATTTTTGAAGAGTTAGGTTTGGCAAATCCGTACCGTAAACCGACACAGGTAGGTGAGGAGAGAATCCTAAGGTGTACGAGAGAACTCTCGTTAAGGAACTCGGCAATACAACGTGCGTAACTTCGGAATAAGCATTGGTCGCCTTGTGCGACCCGCAGTAAAAGATCTCATGTGACTGTTTACCAAAAACTTAGGTCCCTGCAAAAGCGAAAGCTGAAGTATAGGGGCTGATGCCTGGCCAGTGTCAGAACGTTAAGGGGAGAGGTTAGCCCTGTTTACAGGGCAAAGCTTTGAACTTAAGCGCTGATGAACGCCGGCGATAACTATGAGACAATTGTAGTTATAAAATTCGGCTGTATGCTGGAATATCCCGTGTATCTGGCATTACTCAAAATTAATGAGTAAAAAAATGTCCAGTGGGGACAATCAGCAGGAAACTCTTATTAAAAATATTCCATTTTATTTTGGTTATTTTCTTTCTAGTTTTACTGACAGGGAATGGATTGAATAAAATTTAAATTAAGAGGATCCTCAGAGACTATACGCCGAAATCATCAGAGATGGTGATATGATATAGTCCGATCTCATGGGCGACCATGAGCTAACACAAATGAATCGTCCTATGGTTAGTTTTGCTAGCCTTAGTAAAATTTGGCTATATGCTGGAAAGTCTGGAGTATCTAGTGGTACTATGGTATAATTAAACCATATATTATAAAGTTTAATTATGCCAAGTGAAAAATCATCTAGTGCAGACAATCAGCAGGAAAGACTAAAGTTCGCTAATTGGGTTGTAGGATTTACTGATGGAGAAGGCTGTTTCACGGTTAGTATTTTTAGAAATCCGACAACCAAAAACGGTTGGCAAGTTTTCCCGGAATTTGTGGTAACACAAGGGAAAAAAAGTTTTTCAGTTTTAAATCTTATGAAAGAATTTTTCAATTGCGGAACGATAACAATTAATAGAAGATGGGATAATCACAAAGAAAACATTTATCGTTATTGCGTGAGAAATTTAAAAGAATTGGAAGAAAAAATTATTCCATTCTTTGAGAAAAATCTTTTGAAAACGGCTAAGAAAAAAGATTTTAAGATTTTTGTTCAAGTAGTAAGATTAATGAGAAAAGGAAAACACCTAGAAAATTCTGGTTTTAAGAAAATTGCCAATTTAATTAGCATGATGAATCGTAAAAAGGTAAGAAAGCTTTAGTATCCCCAGAGACTATACGCCAAACCTGCCAATGAGGCGGGAAGATATAGTCCGATCTGTATGGCGACATACAGTGTGTAGCAGAAATGCCTACACTCCTTTATTAAAAGGATAACAAAAATGAGCGAAATCCCTTGTCGTGTGAGTTACGACCTGCACGAATGGCATAACAACATGAGAACTGTCTTGACGAGAGACTCGGTGAAATTGCAAGAGGAGTGAAGATGCTCTTTATCTACGGCTAGACGAAAAGACCCCGTGAAGCTTTACTATAGCTTGATATTGGATTAGGGATATTCATGTTCAGAATAGGTGGGAGGTTGCCGCAAGGCAGCCGCCAGTGAGATACCACCCTTGTGTATTTTTAATTCTAACCCTAGACCGATATTTGGATTTTTATTTAAAAATAAGAATTCAGGTACCGGTCCGGGGACAGTATCTGGTAGGTAGTTTGTCTGGGGCGGATTTCTCCTAAATGGTAACGGAGAAGTTTACAAAGGTTGGCTTAGCGCGGATGGAAACCGCGCTGGACGCGTAAAGGCAAAAGCCAGCTTGACTGCAAGGCCTACAAGCCGCGCAGGTGCGAAAGCAGAACTTAGTGATCCGACCGCTGCTCATAGGAGCGCGGAAGCTCAACGGATAAAAGCTACTCCGGGGATAACAGGCTGATCTCCTCCAAGAGTTCATATCGACGAGGAGGTTTGGCACCTCGATGTCGGCTCATCGCATCCTGGGGGTGAAGAAGCTCCCAATGGTTTGGCTGTTCGCCAATTAAAGCGATACGCGAGCTGGGTTCAGAACGTAAATTACATTGCGTCTTACCGCGGAAACGCGGTATAATAAAAGTGGCTATATCGGTGGAATCCTTACAACTTTAGAACTGATTTGTAAGGGCTATACCGAGGGAAGAAATATTTTATGTCGTTTGTAATTTCAAAAGAAGTTAAATCTTATATTTCGGGTTTTTTAGATGGTGATGGTTGTATAATGTTTCAATTAGTAAGACGGAAAGATTATATTTATGGCTATCAAATAAGAGCCAGTATAGTTTTTTATCAGAAAATTGATCGCCATAATCATCTTCTATGGTTAAAAAGTATTCTAAAGTACGGATATATCAGAGATAGAAAAGATATGATGACGGAATATACCATAGTAGGAATTAAACCCGTTATAGAAATTTTGGGATTATTAGCGCCTTATGTTAGGCTAAAAAAAGAGCACATAAAATTAGCTTTAAAAATAAACAAGGTTTTAAAAGGTAAATTTAATATTAAAAAATTTTTAAAAGCTAGTTTATTGGTAGACAAATTCGGAGAATTGAATTATTCAAAGAAGAGAATTAATACTACCAAAGTCGTGAAAAAATTTTTAGAAGAACATAAATTATTTCCCCGTAACGACTGATTCTTAAAATTTTTTAAGATGAGATAGCAGAAAATTAATTTAAAACTGTTATCATACGCCGCTCACCCTAACTTTATCTATTAAAGAAGGGCGAAGATATAGTCTATACCATTAGTAATAATGGAATAATATGCGTGAGACAGTTCGGTCTCCTATCTGCCGTAGACGTCGAAATTTGAGGGGATTCTTCCCTTGTACGAGAGGATCGGGAAGGACGAACCTCTAGTGTACCAGTTGTCCTGCCAAGGGCATCGCTGGGTAGCTAAGTTCGGTTTGGATAAGCGCTGAAAGCATCTAAGTGCGAAGCCTAACCCAAGATTAGATTTCATAGAGTCCTCTAGATTAGAGGTTTGATAGGCGGCAAGTGTAAGTCCAGCAATGGATTGAGCTGAGCCGTACTAATAACTCATTTTAACCGCAAGAATTATTGGAATACAATTTTTCCCGCTTAAATTTTTGGGCTTTTAAAATATTTTTTAACTCAAAAATTTAAGCGGGAAAAACCATTTATAAATTTTTCTGGTGTTTCTAGCGAGATGGCAACACCCGTTCCCATTCCGAACACGGCAGTTAAGCATCTCAGCGCCGATGATACTTACCCCATTGTGGGTGTGGGAAAGTAGGCCAATGCCAGGAATTGATAAAAGAACATTCTTAAAGGAGTGTTCTTTTTTTTGTTGATAAAAAATAAGTCGCCTACATTTTTTTATAAGATTTTAATTCAGAGGGAAGTAAAAATTTCTATTTTTTCTCCGTCAGTGGATATTTTTATTTCGCCTTGCGAATCAGTCCTTAAAATTGCCGCGCCCGCTTCTTGTAAATTTTTCAAAACTCTAAGGCTTGGATGGCCGAAGTTGTTTTTCCCGACACTGATGACAGCATATTCCGGCTTAACTTTTCTCAAGAAATTTTTACCGGTTGATTTTTTTGCTCCATGATGGCCTACTTTTAAAATATCGCTTTTTAAATCAATATTTTGGCTTAATAATTTTTCCTCTGCTTCGCTTTCCAAATCGCCGGTAAAAAGAAAAGAGATATTTTTATAAATCAATTTATTGACAACCGAAGTATTGTTGTTATTTTCCGGATTTTCAGCCGGCGTTTCAAATGGATAAATTGTTTTTAAAATTAAATCTTCGCCGGATTTCATTTCATCGCCCGCTTGGGTAATTTGTAAAGGAATATTTTTTTCTTTGATTATTTTCAGCCATTCCTGAAATTCAGGGCTGTCGTCTTCCAAGCCGTTGTATAAAATTGATTTCACTTGATATCTTTTTAAGACTTCTATTAAGCCGGTAAGATGGTCAAGGTCGGAGTGAGTCAAAATCATTAAATCTATTTTTTGCCGGTAAAAAGGGATATTTTTTCCTAAGCCGTAAATGACTTTGTTATCCGGGCCGCCGTCAATTAAAATATGTTTTTTGTCGGGAGTCTTGATTAAAATAGCGTCGCCTTGGCCGACATTTAAAAAAATTACTTTTAAATTTTTATCAAATTCATTTTGCCAAACAGTCGGGCCTGATAAAGCAATGATTAATAAAACAAGGACAATGATTTTTTTAAGCATAAATTAGATAATCCCTGTTATTTTTATAATATAATCCAGAATTAAATAAACAAAAACAAAAAGAAATTTTGCCAAAGGCGGATAGAATAGCCCGATAAAAATAAATAAAAATCCCAAAGCCATCATCAAAGGCAGAGCGGGCAAAATTAAAAGATTGGTTAAGGGCGCGATAATCGAGTAATAATGAAAATAATAAATAATCAAAGGCAGAGTCGCCAATTGAGCGGAAAGAGTGACGGAAAAAATGCTTTTTAAAAAATCAGGCAATTTTTGGAGAAATTTCAGATTATCAAAAAAAGGATAAAAATAAATTATTCCTAAAACCGCCAAAAAAGATAATTGGAAGCCAATGTCGTTCTTTAATAAAAAAGGATTAAAAAGAATCATTAAAGCGGCGGTGAAAACAAGAGCGTTAAGGGAATTTTTTAATCTGCCTTCTTTTTCCGCCAATAAAATTAAAAAGCCCATAATGCCCGCTCTGATGACGCTGCTTCTGGCGCCGGTTAAAACGACAAATAAAAAAAGAGAAACAGATGACAAATAAAAAGCGTATTTTTTGGGAAGGCAAAATAATAAAAATAAGTTAGATAAAATCAAGCCGATAATAGCAACATGCAGGCCGGAAATGGCAATGATGTGGCTGATGCCCGCTCTTTTGAATTTTTCCAATAATTCTTGCGGCAAAGCAGAGCGATTGCCCAAAAATATAGCCGAAAAGAGGGAAGCGTGCGGCTCCGGCAAAGAATAATTAATGATTGATTGAAGCTTGTTTTTGATTTTTAAGATCTTGGCCAAAAAGGCGTTTCCCTGATTATCGGATAAGATTTTAATTTTTGGATAATAGCAGAGCGAATAAATTTTTTGCGGCGATAAATAAGCGGCATAATCAAAATTTTCAATTTTTTCCGGCGACTTTAAGCCGCATTTGATTTCTATCCGGTCGCCATAACTATATCGGGGGTAAAGCTTTACGCCAATCAAAACGCGACCGGATATTTTTTGCCATCTTTGATTAATGAAAGCCGCCTCGCTTTCAATGGTTAAATTTTGCTTATCAATTTCTATTTCCGGCTCTTTGGCGATTATTCCCTGAAAAGAAATATTTTGATTTTGATTATTATAAAAAGAAATTTTATTTTTGGATAATTCGGGCAAATTTAAGTTATATATTAAAATTCCTAAAAATAAAAAAAATCCTCCCATTGCCAGCCAGCGCGTTTTGGGCGACAAAATAGCGATTACTAAACTGGTTAAAAATAAAATGTAACTTTGAAAAAAAGAAATATCAAAAAAAGAGCGCAAGGCGACTCCTAAAATGAAACTTAAGCAAAAATAGAGAAAAATTTTTGATTTATTTGTCGTCATTGACAAGCCGAATAAAATGTGTTAGTATGTTTCTTGTCGTTAAAATACGCTGAAAATTCCATTTTAAAGCCTGCAGGCACGAAAAGCATGGGGATTCTCAAGAAGGGCATTTACTGGGTTTTTAACTCGGTTGCTACTTCAGATAATCTTCTTGTCTGCAGACTTTTGAATGGGATAAAAACTTTAAAAATTTAAAAAAGGAGGGGGAATGAAGGTAAAGGTAAAATTCAATTCAAAAGTTTGGAAAATCAACGTGATCGCGGAAAATGACAAAGATAAAAAAATATTAATCAAAACCGCGGTTTTAGGGATTGAAGATTTTTTTATAACTCAAATAACACTTGATAAAGAAATGTTTAATTCCGAGGCCAATGCCACTTCAATCACTTTTAGCATACATTTAAGAGATCGGAAAAAATAAAATCCGGTCTTTTTTATTCTTTGATGATTTTTTCCGAGGTGGTGGAGGTTTTGGGAATTAAATAAACAGCTTGCCATGGCTTGTAGCGGCTGGTCCAAGTTTCTTCAAGTTTTTCTTTTTCCGGAGCGGAATAAATAACAGTTCTGGTGAATTCCGCGTCAGCGCCGTCATGAGCTCTTTCAATCATTTTTATTTCTCCCGGCTTTAAAGTTTCACTTTCAAGATAACGAGCCGGACCAGGTTTTTTAATATTGGAAATAATCGGCTTCGTAACTTCTATTTTTCTCTCGTCATTGGTTCCCCAGAATTCAAATGTCAGTTCATCGCCTTCAATGCGGGTTAAGAATAAGATATGCGCCGGCGTGTCATTGATAAATCTTAAATCCGGATGAGGATTGTAAATTGTCGCGTCCATGCCCGCTGGTTCGTAGTAAGAGACACGATAAGAATGGGGCCGCCTTTCAGTGATAGGTAAGCCAGTATTCAACGCCACTCTGAAGGCAGTTGTTCCAATTTGGCACAAACCGCCGCCGTATTCAGGCACGGTGCGGTTGCCTTTAATCACTAATTCAGGCAAAAATCCTTCGTCAGGCCCGATTTTGCCGAGCGCTCCATTTAAGGAAAACTCTTCCCCGGGTTTGATTAAAACGCCGTTTAATTTTTCCGCGCCGGTTTTAATATTATGCCTTCTGTTTTGAGGACTGCCGCTAAAATTGCTCATCCCCGCGCCGATTAATCCTTGAATGCCTAAATTATTAATTTCCGCGATGGAAATTTTTGGCTCTTTCTCTTCAATAATCATTTCCGATTCTTCTTTTTTTAGTTTAATTAAATCTTCCTCTATTTTATCAATGCTTTTTTCTATATTTAATTTCACCCCTGTTTTACTGGGCTTAAAAGATATTACCTTTCCATCTTTCATTTCAAATTCCGCGTCTTTCGGTTCTAAGTCCAAATCTTTGGCGATATTTTGCAAAAAAGCGGAAAATTTGTCTTGATCCAGTCCAAGATATATTTTCCCTTCTTTACTTAACTTTAAATTTAAAAATTCCTTAGGATTTCTTAAGAGCCACCAATTTTCTTTGTAAGTTAATTTGAAAGGATCTAATCCAGTCATTTGGTAAGCTTGTTCTAGATATTTTTCTCCTTCAATTTTAGTAATTTTTGGCGCTTCAATAATTGTTTTTAATTCAACTGGCTGGTAGATTAAATTATTGATATTATTTTCCAAATCAGCCAATCCTTTTTTATAATCAAAAGCAATGCCTTCTTTTTCCAGCGATATTTCAAAAATTTGATTTTTTATTTCTAAAGCGGCGTTTATGGCGGGGCTCTCAAAATTTTTAAAATTATCTTTTAAAATTTTATCTAATTCATTTTTATCCAAATGATAAATTATTTGTTCTTTTTTGTTAAAAATCAAGTTATTTAAAATTTCTCCCAATCTTTCATAAAAATTTCCTTGCCTGCCCGCGGAATAAAGTTTTTCCAATGTTTCTTTGGCATTAAAATTTAAGATTTCCCTTGATAAATCCGGGTCTTGAGGGGAAATGATAACAGGACTGATTCTGACCCTTTTTATTTTTCCCGAATTATTTTCAGCGCTAAAAACTATTCCTTCTTGAGAAAATTTTTGGGTGTATTGTTCCAATAAAACAAAGACTTGCTTTTTTGTTTTGCCGCCCAGTTCAAGACCGCCTATTTTTATTCCGGGATAAATTTTATCCTTATAAAAAACATTTTGGAAAAGAATAATAATAATGGCAAGGGAAAGCAAGATAAAAAAAATGGCTGTTAAAACAGCCAGCCACTTGATTTTTTTTTCTTTTATACTTACTTTTTTCATTGCTTGCGAATTTATTTTTTTCGAAACAGCGCGTTAATGTTTTAATATTAGGATTGTTTGCGACGGTTTATTTCCGTGGTTTTTTCTCGCTGGAAGTTTTTATTTTTGGCAAAAAAACAGTCAAGACGCCATTTTTTAAGCTGGTTTTTATTTGTTTTGGATCTATTTCTTGAGGCAGAACAATGGAGCGGGAAAATTTACCCCAAAAACATTCTTGATGAAGATATTCCGCTTTTTCCGCATTTTCTGTTTTTCTTTCCCCTTTGATAGTAATAAAATCTTTCTCAATATCAATATTTAAATCTTTCTTTTTTATTCCGGCAATGGTTGATTGGATAACCACCTCATTTGGCGTCTGGTAAACATCCACGGTCAATTGCCCCTCGTCTTCCATCCATGGCCGTTCCATCAATTCCTTTTCTTTTTCATTAAGAGGGGAAGATTTTTTTTCCAATTGATTAAAAAAATCTTCTTCTTGCTCTTGGCTCCCATCTATTAAATCAATTTCTCCCAAATTAAGTTCATCTTTGTTTAAGCCGGTAATTTTTTCCCAAAAAGATATTTTCATATATATTATAGATTATATCAAATTTATTTAATTATACTATATAATATATTAAAATCAATGGCCAGTGTCAAGCAATTTAACCATTTAATCAAATTTTTTAAACTGGTTTTATTAATTAATTCCGCGAATAGGTCTACGAATTACGAATTTGTACGAATATACGAATACTTGCCGGCAATAATCTTTTTAAACCCATTCGTATATTCGCGCTTATTCGTATTTCGTAGCCAAAAGGCATTTTCAATAGTTAGATTTTTAATTACGCAATCAATGGCCTTTCGGTTAGATTTTAGCATGTTAAATACGATGACCTTGACAATTTTGAAAAATAGATTTATTATATAAATTCATATTTGCAAATTAAAAATTTAATTTAACAAAAAGGAGGGGAAAAATGGGAAAAAAGATTTTTGATGAAAAAGGAAATAAGCGCGCCAATCTCGAGTTTCACGAGGGTTTGGCGAGGGATTATGACGAAAAAGGATGGTTTCATATCAAAGAGAAAAATTTTAAGCCGGCCTATCCGGAGAGATATGATTGGGTCTGCGATTTTTCCGAGGGTCTGGCCGCTGTTTGCAAAGGCAAAAAATATTTCCATATCAGAAAAAAAGATTTTAAGCCGGCCTATAAAAACAGATTTGAATTCGCCACTAAATTCCGCAAGGGCATCGCCAAAGTCAGAATAGGAAAAGAATTTTTTTCCATTAATTTTAACGGAGAGATAATTACATCCGGTTAATAAACTAAAAACCATTGAGCTTGAATCAAGCCCGATGGTTTTTTTAAATGCGATGATTTTTAAATATAGATTTATTTTTTCAAGTAAAATTTTCTTTTGGATTCGTCAAACTTTTCAATCGCGTATCTAAGCATTGTCCTTGGCATTTTTTTATAATGTTTTTTTAAAAAGCGCTCTTCGATTTTTTGGTTTCTTTTGCCAATTTCTCTCAACATCCAGCCAGTCGCCTTATGAATTAAATCATGGTTATCATTAAGCAGTATTTTTGAAATTTTTAGCGCGTCATTAAATTTGTTGTTTTTTATAAAAGCATAAGTCGCTAAAATAGCGATTCTTTTTTCCCATAGATTTTTTGATTTTGCCAGTTTTAAAAGAATTATTTTCGGCTTGTCTAAAAGATAATCGCCGATAATATTCGGCGCGGAAAGGTCAACCAAATCCCAATTATTTATCTGGCGGGCGTTTTTTAAATAAAGATTAAAAATTTTTTCTTTTTTCCGGGCATTTTCTTTTTTGTATTGAGCAATCAAAATAAAAAGGGAAGTGAGTCGATACTCATGAATTTCGCTGTTAAGAAGAGTTTTTATATCTTGAAGCGAGAGCGATTGATAATTTTTGGCGATTTTTCTTTGAACCGGAACTTTAACGCCTAAAAAAATATCTCCCTCGCCGTATTCGCCTTTATTGGTTTTGAAAAATCTTTGCGATATTTTTGCTTGCCGCGGGCTGGATAATTTATCAAGCTCTTTTTTTAATTGGATTATTGTTGCCATGATAATTTTAGAAGCAATATGTAATTTATTTAAAAAATTCGATTTTTAATCCATATGAATTTTGTGGTTTAAATCATAATTTCCTTTTTTGCCGTAAATAATTATTCCCAAATCAATGAATTTTTTACCATTGGAATCAACATCATGCCAGCGAACGTTTAATTCTTTGAAAGATAAGTAAGTTCTTGATATTGACCACGGATCTTCAAAGTATATTTTTTTATGGTCATAGCCGATAGCGATCACGTAATGCCCGTCCGACCAATTTTCCCCCCAGTCAATTTTCTGGTTATTTTTTTTGTCTATCCATGCTTGAATAAGTAAAATCACCGGTATATTTTTATCAATATATTTTTTGAGTTTGTCGATTGTCATGCTTTCCGCTCTAAATTTTAAATTATATTTTTTCGCGACTTTTTCCAATCCTTTGATCGGGGTGCCTGATTTTTTAGTTCCCGCGATGTCCATTATTGTTTTTTCATTAATATCTATTCCATAGAATGCCAAGATTGATTGCATGGCATTTGCTCCGCAATCATAATTATATGTTTGGCGCAGTTCGGGAAATTTTATTATTTTCATATTATTGAATTATAACAAAAAATCGCCTGTCTGGCGATTTTTTGCATTTCTATTTAGTAAGAAATTTAGACTTTTTTGACTTGTTTGGCAGATGGACCTTTTGGAGTTTCAGCGACTTCAAAAGTAACCGCGTCACCTTCTTTAAGTTCGCTAAAATCAATTCCATCAAGTTCATTAGCATGAAAAAACAAATCTTTTTGTCCGCCTTCTTGGCTGATAAAACCGAAGTTTTTGTCAGTCAATTTTTTGATTGTTCCTTGCATAAATGTGAGTAGAAATAAAGTTAATTAATGTGTATTAGTTAGCAGAAATTCGACTCTATTTCCACTTAAACTATACTTGGCAGCCCTAAGGGGAATCGGACCCCTGTTGCCAGGATGAAAACCTGGTGTCCTAACCACTAGACGATAGGGCCATGGGTAAACTAACTTATAACTTATAACTTGAATTGTTAAAGATAAAACTAATTTATCAAAAAAATTAAGATTGGTCAATCCCGATAAAATTATTATTGGCGTTGATTGATAAAATAAGCGGGTATAATTTGCTTTTTCGCGCGGAGCACCGCCTATAAAAGGCGTGGAATAAATGGACTTTTTTCAATTTGGCTGTTATAATTTTTATATGATTTCTTATCTAAAAGGCTTTATTAAATTTAAAAATGAAAAGTTTTTGATTTTGGAAGTTAATAATGTCGGGTATCAAATTTTTGCTTCTCGTTTGCTTTTAGAAAAAGTTAAAATAGGCAGTGAAGCCGAATTTTTTACTTATCTGCATCTTAAGGAAGGAGGGATGGAACTGTACGGATTTGAAAGCCTTGAGGCGCTGGATTTTTTTAAACAATTAAACGCTGTCGGCGGCGTGGGTCCAAAGTCGGCTTTGGGAGTTTTATCAATTGGCGATTTGCGAGAAATAAAAGATTCAATCGCAAATAATGATTTGCATTTTTTAACTAAAGTTTCCGGCATTGGCAGGAGAACAGCCGAAAGAATAATTTTAGAATTAAAAAATAAAATCAAATCATCGGGAATTAAAGGAACTAATAGAGACGAAGAGGAGCAATTAGAAGAAGCTCTGTCCCGCTTGGGATATCAAAATAGGGAAATCAGAAAGGCGATGGATAAAATTCCAAAAGAAATAAAAGGATTGGGAGAAAAAATAAAAGAAGCTTTAAAAATTTTGAGTAAATAAATTTAATGATAGTTGAAAATATTAAAGACAAAAGGCGATGGAATGATTTTTTAATCGCCAATCAAGGCGATTTTTTGCAGTCTTGGCAATGGGGGGAGTTTCAAGAAAAATCAAGCAGAAAAATTTTCAGGTTGGGAGTGGTTGATGGCAGTTTCAAGGCCGCGGCTTTAGCCATTAAATACGAATTGCCTTTCAATAAAAGTTATTTGTATTGCGGCCGTTTTAATTTTCAGTCCCGATATTTTAAGCTCTTGATTAGCGGGATAAAAAAAATAGCTGAAAAAGAAAACGTGATTTTTTTTAGGATTGACCTTGATGTTGCGGCTGAAAACAAAGAAGCGGAAAATTTTTTAAAAAAGGAGGGGTTTATTGAGTTAAAGTCCAATGGTTCGGCCATAAGCCAGCCGAGTTTAGTCTGGCAACTGAATTTAGCCGGAGAAGAAATAGAAATTTTTTCAGGAATGAAAGAAAAGGCGAGATACAATATCAGATTAGCGGAAAAGAAAGGAGTTAAAATCAGAGAGAGCAAGGATTTGAAGGATTTGGATAAATTTTATTCTCTCGCCCGCGAAACTTCGGCAAGGGACGGATTTAAGCTCCATCCCAAAGCGCATTATTTAAAACTTTTTGAAATTTTAATCAAAGATAATTTAGGTTCTTTGTTTTTAGCTGAGCATGAAGGAGATATTTTATCAGTGATTATGGTTTTGTTTTTTAATCAAAAGGCAGTTTATCTTCATGGCGCGTCTTCAAATAAAAAAAGGAATTTAATGGCCAATCAGTTAATCCAGTGGGAAGCGCTCAAAAAAGCCAAAGAACGCGGATGTCTGGTTTATGATTTTGGCGGTGTCGCGCCGGAAGGCGAGCCGAATCATCCCTGGCAGGGAGTTTCGCGCTTTAAAAAGAGCTTCGGCGGCCGAGCGGCTAATTATCTTTCCTTCCGCGATTTGGTTTTTCAGCCCTTATGGTATAGGATATACAAAATAGCAAAAAGGTTGAGATAATTCCTCCCTGTAGTTCAATGGATAGAACACAGGTTTCCGGAACCTGCGATGAAGGTTCGATTCCTTCCAGGGGGATTGAGAGAAAAATAGCAATGAAAAATTTATTAAAAAATTTATTTTTAAATTTACAGCTAAATAAAATGCTTGAAAAAATTTTAAGATTTTTAGAAAAATATATTATTCCCAGATTTATTTTTAAATGGGGACAGCCGATTTACCATTCTTTTTTATCTTTTTCGGCGGGTTTGTGCTATGGATTTCCGTCCAGAAAAATGATTGTTATCGGCGTGACCGGCACGGGCGGAAAATCCACAGTGGTGAATTTAATCGCCAAAGTTTTAGAAGAAGCGGGGTTTAAGGTTGGTTTGACTTCAACAATGAATTTTAAAATTAATAAAAAAGAATGGCTCAACAAAACCAAAATGACGATGTTGGGCAGGTTTGCCTTGCAGAAATTATTGAAAGAAATGGTCAAAGCCGGTTGCCAATACGCGATCTTAGAAACTTCTTCCGAGGGCATTAGGCAATATCGTCATTTGAATATTGACTATGATATTGCTGTCTTGACTAATTTAACGCCTGAACATATTGAATCGCATGGCGGTTTTGAAAATTACAAAAAAACCAAAGGAAAACTTTTTCAAAATTTAACTAATTATAAAAGAAAACAAATAATGATTAAGGGCGAAAAAACAAAAATTAAAAAAATCAGCGTTATAAATTTAGATGATGAAAACGCGGATTATTTTTTACGGTTTGAAGCGGATGAAAAAAATGGATATGGCATAAATTTTCAATTTTCAATTTTTCCCGAAGGAGAGCCTTTGGCTCCTTATGGGGCAGGCAATTTTCAAACAAATTTAAAATCGCGGAAAATAAATCGCGTAAGAGCGGAAAAAATATCATTGACAAAAAATAGAAGCAATTTCTTTGTTAATGGCATTGAATTTAATTTAAAATTATTGGGCGAGTTTAATATTTGCAATGCTTTAGCGGCAGCGAGTACGTGTTTGTCGCAAGGAATAAATTTGGAAACTATAAAAGTTGCCTTGGAAAAGGTTGAAAGCTTTCCTGGTAGAATGGAAGAAATAAAGCAAGGGCAAAATTTTAGAGTTTTCATTGATTACGCGCACACGCCTGATTCCTTGGAAAAAGTATATCAAATGGTTTCAGGCAAAGAGTTTAAAAATAAAGATTCAAAAATTATTTCTGTTTTTGGTTCGGCTGGCGGCGGTCGCGATAAATCCAAGAGGCCGATATTAGGGGAGTTGGCGGCGAAATACTCGGATTATATTATTATCACCAATGAAGACCCTTATGATGAAGACCCTTTGGAAATTATGGGGCAAATCAGCCAAGGCGTAAAAAAAGATTTCCAAAAAAAAGAAGGATTTAATTTTTGGCAGATTTTAGACAGGAAAGAGGCGATTAAAAAAGCTTTACTTTTAGCGAAACCAAATGATATTGTTTTGATTACTGGCAAAGGCTCTGAACAATGCATTATGGGACCTAAAGGCGAAAGAATTCCATGGAATGATTATTTAATAGTTAAAGAATTATTAGCTTGAATTACGAAATTCATTATTCAGGGCGCGCTCATATCTTTTTTAGCCTTTAGACTAATGACGGGCGTCTGCAAAAAAGATATGAGCGTACCCCCCTCTCAGCCTATTTCGTAATTCAAAGTTATTAACAAAACCTCGCTGAATATTTTTAAATTAGTTTTTAACTCTTTGTGGATATTATGTGGATAAATATTAACAAAATACTTGACATTTAAAAACTTATTTGTTAATATAAATTAAATACAAAAACTTTGCCATATTTTGGCAGAAATTACAAAATAATATAAATTTAAGAAGGTTTCTCTATTATTTTATCAAACTATAATTTAAATTGAAGAATTTTACCCCTCTTTAACACAAAAAGGGAAAGATTTTTTTATTTTTTACTCTATTTAATTTATGTCTTTGAGAAAAACTTTCACCAAAGTTCATAATATTATTCCTTTGCCGGATTTGATTGAAATTCAAAACAAATCTTATCAATGGCTTTTTAAAGAAGGGATAAAGGAGCTTTTTGAAGAAATTTCTCCGATTAAAGATTTTACTAATAGAGAGCTGGAATTGTATTTTTTAGATTATTATCTTGATGAGCCAAAGTTTTCTGAAACTGAAGCTAAATTAAGAAATGTAACTTACGAAGCCGCTTTAAGGGTAAAAACCAAACTCGTAAATAAAAAAACGGGAGAAGTAAAAATACAAGAAGTTTATTTAGGCGATTTTCCTTTAATGAGTAAAAGGGCCACTTTTATTATTAATGGGATTGAAAGAGTCGTTATCTCCCAGCTAATCAGGTCAGCGGGAGTTTTTTTTACCAACCAGGAAATAAAAGGGAAACGTTACAGCAAGGTAAAACTTATTCCTAACAGAGGCGCGTGGATAGAGATAGAAACTGACCCGGAAAATGTAATTTGGGTTAGGATTGACCGTAAAAGAAAAGTGGCAATGACCTCGCTATTAAGAGCTTTTGGATATGAAAGCGATGAGGAAATATTGGATTTATTTTCTAAAAGCTTAAACGAATTAGTCAAAAGAGATGATTTTGGCCCGGAAAAATTAGAAGAAGCTATGGAATATATTAAAAGTACTTTAAAAAAAGATATTGCCAAGTCCGAAGCAGAGGGTTTGATAGAAATTTATAAAAGAATCAGGCCAGGCGATTTGGCGGCTATAGACAATGCTAAAAATTTGATCCATGGAATGTTTTTTAATCAAGAGCGTTATGATTTGGGAAAAGTAGGGCGTTATAAATTCAACCAGCGCTTAGGTTTAAATTCTAAAAAGACCATTTCTCTTCGAGTTTTGCAGAAAGAAGATTTAGTAGCCATGATTAGGGAATTAATTTATCTTAATATAGCCCAAAAAGAATCCGATGACATAGATCATCTCGCTAATCGCAGGATAAGAAGCGTGGGGGAATTAGTGCAAAATGTTTTAAGAATAGGATTGGCCAGAATGCAAAGAATCATCAGAGACAAGATGAGTACGATCAACGTGAGTATCGCCGGACCAAACCAAATAGTTAACGCTCGTCCGGTGATCGGCGCTATAAAAGACTTTTTTATGTCTTCCCAATTGTCTCAATTTATGGACCAGATAAATCCTTTGGCTGAATTAGAGCACAAAAGAAGGTTTACGGTGGCTGGCCCGGGAGGATTGACTAAAGAAAGAGCGGGTTTTGAAATTCGCGATGTTCATCGAACTTTTTACGGGCGCATTTGCCCTATCCAAACTCCGGAAGGCCCGAACATTGGCTTAGTCGGCTACCTTGCTTGTTACGCTCGTTTGAATGATTTCGGTTTTATTGAAACCCCTTACCGCAGGGTCGTAAAAGAAAAAAATAAAAGTAAAGCAACCAAAGAAATAGTTTATTTGAATGCTTTGGAAGAGGAGAAATATAATATAACGCCCGCGACTACTTTGATTGATGAAAATGACTGTCTGATTGGAGAAAAAGTGGAAGCAAGAGTCCTCGGTCATCCTTCTTTTTGCAATACGAATGAAATTGATTTTATGGATATTTCTTCCAATCAAATTATTAGTATTGGAGCTTCTCTTATTCCTTTCTTGGAGCATAATGATTCTCCTCGCGCTTTAATGGGCAGTAATATGCAAAGGCAGTCAGTTTCTTGTATTAATCCCGAAGCTCCCATAGTCGGCACGGGAGTGGAAAGAAAAGCGGCTCTTGATTCCGGTTATTTAATTGTGGCGCCGGAGGATGGCGAGATAGTGAAAGTAGACGCGAAAAAAATCCAATTTAAAACCGCTAAAAAAGAAATCATTAATTATTCTTTGGAAAAATTTATTCGTTCTAATGCCAGTACTTGCTTGAATCAAAAAATAAAAGTTAATAAAGGCGATAAAATAAAGAAAGGCGATGTTTTGGTTGATGGTCCGGCTATTGACACCGGCGAATTGGCTTTAGGTCAAAATATTTTAGCGGCTTTTATGTCCTGGGACGGTTGGAATTATGAAGACGCGATTATAATTTCTGACAGATTAATTAAAGATGACAGATTTACTTCCATTCACATTGAAAATTATACCCTTGAAGTAAGAGAAACTAAATTAGGTCCAGAAGTGGTTACCATGGATATTCCCAATGTAAGCGAAGAAAAATTAAAGAATTTAGATGAAGAAGGAATTATAAGAATTGGCGCGGAGGTTTCTTCCAATGATATTTTAGTTGGAAAAATTACTCCGAAAGGCGAAACAGAATTATCCGCCGAAGAAAAATTATTAAGGGCTATTTTCGGAGAAAAGGCGAAAGAAGTAAGAGATAGCTCTTTGTATTTAGAGCATGGGGAGCACGGCAAAGTAATCGGAGTAAAAGTATTTTCCAGAGAAAAGGGCGATAAACTTCCAGCCGGCGTAATGAAATCCATAGAGGTGTCAATAGCAGACTTAAGAAAAGCTCAAGTAGGAGATAAAATGGCGGGAAGACACGGGAATAAAGGAGTTATTTCTAAAATTGTTCCTCAAGAAGATATGCCATATTTAGCTGATGGCACGCCGATAGATATTATTTTAAATCCTTTGGGCGTGGCCTCCAGAATGAATTTAGGCCAGATTTTGGAAACTCATCTCGGCTTGGCCGCTAAAACTTTGGGCTATAAAGTGAGCAGTCCTGTTTTAGATGGAGTTTCTGAAGAAACAATTAAAAATGAATTAGTAAAAGCCGGCTTTGATAAAAGCGGAAAAATGAAATTATTTGACGGCAAGACAGGCGAACCTTTTGTTGAGCCAACCACCGTCGGTTATATTTATATGATGAAATTGAACCATATGGTTGAAGATAAGATACATCAGCGCAGTATTGGTCCATATTCTTTAATCACTCAGCAGCCATTAGGCGGCAAGGCGCAATCCGGCGGCCAAAGATTTGGAGAAATGGAAGTCTGGGCATTAGAGGCTTATGGCGCTTCCTATATGTTGCAGGAAATGTTGACAATCAAAAGCGATGATGTGAGCGGAAGACTGAAATCTTATGAATCAATAATTAAAGACGAATCAATTCAACAAATAAGCACCCCCGAATCTTTCAATGTCTTAGTTAGGGAATTAAAAGGATTGGGTATGGAAGTGAAGTTGTTAAAGTCGGAAAATAATAAAGATAATAAAGTAAAGCAATAATTTTGATTAACTATTAGAATTTAATAAATTTATGCCTACTCCAGCAGGAATAAAAACATTTTCTACTAATTATGAGCAAAGAGCTTCTTTTGCTGATTTTGATAGTTTGAAAATTTTATTAGCTTCACCGGAAAAAATACTTGATTGGTCGCATGGAGAAGTGACAAAACCGGAAACTATAAATTATCGGACCCAAAGGCCGGAAAGAGACGGCTTGTTTTGTGAAAAAATATTCGGTCCAGTCAAAGACTGGGAATGTTCCTGCGGGAAATATAAAAAAATTCGTTATAAAGGTATTATTTGCGATAAATGCGGCGTGGAAGTAACCAGAAGCATTATTAGGCGCGAAAGAATGGGACATATAAAATTAGCCGCTCCTTGTTCGCATATTTGGTTTATAAGAAGCGCTCCTTCAAGAGTTGCTTTGATTTTAAATATTTCAAGCCAGGATTTAGAAAAGGTTATTTATTTTTCCGATTTTATTATCACTCAAGTGAAAGAAGACCTCAAACAGGAAACTTTAGAACAATTAGAGAAAGAATACAAAGCGAAGAAAGAATTATTAAAGAAAAATAATTCAGAAAATAATAAAACTCACGAGAAAGAAATTCAGGAATTGAAAAATGATTATGATAACGTCAAAAAAGATATTTTAGAAATCAAACCTTTAATGATTATCTCTGAAAGCGTTTATCAGTCCTTATCTTTAAAATACGGCCATTTTTTTGAAGCAAATATAGGAGCGGAAGCGATTGATAAGCTGCTTTCAAGCATTGATTTTAAAAAATTGATTAATAACTTGGAAGAAGAAAAAAAAGACGTCTCGCCGGCTATTCTTAAGAAGATCAGCCGCCGTTTAAAAATTATTCAATCTTTTTATAACAATAATATCAAGCCGGAATGGATGATTTTAAAAATTCTTCCGGTTATTCCTCCCGAGCTTAGGCCGATGGTGCCATTAGATGGCGGCAGATTCGCCTCCTCTGATTTAAATGACCTTTATCGAAGAGTGATTAATCGCAATAATCGTTTAAAAAAAATAATAGATTTAAACGCGCCTGAAATAATTATTCGCAATGAAAAAAGAATGTTGCAGGAAGCGGTTGACAGTTTGATTGATAATGGCGCGCGCCATACAAAAATGATTACCGCTTCTACCGGGCAAAAAAGAGAATTAAAATCTTTAGCGGATATTTTAAAAGGAAAACAAGGAAGATTCAGGCAAAATCTTTTGGGAAAAAGAGTGGATTACTCCGGGAGAAGCGTGATTGTCGTCGGTCCGCATTTAAAGCTTCATCAATGCGGTTTGCCAAAAACTATGGCTTTGGAATTATTCAGGCCTTTTATTGCCGCCCAATTAATTAAAAAAGGATTAGTCCATAATGTCCGTTCGGCGAATCGTTTTATAGAAACAAAAAATAAAGAAGTTTGGGATACTTTAGAAAAAATTACTTCAAAATCTTTTGTTTTATTAAACAGAGCCCCTACCTTGCATCGTTTGAGCATCCAGGCATTTCAACCAGTTTTAATAGAAGGTAAGGCGATTGAGATTCATCCTTTGGTTTGCCCTCCTTTTAATGCCGATTTTGACGGCGATACAATGTCAGTTCATGTTCCTTTGACCGCAGAGGCAAAAAAAGAAGCTAATGATTTAATGTTGGCAAGCAAAAATTTGCTTAAGCCGGCTACTGGCGAGCCAAGCGATATGCCGAGCCAAGATATGGTTTTGGGAGCTTATTATTTAACCACAATTAAAGAGCCGAAAAATGGAAAAATGAGAATATTTTCTTCGTCTGCCGAAGCTGATCTTGCTTATAATTTAGGGAAGATAAGCTTGAATGAAAAAGCGAAAGTGAAAATGGACGGTAAGATTATTGAGGTGAGTGTCGGCAGAATAATTTTTAATTCAATTTTGCCATTGGAATTGAAAGATTATGATAAATTAGTGAATAAAAATAGTTTAAAAAAGATAATTACCGAAAATTTTGAACTTTTCGGAACTGAATCCACGGCTATTTTACTTGATAAAATAAAAGAAACTACTTTTAAGTATTTAACTAAATCCGGTTTGTCTTGGGGATTCAGAGATTTGCCTTTTTTAGAAAAGAAAAAAGAAATTATTAAAGAGGCGACAAAAAAAGTTGACTTAGTGGAACGGCAATATCAAGAAGGATTGCTAGCTGCTGATGAACGATACCAAAGAATTATTGAAATATGGACAGAGGCAAAAGATGAGATGGCTGTTTTAGTAAAAGAAGGTTTGGATAAAGAAAGTTCTGTTTTTTCGATGATTGATTCAGGAGCGAGAGGGTCGTGGGAATTAATGACCCAGATGATGGGGATGAAGGGCTTGGTGATAAATCCGCAAGGTGAAACGATAGAATTGCCCGTCAAAGCTAATTTTAAAGAAGGTTTTGACGTGCTTGAATATTTTATTTCCACTCATGGGGGAAGAAAAGGATTGATTGACACTGCTTTAAGAACCGCGACCGCCGGTTATTTAACTAGAAGATTAATTGATGTCGCTCATGAGGTAATTATTCAAGAAGATGATTGCAAGACTGATAAAGGAATTATTATCACTAAAGAAGAAAGCGAAGAGAGAGGAGACAGCTTAATTAAAAGAATAACCGGAAGAGTGGCTTTAGAAAATATAACAAATCCATCCACAAATAAAATAATAGTAAAAAAGAATAGTTTAGTAACCGAAAAAGAGGCCAAAGAAATTGAAAAATTAGACCTAAAACAAGTAAAAATACGCTCAGCCTTAACTTGCGAATCTTTAAGAGGTATTTGTCAAAAGTGCTATGGTTATAATTTGGGATATAATAAATTAGTGGATTTAGGCGCGGCAGTGGGTATAATCGCCGCGCAAAGTATCGGCGAACCGGGCACGCAGCTTACCTTAAGGACATTTCATGGCGGAGGCGTGGCCAGCAGTGAAGATATTACCCAAGGCTTGCCGAGAGTCCAAGAATTATTTGAAGCTCGAACGCCAAAAAAGAAAGCTCTTTTGACAGAGATTGACGGCAAGATAGAAATTGTTAAGGAAGATGGACAGAAAAAAGTTAAAGTAAATCCGGAAAAAATAACTGAAGACCAAGAAATTAAAGAATATTTTGTTCCGCCTTATTATAATATTTTAGTCAAAAATGGCGATTTAGTTGAAAAGGGCGACCCGCTTACCGAAGGCAGTTTGGATTTATACGAACTGTACAATTTAAAAGGCAAAGAAGCGGTTCAGAAATATTTACTTAAAGAAATCCAATTTATTTATTCTTCTCAAGGCCAGAGCCTTAATGATAAGCATTTAGAGATTATTATTCGCCAGATGTTCTCGCGCTGTTTGGTTAAAGACGCGGGCGAAAGCAACCTTCTTTCAGGAGAGGTTATTTCCAATCTTTATTTTGAAAAGATAGCCAAAGAAATTAAAAAAGATAAGAATAAGAAAATGCCTCAAATGGAAGAGTTATTATTAGGAATTACTAAAGTTTCTTTATCCACAGACAGCTTTTTATCCGCCGCTTCTTTCCAAGAAACAAGCAGGATTTTAATAGATGCTTCAACTTCGGGAAAAATTGATTATCTCACGGGGCTGAAAGAAAATGTAATTATTGGTCGACTTGTTCCAGTAGGAACCGGATGGAAGAAGCTAAAATAAGATTTGAATTTTAAAATAAAAAGCCGAAGGATTTTACCCGCGGCTTTTTATTTAGCCTTTTTTATTTTATTATCAAGCCAATTTTCAAACGAGATTAATGTCATGGCCATCCAATAAGGCGCCAAGAATCTTACTTTTTTCTTTTTTGGCTTGTTGTGGTATAATTACACTTAATAACATTAAACAATGCCTAAGAAAAAAGAAAAAAAAATAAAAAGACACTGGCATTTAGCCCCAGAAGTAAAACAGGAAATAATAGTTGTTTTTTTGTTTGCTTTTTCATTAATCGGAATTTTGAGCATTTTCGGCTTGGCGGGCAAAGCAGGCAATTATTTGGCTGATTTTTTAGATTTAATTTTTGGGTATAGCGCCGGCATTTTTTTGGCGATTTTAATTATTTTAGCTTTTTTATTAATTAATTCCCAAAGATATTCCATAAGGTTTTTAAATTATTTAGGGCTTGTTTTTTTTATTTTGGGCAGCACGGGCTTATTTAGTTTAACGGTAAAAAATGGCGGTTATTTAGGATATTATTTTGCCTATCCGATAAAGGAAATTTTTGGCTCATTGGTAAGCTTTATTTTTTTAATTAGCTTAACAGTAATTTCTTTATTATTAATTTTTGAAACTCCTTTATCTAAAATATTTTTTATCACTAACGTTTTAAAAGCGATTTTCGGGAAATTCGCGAATTTTTTTAAAAGTTTAAAATTTAAAATAGAATCTTTTAAGGAAAATAAATTTTTAGAAGGGGAAAGGGAAAAATTCGCCGTTAGAAATATAGAAGACGGAGAATTTGAATCAGGCGCGGAGGAAGGTTCTTTTGCTAAAATTTCAGATAAAGGAGAGCAGCTGAAGATTTTTTCCAAAGAAAAAACTATTCCTAAAATAATAGATCTCCCTTTAGATCTTTTAGATGGCAGAGAAAACAAGCCAGTCACGGGCGATATTAAAAATAATAAATTGATTATTCAAAGGACTTTAGAAAATTTTGGCATTCCCATAGAAATGGGCGAGGTGAATATCGGGCCGACGGTGAGCCAATATACTTTAAAGCCGTCCGAAGGCATAAAGCTTTCGCAAATCACGACTTTGCATAATGATTTGGCTTTGGCTTTGGCTGTTCATCCGATTAGAATAGAAGCGCCTATCCCGGGAAAATCTTTAGTGGGAATAGAAGTTCCCAATCAATCAGTGGCGACTGTTCAGCTGAAGGAACTTATAAATAACGGAGAATTTAGAAGCGGCAAAACTAATTTGGCCCTTGCCTTGGGAAAGGATGTTTCCGGCGTTCCATATGTCGTGGATTTAAAAAAGATGCCTCATTTATTAATTGCCGGAGCAACTGGAAGCGGCAAAACCGTAATGCTTAATGCTATTATTCTTTCATTGCTTTATCAAAATAGCCCGTCAGATTTAAAACTTATTTTAATTGATCCTAAAAGAGTGGAATTAACCGCGTTTGAAGGATTGCCTCATTTATTGACGCCAACAATTATTAATACGGAAAAAATTATTAACGCTTTAAAATGGAGTATTAAGGAAATGGAAAAAAGGCTTGATCTTCTTTCCGAAGCAAAGAAAAAAGACATACATTCTTACAATTACAATAAAGAATCAGGAGAAAAAATGCCGCACTTGATTTTAGTTATTGACGAATTGGCTGACTTAATGGCTACCGCGTCCCAAGAAATTGAAGGTTGCATTATCCGTTTGGCGCAAATGTCCCGCGCTACGGGCATTCATCTAATTATGGCTACTCAAAGGCCGTCAGTTAATGTCATCACCGGATTAATCAAGGCTAATATCACCTGTAGAATCGCTTTTTCCGTGGCCTCAATTATGGATTCAAGGACAATTTTGGATTTTAGCGGGGCGGAAAAACTTTTAGGCAGAGGAGATATGCTTTACATTTCTCCGGAATTAGGCAAACCAAAACGGCTTCAAGGAGCTTTTGTGAGCGACAAGGAAATTCAAAGGGTAATGGATTATTTAAGAAAACAAGGCGAACCAGAGTATTTAATGGAAGTGGTGGAAAAGCCGGTTAATGATTTTTTTGACAATTCATTGGGCGGGACGGAAGGAGATGAACTTTTTTTTCGGGCAAAAGAAGAAGTGATTAGAGCGAAAAAAGCCTCAGCTTCTTTATTGCAGCGCCGATTGAGAGTCGGTTATGCCAGAGCAGCCCGCTTGCTTGATTTATTGGAAGAAGAAGGAATTATCGGCCATCAAGACGGGTCAAAAGCAAGGGAAGTTTTCGTAAAAGAAGATTATGATTTGGATAACAATTAAATAGATAATATAAGCCAATAAAATTAATTTTAAATTTTTATCATGAATGGTTTTTTGACTCGAAAAATAGTTACAATTGAAACTCTGGGCGAGAAATTAAGAAAAGTCAGAGAAGGCAAGAATTTGAATTTGGAAGAAATAGCTAAAAAAATTAATATTCAAAATAAATATCTAGAAGCTTTGGAAAATGGAAATTACAACGTCATCCCGGGAGAAATTTATGTTAAAAATTTTATTGGCGCCTACGCGAAATTTTTGGGGTTAAATCATGATTTATTAATAGAGCTTTACAAAAAAGAAAGGTTTCCTCTGCAAAAAAATAAAGACTTTTCTTTTTCCGGCAAGAAAATAGTAGTTTCTCAAATTTTTAAAAAGATTTTACAAATTACAGCCATTTTATTTATTTTATTTTATTTGGCATTAGGAATAAAAAAAAATATTTTTTCGCCATCCTTGACGATTATCAGTCCTATTGATAATCTAATCACAGAAAATAATTCCGTTAAAATTATTGGTCAGACTGAAGAAGAGGCGATTATTAAGATAAATGACAACCCGGTAAATTCCAGTTTTAAAGGAAAATTTGAAGAAACCTTGGAATTAAAGCCGGGATTGAATATTATTAAGATATCAGCCGTAAAAAAACATAGCCAAGAAAAAATAATAATCAGAAAAATAATGTTTATTCAGCAGGGCGATATGGAACAATGAAAAGTTTAAATAATAAATTTAAAAATATAAAAAATAACTTTAAATTATAAAACTGGTTTTATTGAGCCAGATAATAAAAAAATTATGATTGAAGAAAGCAAAACACCTTCCAAAAAGGATTTAGAAGATAAAAATGAAAAAATTTTAGAGAGGCAGAAAGCAGTTCAAGAGGCAGTTCTTCAAATTAAAGATAAGTTTGGAGAAGGGGCGATTATGAGACTTAAAGAAGCCACGAGAATGGAAGTGGAAAGTATTCCGACCGGCTGTTTTTCTTTAGACATTGCTTTGGGAGTAGGCGGAGTGCCAAGGGGGAGAGTGGTGGAAATTTTCGGAGCTGAAGCCAGCGGGAAAACTACTTTGGCATTGCATATTATTAATGAAGTTCAAAAACAGGGCGGGGTAGCGGCTTTTGTTGACGCGGAGCATGCTTTGGACCCGGAATATTCCACCAGAATCGGAGTAAAAATTGAAGATTTGTTAATTTCCCAGCCTGATACAGGGGAACAGGGCTTGGATATCGTGGAAACTTTGGTCAGGTCCAATGGCGTGGATGTGATTGTAGTTGATTCAGTGGCCGCTTTAACGCCAAGAGCGGAAATTGAGGGCGAGATGGGCCAGCAATTTATGGGCCTTCAGGCCAGATTAATGAGCCATGCCTTAAGAAAATTAGCCGGCATTGTCGGTAAAACAAAAACAGTCGTAGTATTTCTTAATCAAACTCGGCAAAAAATCGGAATTTTTTTCGGCAATCCGGAAACAACAACAGGGGGAACGGCTTTAAAATTTTATTCTTCCGTCAGAATAGAATTAAGGAAATCCGCCCAGCTCAAACAAGCGGAAAGAGTGGTTGGAAATAGAGTTAAATGCAAAATAGTAAAAAATAAAGTAGCGCCTCCTTTCAGAATTTGCGAATTTGATATTATGTATAATGAAGGAATTTCTTTGACTGGCGATTTATTGGATTTGGGCGCGGAGCATAAGGTGATTTCCAAGAGTGGAAATTCTTTTTCTTTCGGCGATACAAAATTAGGCGTAGGCAGAGAAGCGGCTAAAAGATTTTTAAAAGAAAATCCAAAACTTCAAAAAGAAATTAGAAAATTGATTTTAATTGAAGTGGAAAATAGAGAAAAGGCGTATAAATAAAATTTCAGCCTATAAATTAATAAAAATAATAAAAAATTATTATGAAATTTGAAAGAAAAAAATATCTGAAAGTGATTTTAGAAATTTTTTTAGTAACGATTAATTTTGTAATTATTGGAAATTTAGTAAGGATTATTAGAAAAGGAATCTTAGAGCCGGCGCAAACTTACAAGATTTCCGCTAATCCCGATATAATTTATAGATGGTTGGCTATTGACGACAAGAATCAAGATAAAGAAATTACTATATCAGGAAAAGTTTTTTTAGATTTAAATGCCAATGGCGGTTTTGCCGACCGGCCGGATAATGTGATTAATTTTGAAAAAGGAATAGGAAGAGTTAGGATAAATGTTTGGAGAATAGTATGGGATAATCAAATAGATTTTTCAAAAGATCCCGCTTATTATGCTATTACCGACCAAGAAGGAAATTATTCAGTAAAAGTTACTTCTAATAAAGACAGCGCGTTGGATAGAGTTGAAGAAAGCGATATTTATTTAATGCAAATCGAGGTTCCTGAAAACTATATCGACAGCACAGGAGGAATTATTAGTCTCCACACGGTTAAAGTGAATAGAAAAGTAAATTTTGGCCTTTATCCAAGATAAAAATATTATTTAAATATTATTATTATGAAAACTAAAAAAATTTTAGGCTTTACCCTTTTAGAAATATTAATTTCTATCGCGATTATCGGTTTGATTAGTACAATCGCTTTAGCTCAAGTGTCAAACGCCAGAGAAAAAGCCAGGGATGTAAAAAGAAAGGCTGATTTAACACAAATAGCTAAAGCTTTGGAATTATATTATGATGATTATGGTTCATATCCGCCGGTTAGTGATTGGATTGATAGCAGAAACGGTTCAGGTTGGTTTCCAGCTCTTGAGCCATATATGCAAGCGCCAAAAGATCCTCTTAATAGAGTGGTTTTAAAAAATTTTAATAATTTAACTTCTTCCGCCTTAGCTTGCACTGGCGGTTGCGATCGAACTTATTGTTATGTAAGCCCCGACCCTTATTATTCGCCATATTATTATTACGCTTACGGATCTTTGCCGCCTTATGATAAGTTTATTTTAATTGCCCAATTAGAAAATAAAAACGATCCTCAAAATATTTACAATCAAAAAGTTAAAAATCCGTGGGATAATAGTTATTACCTTTCCAAATTTTTTGATCCCTCCCATGATTGGGCGCCTTCCACTTACGCGATAACATCCAATTAATAGTTCTATCAGATATGGCATTTAATAAAAAATTTTTAATCTTTTTATTTTTTTGCCTTTTGATTTTGATTAATTTTTTATTTTTAAAATCAGGGCAAAATGAAAACAAAAGGGATAAATTAAGGATTAGTGATTTAAATTCCATTAAATTTTTTTTAGAGCTTTATTACATAGACCATGGTTTTTATCCTTCGGAAAGCGGAAATAGCAGGGAAGGAACGGGAATTTGGAAACAACTCAACAGCCCCTTGGCTCCCAAATATATTGGTTGGGTGCCGGGAGATCCTCTGGCTCACAAAGGATTTACTTACACTTATACCACGCCAGACCCTAATAAATCAGATAAAAAAGGAAAGAGTTGGCAATTAAAAGCGCGTTTGGAAACTGGCGATAAAAATTATATTTTAACTTCATCAAATAAATAATAACAAATAATGGATACTCTGTTTTTTTAAATTCTTTCCACGTATTTTCCCGTCTCGGTATTGATTTTTAGAATATCTCCTTCCTTGATAAAAAGCGGCGCTTGAATTTTAATCCCTGTTTCCAAAGTTACTTCTTTGGTAACATTGCCCTGAGCGGTATCTCCTCTCGCTCCCGGAGGCGCTGAAATAACTTTCAAATCTATTTTTGGGGGCAATTCTATATTTATTATTTCATTGTTTAAAATAGAAGTTTCCACTTCTTGGCTTTCTTTAAGATAGTTAATCTTTTCTCCCATTAGGTCATGGGAAAGAAAAAATTGTTCATAAGTTGAATTATCCATAAAATAACATTTTTCTCGATCTTTATAAAGGAAAGAAGCTTTGTTTTTTTGAAGATTCGCTTCTTCTAATTTTTCATTTCCTTTGAATGTTTTTTCCAAGGTATTGCCATTAAGCAAATTTTTAAATTTTACTTTCAAAATAGCGCCTCCTCTGCCCATATGGACATGTTGCGCTGAAACTACGAAGCAGGGCGTTTTATCGATTAAAATCACTAAGCCGGGTTTTAAATTATTGAGAGAAATCATAATAAATTTATTATTTTTTTTGGTAGCGGATATATAAGGAAATTAATTTGTTTAATAAAGCCATAAACTTTTAAGTTTATGGCCGTTTAATTTTTTGTTAAATTATAAAAATTAAAGATTATTTTCTTAGATAGGGGAATAATGCCATAAAGCGGGCGTTTTTAATCGCTTGAGCTAATTTTTTTTGATGCTTTGAACAAACGCCGGTTTTTCTTTTGGGCATAATTTGGCAATAAGTGGAAAAAAATCTTTGCAAAAGATTAGTGTCTTTGTAATCAATTTTTTTTATATTATTCTGGCAAAAGTAACAAACTTTTTTTATTGGTTTGGTCATATATAATTTAAATAAAAATTTAAAACGGCACTTCTTCAATATTAATTTCTTCCTTTAACTCTTCCATCGCGGGGGTTTCCGCGCTTGTTTCTCTTTTAGGCGCGGATTCTGACGGTGATGTTGATTTAGAGTCAAGCATAATCATATTATCAGCGACAATTTCAGTTTTACTCCTTTGATTTCCGTCTTTGTCGGTAAATTTTTGAGTTTGAAGCCGTCCTTCTATATACACCCTTCGTCCTTTTTGAAGATATTGGGCGCAAATTTCCCCTAACTTTCTCCAAGCGATTATATTATGGTATTCCACTTTTTCTTGACGTTCGCCCCCGGCGTTGGTCCAAACAAAATTAGTGGCTATCCCGAAAGAAGTCACGTTTGCCCCTTGAGGCGTATTCCTTGATTCGGGATCGCGAGTTAATCTGCCGATAATCATTACTTTATTTAAATCCATATTTTTTCCTTTCTTGTGAATTAGCGCGGATTGTATAAAAATAAAATTAGGTTTTTATTAATTATAATTAATTCGCGGTATTTAATTTTCTAAAATTTTTTCTAATTTTTTATCCAAATCTTCCGAGCTTATTTTTTTCTTTTGATCCTGCTTTTTTGTTTTTTTCTTTTTTTTAAGACTTTCTTTATCTTCTATGAATTTAGTGATTAAAAATCTTAAAATATCCGGCTCAATTTTTAAATCTTTATTTAATTCCCTTATTTTTTGAGGGTCTAAATTAAAGCAGTTAAAAACATAACAGCCCCTGACGCTTTGCTTAATCGGGTAAGCTAATTTTTTCTTATTTAAATTTTCAGTGGAAATAATTTCTCCGTCGTGTTTTTTTATTAGTTCGTTCGTTTTTTCTATGATTAATTCCATTTCTTTTTCCGTGAACTTAGCGGGAATGATATAAAGCAATTCGTACATAATAATAAGTCAATTTAATTTAATAAATAATTAAAATTATGATTTATATCTTATCAGAATTGGTAAAATTTAGCAAGTCTTTGTACAAGATGAGTACATAGGTAACACTTTACTGAATTCCATGGGCGTCTTGTAACCTAGAGATTGATGCGGTCTTCTGAAATTGTATTCTATCAGCCATTCGGTCAGATAGTTAAATGACTTGACACGTTACCTATGTATCTCATCTTTTGCAGTGCTTCGTTTTCTTGACATTTCGCGGGTGAAGTTTTAGAATAAAATTAAAGTATGGATAAGTTTTGAATATATGAAAAAAATCTATAAACAAATAAAAAATATTTTGAATATAGCATTGGCCTTAAGCGGTATTTTGGTATTAATCCCCTTAATTAGCGGCTAGGCTTTTTTGTAATATTTTATCACAAAAGTCTAGCTCAAAAAGCTAGACATTTTATTTTAACGGAATGTAGCTTAAGAAAAGCAGAGCGCTCGGCCGGTGGCTCGAGAGATGCGCGTTCAAGTCGCGCCATTCCGACCAAAATAGTTCTTTAAACTTAACATTCAAAATAGAAAATATTTTGAATAGGGGTTAGGGAGATTAGCCCGAGAGAATGAATCTTATTTAAAAAACATTCTTTCAAAAATCTCCTACCAAATTTAAAATATGCTTAAAAACTTTTCTTTTATTAGAATCGTAATCTTAATTAACCAGCTAAAAGGTGGAAGATTTTTAGATTAAATAAAAAGATAAAAATAATTTGAAAAACCAGCCTTCCACCAAAAAAGGCTGGTTTTAATTTTATCTTTTCAAAACCAAAAAAAGGAGGGGGCGATGAAAAAGAAAGCGAAAATAGCGAGAAGGTTTGAAGAAGATGAGGCCGAGGAAGTGATAAATTGGATGAATCCTGATTGGGAAATATGATATGCGAAATATACCATTCCCGCGAATTTTTCGAAAAATTATTCGAGAAAGAAAAACTGCCAATAAATAAATTGGCGGTTTTTTTTAATGATAAATTATTTGACTTTATTGGAGGATGGGATTAAAATATAAGAATTATGAAAATAGTTACTGATAAACATTTTTTATTTAATTTATTTTCATTTAGATTTTGGAGAAGCCACCCTAAAGATCGGTTGATTTTATTTTAAAAATTTAGATTAAAAATTTTAAAACCGATCTTACGCAAAGGTCGGTTTTTTTTTGTTCTTTCGCAATACAAAAAAAGAAAGGAGAGGATAAGTGATGCTCTATATTTATTTTCGCAAAAATCGCCAAAAATGGTTTTTTTCAGTTTTTAGAGCTTTATGGGGATAAAAGTAACGTTTATCGCTATTATTGGAATAAGTTGCTTGGCAGAGAAGCCATTATTATTGAAAACGATTTATCTTTACCGGTTGAATTTAATAATAAGGAAATTAAAAAAATGAGAAAGATCGGCATTGGATTTTACCGGAAGTGAAACGGAAAAGTAAAATAGTTCTTTAATTATTTTAAAAACGCCTTATAAATTTAAGGCGTTTTTATTAATAGAAAATTTTATCTTGAATTTTTTGGCGTCGCATTAAACACTACGGAAAAGGCGCGGCATTTATTTTTTTCTTATTTTTTTGTATAGTTAAGAATAATTTAATATTTTAAAAATTCGGGGTGTAGTATAATGGTAGTACGTGCCCATGGGGTGGGTATGGTCCGAGTTCGATTCTCGTTTGTTTCCGTATATTTCGGCACAAAATCAAACGGACGGACAAAATCAAAAATCAGTTTTCTGTCCAGCAGGCGGCGGTTCGTTCCAATTTTTTCCGCAAACGACTTGATTTCATCAAAATCGTTTGACGAAGCCAGTTTTTCGGCGTGGTGAGCGGATTTTATCCAGTCCCGCAGTGGTTCAATCCAATTGTTTCCCTTTCGCCCAAAATCAGACTTTCTTTTGTTAAGGTCTGTTTTTGTTTTGATGAGTTCGTCCTTTTTGGCAAGATAAGTTTCCTTTTCAATGCTTCCGTCCAAGAAGGCGTTAACGAGCTTGTCCAACTTCTGCTCAGTTTCCTTGATTTCCTTTTCCAGATTTTGGGCGAAAGATTGCGAAGACCGGATATTTTCTTTTTCCCACATTTCTACTTTTGCCAGCATTTTTTCTTTCCAGTCTTCGCAAAGAGCGACTTTTGAGATTTTGTTTTTCAGTTGTTCAACTAATAAATCCTCTCTTAAATATCTTTGCGAGCAAGAGCCAAGCCGCTTGGTGCAACGGTAATAACGGTATGTCCCGCCGTTGCCGTGCGCCCATTGAGCGGTTATCGCCGCGCCGCACTCGCCACAAGTTAAAAGTCCGGTAAATGGAAAATAATGTCTCTTTTTGGAATGGCGCGGCTTGGCTCGGTTCTTTAACACTTCCTGCACTTTCTCAAAAGTCGCTCTGGAAACAATTGCCGGAAAACCGCCCTCGTAAGTCTCGCCGTTATAAACAATCAAACCGAGATACACCTTGTTTGTCAGCATTCTTTGGAGTGTTGCCTTGCAAAGCGGTTTTCCTGTCCCGCTCACCACGCCCCAAAAACTCAGGCGTTGGCCCAAACTTTCCAAAGTGTGCCGGCCTTGAGCGTATTCTTCAAACGCTTTTTTAATAACTCTTGCTTTCATTTGGTCGGGTTCTATTGTGCGGGTTTTTGGATTGTTCACATAGCCGAACGGCGCAAGGCCGGGCCACTCTCCTCGCCTGAGTTTTTGCCTAATCCCACGCTTTACATTTTCGGACAAATTGTCCGAATAATATTTACTTTGGCCAAAGGCTACTTGAAGCATAAATAATCCTTGCGGAGTTGGCTCAAACCAAAATGTCGGGAAGCGCAAAGAAGCAATCTTGCCGATGTCTATCAAGTAAATTACTTGCCCGCCGTCAACAGAATTGCGAGCGAGGCGGTCAGGGTGCCACGCCAAAATTCCGACTGGCTCTTTGCTCGCGTAAATTTTCTGTATCATCTCGTTGAAAATTTCTCGGCCCGGCTTCTTTGCGCTTTTGCTTTCAATAAACTGCTCGACAATTTCAATGTTTTCTCTTTTGGCAAAGTCCGCCAACTCCGTTAATTGAGCTTCAATAGACATAACTTGTCTTTCTTCATCTTCTGTTGATTTGCGCGCGTAGAGAAAATATTTTGTCTTCATAATGTTTTACTCCTTAATTTTAATAAGTCGCCTTTGGCCATTCCGCCTTCGGCGGAAAAAGCGCGGGATTAAAAAACTGACTTCGTTGTGTCCCGATTTCATCGGGACACGCGGAAAAAATTGGAACGAACCGCCGCCTGCTGGACAGAAAACTGATTTTTGATTTTGTCCGTCCGTTTGATTTTGTGCCGAAATATACGGAAACAAAC
>VMGY01000002.1 GCA_007378955.1 Parcubacteria group bacterium Athens0714_12 | reverse complement strand
ACCACCACTGGCAATTTTGCCGTCTCCTCAACTACTTCGGCAGACCGACCAACCTTATTTGTTGATTCGCAGACGGGAAGAGTGGGGATTGGGACGATGGCGTCTACACGACAAATTTCTGTTGGAACTGGTAATGTTGAGAAGATAATATCTTTTTCTGAAGATAGGGCGTTTTTCGGATATAGTGGCGCATTGGTGCAAATTGGAAGTGGGTATAATAAGGATATTAATTTTTATACTAATTATACATCCATTCCAATGGTTATTAAGAATACTTCAGGCCTCGTCGGCATCGGGACGACCGCTCCGGGGGCAATGCTTCACGCTTCCACCACCAATGAATCAACCACTGGCATCATGATAACGCATTCAGGCACTTCGCCAACCGCCAATTTTTTTGAGCTCCAATCCCAAGCAGGCACATTTTTGTCCGGCTTTACTGCTTCAGGCGGCTTGCTGATGAATATCGCTTCAACCACGGCTTTTGTCATTCAGGACGGCTCGGGCAATACCAAATTTGTCGTTGATTCTATTACAGGCAATGCGACGAGCACGGGCAGATTAGTAATCGGAACAACCCAGCCCACCAATAATCACGGCAAAATCTGGATTGGCGGGGATGTGTATAATTCCGGAAATTCCACTACCACGGGGACGCTCCAAGTCGTCACCTCTCTCGCCACGGGAACAGCCCAGCCAAATTCCACCACGACTGCTAACTTCGGCGGGAATGTTTATATCCAAGGCAATTCTACCACCACTGGCAATTTTGCCGTCTCCTCAACTACTTCGGCAGACCGACCAACCTTATTTGTTAATTCGCAGACGGGCAATGTCGGCATCGGGACGACGACGCCTTCTCACGCTTTGACAGTAAATGGTTCTTTAAAATTTCCACAAGAGACTACAGAAACAACTGTTATCAAATTTTTTAATTCTGGTTCAGCTGGGATATCTACACATTTAGATGGTTCAATTTACCGTCTAAGGTTACGGTCTTACGATAACACTGAGATATTTATGGTTGATAGCAATAATATCTATTTTGGTAAACTTTCTTATACTCCAACTTTTGCAGGGACTATTAGGGGGAAAGCAGACAATAGTTGGGGAATGATAGGAACATATTATAGACCAACCAATACAGGACATTTTCGTTTTGATGGAAGCACGGATGCTGATGAATTTCAGTTTCAAGATTGGACAGCGGTGCGTATAAGCGACCCTGTTATAATTGATGGTTCAAACAATTTAACTGTTGGCGGCAACGTCGGCATCGGGACAACTGCCCCGGGGGCAATGCTTCACGCCTCCACCACCAATGAATCAACCACTGGCATCATGATAACGCATTCAGGCACTTCGCCAACCGCCAATTTCTTTGAACTCCAATCCCAAGCAGGAACATTTTTGTCCGGCTTTACCGCTTCCGGCGGTCTGCTGATGAATATCGCCTCGTCCACGGCTTTTGTTATTCAAGACGGCTCGGGCAATACCAAGTTTGTCGTTGATTCTATTACGGGAAATGCTACGAGCACTGGCAACCTTACCTTAAATTCAGCCAATCCATTTATCCAATGGACGCCTGCTTCTGCGGGAAATAAATTAAGTTTTCAAAGCAGTACCACTACTTTGGCTTCTTTGGATATTGGCGGCAGTTGGATAACTAAAGGTCCGCAGACCGCGAATTCTGCTCCTGACTACGCAGAATATATTTTGTCTAAAGAAGATTTGGAGGATGGGGATTTGGTAGCAGTGGCGCCCCTCACCCTCGGAGATGGGGAGGAAGAAGGATGGGGAGTAGATTTCCCGTCTGATGAGCCATTGGCGGAAAAGGCGCAAAAAGGAAAGAATGAAGTTTTGATTGGCATAATTACTTCCGGCTCTTCATTTCAGGCCGCCGGATATTTAAAAGAGCAATATCCCGACCATGCTTATTTAATGACTTTATCGGGAAGAGTCCCTGTTAAAGTTTCTTTGGAGAATGGCGAAATTAAGCAAGGCGATTATCTGACTTTTTCTTCTTTGCCGGGCGCGGCGGCAAAAGCGATTTCAGCCGGTCCGATTATTGGCACGGCTTTAGGGGATTTTAATGGTGATGATGAGGAAACGGGATTGCTTCGCTCCGCTCGCAATGACAGCGGGACTCCTCGCAATGACATCGCTATAGGCAAGGTTTTAGTTTTAGTTCATCCCGGGCATTACGCGCCGCCGGAAGAATTAAAAAATATTCCTTTAACAGACTTTGAACAGCAATTAAAGATGTTAGAATCAGAAGAAATAAAAAAAGGAATTTTTGCCGTAGTTTTGGAAAAATTAGAGAATTTCGGCATTTGGATTCAGAATGGTTTGGTTAAGTTTAAAGAAATTGTTACGGACAAGTTTTTCGCTAAAAAAGCGCGGATTGAAAAATTGGAAATGGTTGACCAAGCAACCGGGGAAATTTATTGCACTTGGGTTGAAAATGGCGAGTGGGTAAAAATAAAAGGCGAGTGCGGGAGTTTGAATTATGAATCAGGAATTATGAATCAGGAATCGGGAGATGGCGGGATTGCCGCGCCGCCTGATAGCTCCTCGCAATGACAAATTGAAACGGGATTGCCGCGTCGCTCCACTGCGTTCCGCTCCTCGCAATGACACACTCTTGTTTGTCATTGCGAGGAGGCAGCAGGAAGATCCTTTCGCTTCACTCAGGACAGGCTCCGCAATCCCGAGGATTTTCGCAATGACAAAGTGAGAGGTGATAGAAGAATTCTGATGAAAATTATTAATAATTTAAAAAATGCAAAGAAAAGAAAACAATTTTGCCTATATTGACGGAGCAAATTTGCATAAGGGCGTTAAAGGGCTTGGATGGAATTTAGATTACCGCCGTTTTCGCGTATGGCTTAGGGAAAAATATTTTATTGAACAAGCATATATTTTTATTGGTTTAGTCCCTAGATCAATTTTAGGCGTTAAAAAAGAAAAAACCCCCGATAAGGACAAAACCTTATAAGGGTTTTTTTCGTGGTAATTATTTAAGTATATCAAATAAGTTATCCACAAGTCAATATTCGTATTTTTAAAAAACAAAAAAGAATTTTTAGTAATGCCGGATTTGAGAGAAGAGTAATAAAACGGGATTGCCGCGCCGCCTGCTGACTCTTCGCAATGACAATATAAAAGAGGCGCCTTAAAATAATTTTTTCGCGTATTTAGCGGTTCAAAAAAATGTTTAAAAGGTTTTGCTGTATTTTATTTTTATTTTTATTATTGGGGCAATTAACGCCTCTTAATTTTGCTTTGGCTTCCGAAACTGAAGGCGCTATTGATTCAATATATAAATACGCGTGGTGCGAGAATTTTGGTTGGTTCAATTTTGGCGCGGGAAGCGTCCGGATTACTGATGACACTGTCTCCGGCTACGCTTGGGGAGAAAATATCGGCTGGATAAATTTAAATCCTTCAACCAGCGGAGTAAGAAATGACGGCGAAGGAAATTTATCCGGTTACGCTTGGGGCGAAAATGTCGGCTGGATTAATTTTGAAGGCATTTATATTGACAGAGAAGGCCGTTTGAGGGGTTACGCCAATGGCGACATTACCGGAAAAATCAGTTTTTCCTGTATGAATGACAATTCCTGCGCTAACTCTAATGTTCAAGTCTTGACTGATTGGCGGCCATTGAGCGCGAGACCGGCGACCGTGGTTCCTTCCGGCGGCTCTTTCCCCGGAGCTTTTATTCCATATAATCCGCCAGCGCCAAAAGGTTTTTCCGTTTTAATCAATCAAGGATTGAAGTATACAAACAGCAGGGAAGTGGCTTTGAATTTGAGCGGCGGGATTGACAGTAAAATGATGGCTATTTCCGAAGGAGCTTCTGATTTTGAGGGGGCGAGCCAAGAATCGTATATTGAGATTAAAAAATGGATTTTAAAAAGCGGCGAAGGAGTAAAAACTATTTATGTTAAATTTTATGATATTTACGGAAAAGTTTCGCCGGTGGTTTTTGATTCTATTATTTTGGATACGATCGCGCCTGCCCCGCCGGAATTGATTTTTCCTAAATCCGGCGAGGTTTTAGCCGATAACACGCCTTTGCTGAAGGGCAAAGCGGAAGCGAATTCAAAAGTTTTAATTGGTTTGGGGGCGTTAGGGGAAGAGGCTGAAGCCTCTAATCCCTCAAAGGAAAGTTCAAAGGAAGGGGCTGAAGCCTCTAATCCCTCAAAGGAAAACAGCCCTTCGGGAGGAGGAGTAGAAACTTTAGTTTCTAAAAATAAAAAGGAATTTGATTTTATCCCGCTTCTTTTTTATCAAACAATGGCGGATAATTACGGAAATTGGCAGTATGAAATTCCCGCGCCATTGGAAAACGGAATTTACGGCGTGGAAATTAAAGCTCAAGATGAAGCGGGAAATCAAAGCGAATCTTTAAAATCTAATTTTATTATTCAAACCGCGGCGGAAGAGCGCCCGATTGTTCCGCCTGAAATCAAGCCGCCTTTTCCGATTATCCCGATTGCGCCGCCCGGCGGAGAGCCCGCGAAGCCCTTGCCGGTTGAGCCGTTGCTCCCGATTCCTTATATCCCGCCCGTTATCCCGCCTGTTGAAACGCCGGGCGCTCCGGAACCGATTAAAATTGAATTTCCGGAGATAAAATTTCCCGAAATAAAATTTCCCGAAATTGAATTTCCGGAGATAAAATTTCCCGATATTAAATTGCCGGAAATTTCAATCAACAAAGAATTTAAAAAAGCTTGGCGGGGTTTTAAAGAAAATATCAAAGACAGCGCCGATTATTTTAAGAAAGAATTTGCCCAAGATTTTATTCCTCAATTAAAAGAGCTCGCTAAAAATCCGGCTTTGGCGTTTAAAGAAACTTTTCAGGATTTTAAAGAAGCGGGCAAAGATTTGTCAAAAGGATTTTATTGGACGACTGTCAGAATCGCGAAAGGCGCGGGCCAAAATTTTAGTTATTTTTCATCTAAATTCGCGTTTGGGCTGAAAAAAGGATGGCGGTTGGTTGTTTACAGGTTTCAAAAAACCGTTTATGATTCATTGGCTTTTTTAGGCCGAATTTTAGAAAAAACCGCCAAGCAGTTTGTTTTAATAATACAAAAAACCATAGAACTGGTTTTAAACGGCGGGCAAAAAGTTTTTTACGCCGGCAAAAGAGGGTTTTATGTTTTGGTTAACGCGAAAATCGCTTTTCAGAACGCGGCGGCAAAATTCGTTTTTGCGATTAAAAATGGAGCGGTTAAATTTGTTTTAGAAATTAAAAATGGAGTTATAAAATTGGCTGATAATATTCGGGAAAATGTTTTGTTGGCTGTAAGCAATTTAAAGAACGCGGCTCAAAAAATAGCTGTTGTTTTTAAGTTCGCGCCAGCAGGGCCGGAAAAAGAAAAGCCCGCGCCGCCAGTTTTAGTGAAAACGCCGAGCGTGCCGCCGGAAATAATTGAACCGGAAAAAATTATTTTGGTTTCCAATTACGGGGATATTAAAATAAAGAGCGTAGAAAAAGAAAAAGCGGTTTTAATAGCCGGTTCGCAATTCAAGTCTTTTATCAAGCCAGCTAAGCAGGTTAAGGAAATTAAAGCGCAGTTGATTTTTGTGAAATCTTTGAGTTTAGAGAGCGTCCCCACGCTGTCATTGCGAGGCGATAGCCGAAGCAATCCCGCGGGAATTGGAATGGACACGGGATCCTTCGGTCAGTCGCCTGCTGGCGTCCTCCCTCAGGATGACAATGGGGGCGCGATGACAAAGAAAGAACGGCCGCTTCTCGCAATGATGCTTGGCGTTCCTTTTGCCCAAGCCGAAGAATTGGCGATTAATCAGGCCTTGGCTAAAGAATGGTTAGTAGGGGAATATGTCTATACTGATTCAGACGGCGACGGGATTTATGAAGCTGATATCCAATTGCCGCCGGTAGCAGGCAGTTTTTCTTTAAAAACTTTAATTGATTACGCCGACGGAGATAAAAAAATTTTAGAAATAGAAATTTTAATTGACCCGGAGGGCTATATTTATACCCAAGACAAGAGGGGAGAAATACGTTTAGAAGACGTTGTTGTTACGCTTTATCGCTATAATGAAATAACTAATGAATTTGAAATTTGGCCCGCGGAAATCTACGACCAAAAAAATCCGCAAATTACGGATAAAACAGGGCAATATTCATTTTTAGCGCCAGAAGGAAAATATTATTTGAAAGTTGTAAAAAATGGCTATGAAGAGTATAATTCAAAAAGATTTGAAGTTTTAGAAGGTCGGCCGGTGAATCAGAATATAGAGCTTAAAGTTAAACGAAAATTTTTTTGGCGGTAATGGGGGAAAGCGGTAGAAAACGGGATTGCCGCGTCGCCCTGCTGGGCTCCTCGCAATGACAGGGTGAGCGACGGGATTGCCGCGTCGTTCATTCCGCTCCGCTTCATTCACTCCTCGCAATGACACTCTTTTACGCGGTCATTGCGAGGCGATAGCCGAAGCAATCCCGAGGGGAAGGCGATAGACACGGGATCCTTCACTATCGTTCAGGATGACAGCGTAGAAGACATTTAGGATGACAAAAACAATGTCATTCTGAGGCAACAGCCGAAGAATCCCGTATTTAAAAAGAATTCTATGAAAAACAAATCAGCTTTTACTTTAATTGAACTTTTAATTGTCATCGCTGTCATTGCCTTGATTTCCACTTTAGCGTTGACTGCCTTGAACAATGCCCGCAAAAAAGCCAGGGATGCGAAAAGATTAGCTGATATAAAGCAGATTATCACTACTTTAGAATTGTATTATGATAATAATAAAAAATACCCGGGCCCAACTTCAAGTTATGGGGAAGCGGAAGGCGCTTGCGGCGGTTGGGATAGCTCCACCGTGGATAATGACAGCGACGGCAGGTCATTTATTGAGCCACTAATAGACGTTGAATTAATGGGCAAAGTACCAAGAGATCCCATCGGCACGGCAGGAACTTGCGGTGGTTATAATTATCGCTATTTTCGCTATAACGCGGGGAGTAATGGCTGTGATTCAAGTAGAGGAGCTTTTTATGTAATAAGTATTAATGATATGGAAACTAGTGGCAATCCGTACTCGAGCAGTCCTGGTTGGAGTTGTCCCGGACGCAATTGGCAAGGCGAATTTGACTGGGTGACAGGCGGTTTTGAAAATTGATAATTGATAAAAAAATGAGGTTATTATCGGGGTTTTATTATCGAGGTCGAACCTCGATAATTGCTCTATGATTTAAAAAATTAAAATATGCCCAAGCCCCATTAGAAATTTTGCTATTTTTAATGGGATAATAAAATCAATCATTATGTTACAAGATTATAAAATTTCTAACGGGTCGCGGCAAATTTTGGTCATTAATTGCGGCAGTACTTCTTTGAAATATAAGCTTTTTGAAGCGGAAAATTTAAAATTAATTAAAGAAAATAATTTTCAGCATTTAAAAAGCCATCAACAAGCATTAAAGCAAGTATTGAGAGAAATCGGCGATTTGTCAAAAATTATGGCTGTCGGCCATCGGGTAGTGCATGGCGGAAAAGAATTTAAGGAAACAAGAAAAGTGACTAAAGAAACTTTGCTTGAATTGGAAAAATATAATCAATTGGCGCCTTTGCACAATCCATATAATTTAGAGGGCATTAAAGCATGCTTGGAATATTTGCCGAAAGTTTCTAATTTCGCGGTTTTTGACACTGCTTTTTTTAAAGATTTGCCTGATAAAGCAAAAATTTACGCTTTGCCTTATAAATTTTATGAACAAGGCATAGAAAGATTCGGCTTCCACGGCATTTCGCATCAATACGCGGCCCAGGAAGCGGCCCAAAAATTAAAGAAGCCGTTAAATAAATTAAAATTAATTACTTGCCATTTGGGCGGCGGTTCAAGCATTGCCGCGATTGATAAGGGGAAGGTGATAGATACCAGCATGGGCTTTACGCCTTTGGAAGGATTAGTGATGAGTACCAGGCCAGGAGATTTAGACCCGGGCATTATTTTATATTTAATGAAAAATAAAGGATTTGATTTAAATAAAATAGACGAACTTTTAAATCATCAAAGTGGAATCAAAGGATTGTCCGGCTGTGAAAATTTTTTAGACTTATTAAAAGCGATGAAAAGCGACGAAAAAGCAAAATTAGCTTTTGAAATTTTTATTTATCGCGCGAAAAAATATATTGGCGCTTATTGCGCAATTTTAAATGGCATAGACGCCCTGGTATTCACCGGAACAGTCGGGACAGGCAAGCCGCTCACCAGAAATAAAATTTGCCAGAAAATGGATATTTTAAAAAATGTCAGTATTTTTACTATTCCCGCCAATGAAGAATTAATGATTGCGCGGGAAGTGAAAGCGATGTCATTTTGAGTTTTTCTTTTTGTCATTTTTTTGCGCGGTCATTGCGAGCGATAGCGAAGCAATCCCGTGGTGGTTGCGATAGACAACGAGATTGCCGCGTCGCCCTGCTGGGCTCCTCGCAATGACATTCTCTTGTTTGTCATTGCGAGAAGGAGGACACAAGTCCGACGACGAAGCAATCCCGTGGTGGTTGCGATAGACAACGAGATTGCCGCGGTCGCCCGAGGGCGGGCTCCCTCGCAATGACAGGGGGGACGCGATGGCAAACAAGAGAGTGTCATTGCGAGCGACTGGAAGGAGCGCGGCAATCCCGTTTCTCTCTATGAAGACAGCGTAAAAGAATGACAAATATTCGCGACCACTAAAATTTAAAAATTATGAAAAAAAATTGGCGGCTTAATCCTAAAATCACTCCTGATTTGCAAAATCAATTCCCGGAAATAAATCCCATCGTTTTACAGCTTTTAGATGAGATGGGAATTAATACGCAAGAAAAAATAGATGAGTTTTGGAATCCTGATTACGGCCAGGATTTACATAATCCTTTTTTGTTTTTGGATATGGAAAAAGCGGTAAAAAGAATTTTTAAAGCCATTAAAAAAGAAGAGAAAATTTTAATTTGGGGAGATTATGACGCGGACGGCGTAACGAGCTCGGCTGTGCTTTATTCAACTTTAAAAAAGTTAGGCGCTCAAGTGGAGGTTTATCTGCCAGACAGGGAATTAGAAGGCTGCGGGCTTAATATAGAAGGTTTAAAAAAGTTAAAAAATAAAAAAATTAAATTAATTATTACCGTGGATTGCGGAATTTCCAACGCGGAAGAAGCGGAATTAGTTAAAAAATTAGGCATAGATTTAATTATTACGGACCACCATTCGCAGCCTTTAAAATTGCCTAAAGCATACGCGATTATTAATCCAAAGTTAGAAAAAGAAAAATATCCTTTTCGGGAATTGGCCGGCGTGGGAGTAGCTTTTAAATTAGCTCAGGCTTTATTAAAAGAGAGCAAGATTGATATAGAAAAAGGATTTGAGAAATGGCTGCTTGATTTAGTCGCTCTCGGCACCGTGGCTGATTGCGAACCATTATTGGGAGAGAACAGGACTTTGGTAAAATATGGATTAGTTGTTTTGAATAAAACGCGCCGATTGGGTTTGCAAGAATTAATAAAAATATCTAACTTGAATAATTTGCTTGACAGCGAGCATATTTCTTTTCAATTAGGCCCGAGATTAAATGCCGCCAGCAGAATGGACCATGCCAACACTGCTTTTGAATTATTAACGACAGAATCAGAAAAAGAAGCGCGGGAAATAGCTAAAAAACTTAATCAAATAAACCAGCAAAGGCAATTAATGATAGGAAAAATAATGCAGGAAGCGAAAGAGCAAATCAAAGGCGAAAAAGATAAAAAGATAATTATCGTGGAAAGCCCAAAAAAATGGTTTTGGCCGGTGGGGATAATCGGTTTAGTCGCGGGCAGGCTGCAAGATGAATTATATAAGCCGGTGATTGTAATCACAAAAATTGACAAAAAGGGCCTGCAAGGCTCTTCCAGAAGCGTCCCCGAATTTAATATCGTTAAAGCTCTTCAAGAGTGCGGCCGGCATTTACTCCGCTATGGCGGACATCCCGAGGCCAGCGGTTTCAGTTTGGAAGAAAATAAATTGTCGGAATTTAAAGAAGAGATAAATAAAATCGCCGAAAGAGAATTAAAAAATTTAGAGCTGTTTTCTTGGCTTAAAATAAACGCAAAATTAGATTTAGGGGATATAAATTGGGACCTTCAGGAAGAGTTGGAAAAATTTGAACCTTTTGGCGAATCCAATAAAAAGCCAAAATTTTTGAGCGTTAATTTGCAGATAACGGGATTGGAAAAATTAGGGAAGAATGAACAGCATTTAAAACTTTCCGTTATTCAGAGTAGTTTTAATTCCAAAAAATTTATTGGTTTTGGCTTGGGCAAAACCATTGGTTCAAAATTGAAAATAGGGGATATGGTAGATATAGTTTTTGAGCTGGGAGTCAATGAATGGAATGGCAATAAAGAATTGCAGATGAAGATTATTGATATAGATATTACGAATATAAAATAAAAAGAGAGACTAAAGTCTCTAGTCCCTAAAAGAGAACAGCGGAAAGGGATTAGAGGCTTTAGCCTTTGGTTGCTTAAAAAGGATTGGAGGCTTTAGCCTCTAAATAAAATAAAATACCAAAACCAAACTTATCCCCAAAAGACAGCCAAAAAATATTTCCAAGGGCGTATGTCCCAGCGTTTCTTCCAACTGTTCTTCTTTTAATCCAATTTTTGAGCAAATTTTATTTAAAAGTTTATTTTGTCTTGCCATATTGCGCCTTAAGCCGGTGGCATCGCGGATAACAACAAGAGCTAAAATTAAAGAAATCGCGAATTCCGAACTTTTAAATCCTTGAAATAAAGCCATTTCCGCGGCTAACGCGACCACAAAAGCGGTATGGGAAGAGGGCATTTTGCCGTAATCAGAAATAAAATTTTTCCATTTGAAGTTGCCTTTTATTCCGTCAGTTGATAATTTAATAATTTGGGCGATTAGGCCCGCTAAAATAGGGACTAAAAACATTTGATAAGACATATGATTTTATATTTTTATTCAATAATTTTAGGAATTATCCAAGGCTTAACCGAGTTTTTGCCTGTTTCCAGTTCAGGTCATTTGATTTTATTTCACCAATTTTTAATTTTTGACTTGGCGGACAATTTAACTTTTGACGTGGCGCTTCATTTAGGCAGCTTATTGGCTTTGATTATTTTTTTCAGAAGCGATCTCGCGAAATACATAAAAGCTTTTCTGAAAAAAATAGATTCTCATGATTCCGAGCAAAAAATCGCTTATTTTATTTTAATCGCTTCTTTGCCCGCCGCCATTTCCGGTTTTTTCTTTGAAAGTGTGATAGAAAAATTTTTCTCTTCTTTAATCAGCGTGGCTATGGCTTTAATAATCGGCGGCATCCTTTTTATTATTTTTGAAAAAATATCTTCACAAAAAGATTCTTTGGAAAATTTGAATTTTAAAAGCGCGATGATTATCGGTTTCAGCCAGGTATGCGCTTTAATCCCCGGGGTTTCCAGGTCCGGCATTACCATTATAGCAGGATTGGGAAGAAATTTAAACAGGGAAGCGGCGGCGCGATTTTCTTTTCTTTTGGCAGTCCCAATAATTTTCGGCGCCGGGATAAAAAAAGTTTTTGATTTTTCTTTCGCCTCGCTGTCTTTTAGCCAAAGGATGATTTTTATTTTAGGATTTTTATCCGCTTTTATTTCTTCTTATTTTTGCGTTAAATATTTTTTGAAATATTTAAAAAATCACTCTCTGATTCCTTTCGCCATTTATCGTTTTATTTTGGCGGGAATAATAATTATTTATATATTTAAATAAATTTAATAACTATGCTTTTGCGGTTAATGAACGGGATTGCCGCGCTCCTTCCAGTCGCTCGCAATGACACACTCTTGTTTGTCATTGCGAGGAGGCAGTAGCCGACGAAGCAATCCCGTGGTGGTTGCGACGGACAACGGGATTGCCGCGTCGCTTCTTGAGGTCGCTCCTCGCAATGACAGGGGGGATGCGACGGCAAAGTGAAACGCAATGGACAAATTGAAACGGGATTGCTTCGTCGCTCCTTGGTGTCGCTCCTCGCAATGACAGAGTGGGGACGCGACGGCAAACAAAAGAGTGTCATTGCGAGGAGGCAGCAGCCGACGAAGCAATCCCGTGGCTCCTCGCAACGGCATAAGAGATATCTAATGTATTTATGCAAAATTTAATCAAAGAATTAATCAGTCAAAATTATCTCAAAACGCCTAAAATCATAGAGGCTTTTTTAAAAATAAAAAGAGAGGATTTCACGCCCGAGGATTTTAAAAAAGACGCTCACTTGAATATTCCCCTCCCTATTGGCCACAACCAGACTATTTCACAGCCTTTGACAGTCGCCTTTATGTTGGAATTGCTTCAGCCGAAGGAAGGAGAGAAAATTTTAGACATTGGTTCTGGTTCGGGCTGGACAGCGGTTTTATTGGCTTACATAACGGGTAAAAAAGGAAGAGTTTGCGCGGTGGAAAGAATCCCGGAACTTAAGGAAATGGGCGAGAAAAACGCGTCTAAATATAATTTTATCAAAAATGGCAGAATAAAATTTTTTTGTTTGGATGGAAGCAAGGGCTTGCCCGACGAAGCGCCTTTTGATAAGATTCATGTGGCAGCCGCCGCGGCTCAAATCCCAACCGCCTTAAAAGACCAATTAAAAATAGGTGGAAGGCTGATTATGCCGGTTGGCGATTCTTCGCAAGAATTGATTTTATTGGAAAAAATCGGCGAGAATCAATATAAAGAAAAACATTATCCTGGTTTTGTTTTTGTGCCCTTAATCAAAGAAAATAAATGAATAGGAAATTTATTTCAATTATTATTTTATTAGTTATTATCCCGCTACTGGGAATAAATTATTATTCCAATACTTTAGCGGTTAATTTTGAAGGCTCAAGAGAAGTTATTTTTAAGATTGACGAAGGCGAGTCGGCAAACGCGATTGTTTATAATTTAAGAAACGAAAGATTGATAGACAACGGGTTTGCTTTCAGATTTTATATTTTTTTAAAAAAACTGGAAAATAAATTTCAAATCGGGGAATATAAATTATACGCGGGAATGAAAATGGAGGATATCGCGAATATCCTAACATCCAAAAACGCGCTACGAGAAATAAAAATTACTATTATTGAAGATTGGGACAGCAAAAAAATAGCTGAATATTTGGAAGAGAGGAAATTGGCAAAAAAGGACGATTTTTTAAAAATTGTTAATGGTGGCAGTCAAAAGTGGCTGGAAATATACGATTTTTTAAAAGATAAGCCGGCTTTAACCGGTTTAGAAGGATATCTTTTTCCTGATACCTATCAGGTTTATATTGATAGCAACGCCAAAGAGATTATTGAAAAGATGCTTGATAATTTTAATAAAAAATTAAATAAGGATTTGAGGGAAGAAATAAAGAGCCAGAGTAAAACTATTTTTGAAATTTTAATTATGGCGAGTTTGGTGGAAAAAGAGGCTCGCAAGAATGAGGACAGAAAAATTGTGGCGGATGTATTTTATAAAAGGTTGAAAATAGGCAAGGCGCTGGAATCTTGCGCGACGATAAATTATATTTTAGGAAATAATAAAAAATTATCCTTTGAGGACACAAAGATAAAATCTCCTTATAACACATACATTAATCCCGGCCTTCCTCCCGGTCCGATTTGCAATCCCTCTTTAAGCTCTATCAAAGCGGCGATTTATCCCGAAAAGACGAATTATTGGTATTTTTTATCAAAAGACGACGGCGAAATTATTTTTAGCAAGACCATTGAAGAGCATAATAGAAATAAAGCAAAATATTTAAAATAATAATATTATTTTATCCGCAGCAGCGTATCTTTTTTTATCAAGTTATACTATAATAATCCTAAGCAATAATGTCTAAAACACTCTCAATAAAAATACTCATAAAAAAATCAATTTCCCTAAAGATAGTTGTCTTTTAATAATGGAAACTTCGAGAATAAATAAAAGATAAAAAAATATAATCAATCAAATGAAATCAATTTTTTCATTTTCCCGCAAGAACAATAAGCTTGTTTTAATTATAGCAATTTTAATAATTGCTATGATTATTTTTATTTTTTCAAATAAAATATATCAACCCGCCAACGCCCAGACTCATGCGACTTATTATGTTGATGGTTCCGCGATTAATGATAGCGGAACAGGAACAGAATTAAATCCCAAGAAATATATCAAATCCGGAATTGCTTTAATGTCCAAAGGGGACACACTTATTATTAAGAGCGGAGTATATACTGGCATGCAGAATATGATGTGCACGAATACCGGATGGGAATGGAATGGAATTCCAAATGGCTCAGCTGACGCTTACACGACGATTAAAGCTGAGCATGATTTTGGAGTTATTATAGATGGGGAAGGTATATCACCAAGAAATCCTGTGTATATTTATAATCGCTCATATATTCAGTTTGAGGGTTTAGTGTTTAGGAATTCAGGTGGACCTGGTGCTACCAATTTTCATCTTTATTATTGCAATCATATTAAAGTATTACGATGTGCTGCATACGAGCCTATGTCTAGTGCTAATCCGCCAGCGGATGATGTGTATTATAATTTTTATGTTCAAAGGAGTACATATTGCTTATTAGAAGATTGTTTTGCTTGGGGACGTGCGCGGTATCAATTTTCACTTGGAGGAGAATGGGGTAACCACAGTATTTGCAGCAATAATATTCTAAGACGATGTGTAGCTAGATATGATAAGAGTGAAGAAGATTCTAATGAACAAGCAGGTTGTTTTACTAATTATGGTGCTGGTCCTAACTGGTTTCAGAACTGTATATCAATCGATGGTGCTGATCCAGGTAATTGCGGATCTGGGACAATGCGAGCATTTTATGGAGCTAATGGTTCTACGGGAGTTGTAGTTGATTCCTCTATAGCTTTGAATAATGTGGATGGTAGACTCTATTGGGAGTCCGCTAGTACTGGTACCTATTTGAAGAATTCTGTTTTTTATGATATGGCTCAGGGATCGCAATGGTATACCCCTCCTGCATTGTCAGATATTCGAGTAGAGAATTGTTTATTCGGTGATTTGGGGCCGGGTACAGATCCTTATGGATGTGGTTTGAATGTAGAAGATCGAGCCCAATTTGTAAGGAATAATATTTTTTATAAGCTAAGTGATATTGCTTTAGTTAAATCTGATAGTGGGGTTGATTATAATTGTTTATATGGTAATCGGGCAAATTATTCAGGAACTAATGCAGGTGCGCATGATATTACGAATAGGAATCCTATAACTAACGGGCTGTTATATTTAGTTCGTATAGAGGATGGGTCTTATTTAAAGACAGGAGGTATGAACGAAGGGCAAATTGGTCCTCAAATCATCAAGAGACTAGGCATATCGGGAACATTGTATGGTGATGCTGGTTGGGATACATTGACAGATGATAATCTTTGGCCGTTTCCACAAGAGGATACGATTCGTAGTTGGATGCGGCAATACAATCTGCATGGGGTTTCCGGGAATCGGGGCTTCGTTACCGACGGCAACGGTCTCTATGGCGGTCCCATCACTCTCACTTCATATATCTGGGAATATCTTGGCAATCCTTGTCCGTCTGATATTTGCAATTACGGTTCAACTCCTGAACCCGAACCAATCATCCCGCCTTCCATTACTCTTACCAAACAAGTAGATAGGGCGGAAGCTTCAACAGGAGATACCCTTACTTACACTTTAACCTATCAAAACACCTCTGCCGTGGAAGCAAGGAATATTGTCATCACCGACGAAATTCCCGAAGGAACAACCTATATCGCAAACAGCGCTACCAACGGAGGAACATATAACTCCGGAGCAGGCGAACTCACTTGGACAATTTCTTCTCTCTCCGCGGGCGTTTCCGGCCAAGTCAGTTTTCAGGCGAGGGTGGAGTAAAAATATGCACTCATCTTGTACATGTACTTGACATAAATTCTGTTTTTGTTTAAAATATAAACAATGAGATGGTTGCAAAACTGTTTTGTCGCGAAATTTAGATAGTTTCAGCCAAGGCGAGGAAAGCAAGTAAAATGATTTGAACCGTAATAGAATTACGGCGAAAATCATTTTACGCAGCTTGACGAAGCATTGGCTGAAAATAGCAAATTGCAGCCGAAGCAGTTTTGCAACCATCTCAATCAATATCTGCCGTAGAAAATAGGCGCTGAAAGGCTTAATATCCTATTTAGGCGAAAGTCTTTTAAATCTGCGGTAATGCAGATTTTTAATTTTATGACTAAATCAGCAGGGTAGGTTGGATGACGTCATTCAACCTACCCTGCTGACAGGGATTCGTAATTTGTTGCGTTAAAAAATATCATTATGGCTAAAACAAAAGAACAAAAAAAACAAATGGTCGAAAATTTAAAAGAAAAATTCGGCAAAATGAAAATCGCTGTTTTTGCCGATTATTTTGGCTTAAAGGTCAAAGAAATTCAAGAATTAAAAAATTTATTAAAAAAACAACAGAGCGATTATATAATATCTAAAAAAACTTTGACTGAATTATCTTTAAAAAACGCGGGGATAGAAGATATCAAGCTTGGCGAAATGGAAGGCGGTTTAGGCATATTATTCGGTTATGAAGATGAAATAACGCCAGTCAAGGTTTTAACTAAATTCAGTAAAGAGCATAAAGCGTTGAAAATAAAAGGAGGTATTTTGGAAAGAAAATTTATTAATTTAGAAAAAGTATTGGAATTATCCAAATTGCCGTCCAAGCCGGAATTAATAAGTAAATTGTTATGGCAAATTAAATCGCCCGTAAGTCGCTTAGTCAATGTTTTACAAGGGAATTTAAGAGGATTAACTTGCCTTTTAAATAATTTATCAAAAAAATAATTAATATAATGGCAAGATAATTTGCTTGTTATTATTAAACCTAAGGAAAATTTATGTCAGAAGAAAAAAAACAAAATCAAGAACAAGAAGAGAAAGAAGTTCCCGCTAAATTTAAAGATTTAGTGGAAAAAATTTCTAACTTAAGCGCCTTGGATTTAGCGGAGTTAGTTAAGGTTTTAGAAGAAAAATTCGGCGTTTCTTCCCAGCCTCAAATGATGGCTGGCGCGGCCGTTGCTTCCGCCGCGGGAGCTGAAACTCAAGCTGAAGAAAAAACCAGCTTTAATGTTGAGCTTACGGAGATGGGGGCGAATAAAATAAATGTGATTAAAGCAGTCAGAGAGATTACCCAAAAGGGCTTGAAAGAAGCCAAAGATTTAGTAGAAGCCGCTCCTAAGATTATCAAAGAAGGCGCCGCCAAAGAAGAAGCGGAAACGATTAAAAAGAAATTGGAAGAAGCTGGCGCGAAAGTAACTCTCAAATAGATTTATCAAAGAGCGTTTTAATAAAAAAGAATTCCGTTTTAAAGCGGAGTTCTTTTTTATCGCGTTTTTATTTTGTTTCTCGCAATGACAAAGGGGGGCGCGATAGACAACGGGATTGCCGCGCTCGGCTGCTGCCTCGCTCGCAATGACAAAAGGAAGAGTGTCATTGCGAGGAGGAGGACTCAAGTCCGACGACGAAGCAATCCCGTGTTAAGCGAATAAAATTTTTAAAAAAATAAAATTAAATTTTAATTTCAAAAAGATTTCTTTCGCTTAATAAATAAATTTTTTTCTCTTTTTCCAAGATCAGCAAATTATTCACGGCAAAAAATTCTTCGCATTTTAATTGCTTCTCTATGGTTTTATTTTCTTTATTGATAATTACCACCCTTTTGTTTAGAGAGTCAAGGAGGTAAATAAATTTCATTTCCAAATCAGTGAATACTTTAATTTTTTCTTTTATCGGTTCTCCTTTTAAATTAGAAATGTTAAAGTTTTCTATCTTTCCTTTATATAGTTTTAAAATTTGGCCGTTTTCTTTTGTTAAATAGACATTGCCGTCAATCGCGAAAGAAGTTGAATCTTCAAGGGTCATTTTTTCTTTCAGCCAATTTGCTTCCTCTGAAAATTCATTTTGTATTTTTTTGTATTTTAAAATTTGATTATTTTTTATGTCCAATAAATAAAGTTTATCCTGATAAATCGCCGCGTCTCGGATTTCTTTTTCTTTTTCCGAATTAATTTTATAATCAGTCAATGAATTTTCTTTCAGATTAAGCTTTGATAATTTTCCTTCGGCGTCGACAAGCAGCAAGTTTTCATTATCCAGCAAGACCGCGGCTTTAAATTTTTCCTCCGATGGCATTTCATTGAAAGAAGTCTCTTTATTTTGAAGAACGGTTTTAGAAAAAATGTTATTTTCCAAGTCAAGCGCGTAAAGCTCTTGTCCGGAGAAAAATAATTTTTGAGGATTAAAACTTTCTTTCAGGGATGAAAGGCTGGCGATTAATTCGGGCTTGGCGATAAAAATATCTCGAGCTTTATTCAATAAAATTTGATTTTTTTCTTCCAATTCTTTGATTAAATTTTTTTGTTTTTCGGTTCGGGAAGAAAGTTTTTGAATCATTAATTTTGTTTCAAGGGCTGTTTTTTCCGCTTTTTCTTTATCCCCGTAATTCAGCGAAATTTCTATATCTATTTGCTTGTCTTGAATTTCCATGGTTATTTTATTTTCTTCAATTTGTTGTTTTTTAGCTATTTGCTTTCCGCCAAGGAAAGCAATGCTTTGGGCGAACAAAAGAAAAAGAAACAAGCAGGTCAAAAGGATTATTTTATGGTAAGGCGATAAAAATTTAAATTTAATTTTAAGTACCGCGATTTTTTCTTTTAATTTTTTTATGGAAAACTTTTCTTTAAAGAAAGGCGCGATTTTAACGGCAAGGCTTTTAATCTTTTTTAAAAAATCTAAAAGAAAATTTAATTTGTTTAAAAATATTTCCAGCCATTTTTTAAAAATCGGCGGCGAGGAAATAATTTGAGGCATCGGCAGGGGAGAAGACTTTGCTTCGATCTCTATTTCTTGCTCTTGGGGCAAGGGAGGCAACGTTTCTTTTATTTTAAATGAAGATATTTTAAAGATCGCGGCGATGACGCTGGTTTTTGATTCTAATTCGGTAATAATCAATGATTTCAGGTATTGGCAGGCCTTTTCCGGGGGATTGCTTAAAATAACTTTTCTAAGTTTTTCTTGGGAAAAATAATCCAAAAGAGCTGAATTGCAAAAAAGGAGATTGTCATTGCCATTCAAACTTCCCGAGGTTATGTGGGTAAATATTTTCAAAGGATTTATTTTATTGCTCGCTCGGCCATTTAAAACATTAATAATTTTATTGCCCCGGATTAAAAAAATTTCCATTTCATCGCCCAAATAAGTAAAATGGACCATTTTCTCCTCCATCGCGCCGATAAGCAAACTGCATTTTTCCAGCCATTCTTTTTTATTCCTTCTTATTAATTCTACTTGCAATTCTTGGTTGGTTTTTTGCAAGGCGCTTTCAAGCCGCAATTCTAAATTATTAACAAGGCTGTCTATGGATAATATTTGATAATGCTTTTTAAAAGAGTCAAAAATAAATTGCAAGATTTTTTTATTTTCCGGAATATTCAGCTTGATTTCTCCCAGCATGATTAAAGGATTTTTTTCATCCGCGAATAAAGAAATATCGCAATAGGGGAAAGATTTGCTTTTTTTAGCATTATAGATAAAAAGTTTGGCCATTTCTAAATTATATCCAATCATAAGATGGGTTTACATCGGATTATAAGAGTATTATACTATATATATATAAATATTCATATATGAATAATTATGCTTGAAAGACTTTTTGCTTCAAAAACAAGAGTTAAATTATTAAGATTATTTTTAATCAATGATTTAGCAGTTTATTATTTAAAAGATATTTGCCAGAGAACCGGCCTTAAAATTAATTCCGTCAAGAAAGAAATAGAAAATTTAAAAAATTTAAATTTAATCAAGGAGGTAAAAGCGAAAGCGCCTCCCAAGAAGCCGGCTAAAAAAAATATTAAAGAAAAAGGCGAAAAAGAGCCATTAACCGTTGAGCGAATGGAAGATAAAATAAAGTTTGAACAGCATTATATTTTGAATAAAGATTTTATTCTTTATCCCGAATTAAAAGCCCTTTTAGCGAAATCACAACTTCTTTTAGAAGAATTTTTAGTCGCGAGAATTAAAAAATTAGGCAAAATTTATTATTTGGCGCTGTCCGGATTTTTTACCAACACGCCTTCTAAAACGGATTTGTTGGTGGTTGGCAGGGTGAAAAGAAAAAAGATTAAATATTTAATTAAAAAAATAGAAACTGATTTGGGAAGAGAAATTAATTATACGGTTATGAGTTTACAGGAATTTAAATACCGGAGCGATTTAACGGATTGTTTTTTATTTGATATTTTAGAAAATAAAAAAGTGGTTTTAATAGATAATTTAAAATAAAAGATAATTTTAACAATTTTAGTATGTTGCTTTTTATTGACACGGCGTTAGAAAATAAATCAGTCGCTTTGATAAAAGAAGGAAAATTAATCCAAAAAATTAATTTTAAAAGAGAATTCGGAGAAACGGAAAAATTATTATTAGTGATAGATAAATTATTAAAGAATAATAAAATAAAAATCAAACCCCATAGGATATTTTCTTCAAAATTATCTCCAGCAAAAGATTTATTAAAATTTGATAAGATTGGCAATATCCTACGGGGCAAGGATTTAAAAGGGATAATCGTTGTTAAGGGGCCGGGAGCTTTTACTTCTTTAAGAGCGGGTATATCAATCGCGAATGCTTTGGCTTGGAGTTTAAATCTTCCGATTAAAGGCGTTAAAACAAATTCAACGGGAAAAATAGATTTTTTCCCGCCAAAATTTTTTAAGCCGATTATGCCGTTTTACGGCAAGGAGCCTAATATTCTGACCCTCCACGGCGAGTCGAAAATTTAAACAAAGACTTAAGTTATCCACAAATAATACACATAACAAGGTTAGCCCTTGTTTTTTTGTTTTAAATAAAGGGAAAATCATACTTGCGTAATGGTTGACCAATGGGGTAAAGTGGTTTATAATTAAACTATGGTGGATAAAAGTGGGGATAAGTGGAGAAAATTGTGCATAACTCATTCGTCAATTATTACGAATTAGAACGAATCTCCACGAATTAATTAGAAATATAGAATTTGTAATAATTCGAAAAATTTATGTTCATCGGCGAATATCATCACAATATTGATGAAAAAGGAAGATTGGCTGTGCCAATCAAATTTCGCAATCAGTTGGAAAAAGGCGCGGTCGTAACTAAGGGATTGGATAATTGTTTATTTTTATACACTCAAAGCGAGTGGGAAAAATTGGCTGATAAATTAGCCAAGCTGCCAATTAATAAATCTAACAGCAGGGGATTTGCCAGATTTATGTTAGCCGGCGCGATGGATATAGAAATAGACAAACAGGGAAGAGTTATCTTGCCTGATTATTTAAGAAAATTCGCCGGCATAAAAAAGAAGGCAGTGATTGCCGGTTTGTATAATCGTTTGGAAATTTGGGATGAGGAAAAATGGGAAAAGTATAAACAAGGCGCGGAAGAAGAAAGTGAAAACATCGCCGAAACTTTAGGAGAGATGAACGCTTAGGGATAACTAATAACTAACAACCTACAATTTACAACCAACAACAAAATGCATAAACCAGTTCTTTTGAAAGAGATAATTGAATATTTGAATCCGCGAGCCAATCAAAATTTTATTGATTGCACTCTTGGCGGCGGCGGGCATAGTTTAGCTATTTTAAAAAAAATAGAGCCTGAAGGAAAGGTTTTAGGCATTGATTTGGATAAAGAAGCGATTAAAAGATTGCAAGGAATCAAGAATTTGATTTTAGTTCAAGAAAATTTCGCTAATTTAAAATTAATCGCTGAAAAAAATAATTTTTTTCCGGTTAACCCCGTTAGAAAGGGCGGATCTTCAAACTCAACCGCTCTTTCTAAAAATAAAGAGTCACAGGGGACGGGGCTTTCTAACGGGGTTAACGGTATCTTGCTGGATTTAGGGCTTAGTTCTGATTTATTGGAAAAAAGCGGCCGAGGTTTTTCATTTTTAAGGGATGAGCCATTGGATATGAGATTTGATTTAAATGATGATTTAACGGCTGAAAAAATAATTAATTCATACGAAGAAGAAGAGTTGGCTGAAATTTTTGAAAAATATGGAGAAGAGAGATTCAGCAAAAGAATCGCGGGAAAAATCATAGAGTCAAGAAAAACAGATTTTATTAAAACAACTAACCAATTAGTTGAAGTTATAAAAAAAGCGGTTCCTTTCAGATTCCAGCATTCAAGAATTCATTTTGCCACCAGAGTTTTTCAGGCCTTAAGGATAGCGGTTAATGACGAATTAGGCGTTTTAAGGAAAGTTTTGCCCCAGGCGATTGAAATTTTAGCGCCGGAAGGAAGATTGGCGGTGATTAGCTTCCATTCTTTGGAAGACAGAATAGTCAAAAGATTTTTTAAAGAAAAAAGCGGTCTGAAAATAATTACCAAAAAGCCAATCAGGCCAAGCTTAGAGGAAGTTGAAGAAAACGCGCGCGGCAGAAGCGCCAAACTAAGAGTGGCGGAGAAATTATAATTCCCATTATCAATTAAATTATATTTTATGTCTCCTTTATTTGTCTTTTCCAAGAAAAATACAAAGAAACATTATTATCCCGCGAAAAAAGGTTTTTTAAAAAATTTGAATCTTAAGCATAAAATGTCCGCGTTTTTATTTATCACAGTTTTTTTATTGGCAATAACCTATCTATTCCAGATAAATGATTTGGCGATCAAGGGGTTTGAAATTAAGAGCTTGGAAGATAAAATAAATGATATTGAGCAGAAAAATAAAAATTTAGAAATGAATGTGACCGAGTTACAATCTTTGTCAAACATAGAAAAGCTTAAAAAAGAATTAAATATGGTGAAGGCCGGCCAAGTGGATTATATCTCTTCGTCAGTTTCCGTAACAGCGCGCAGATGATAGACCTGCCGCGCAATAATCTTTTCTGCTGCAACTTGAAATTTTGAGCGAAAATTATGAAGGACGACAAAGCTTTATACAGAGTATAAGGCGAGGAGTTCTGAATAATTTGCAGCCAAAATTTCAGAGCCTGTCCTGAGTGAAGCGAAGGATCCCGACGAAAAATTATTACGCAGCAGATCTAATTTATTTAGATGATTTTTAATAAAAAAAAACTGAAAAATAAAAAAATTTCAGATTGTTTTACACTACCTATCGTAGTGATTTTTATTTTTTATTCTTTGATAATTATCCGCTTGTTTAATTTGCAGATTGTAAAGCATAATTTTTACATTGCTTTGGCTTCGGGGAGCCAGCAATTTTCCGAAGAGCTTTATCCGACGCGCGGAAAAATATTTATTAAGGATAAAAAAGAAAAACTTTATCCGATTGCCGCTAATCTTGAATTGTATTTGGTCTTTGCGGTACCGGTTCATATTAAAGAACCCGAAAAAACAGCTGAAACAATCGCGCCTATTTTAGAGCTTTCAAAAGAAGATATTTTGCCGAAATTGTCCAAGGAAAATGATTTTTATGAAATTTTAAAGCATTATGTGGCTAAAGAAAAAGTAGAAGAAATAAAAACATTAAAAATAAAAGGCGTAGAATTCATTCCGGAAACAAAGAGATTTTATCCGGAAAAAAATCTTTTCAGCCAGCTGACCGGATTTATCGGCTATCAAGGCGATGGGAAGGCCGGGCAATACGGCTTGGAAGAATATTATGAAAAAATTTTGTCGGGACAGAAGGGAAGCTTGGAGGCGAAAAGAAGCGCCTTAGGGTCATTGATTTTTCTTTCGGATTATAATCTTGAAAAAGCAAAAAATGGGGCGGATTTAATTTTAACCCTTGAAAGGACAATCCAATATAAAACTTGCGAAGAATTAAAAAATACAGTTCAAGAGCATGGCGCTGACGGAGGAACGGTTATTATTATGGAGCCGAAAACCGGCAAGATTTTAGCCCTTTGCAATTATCCTGATTTTGACCCTAATAATTACGGGCAAATTAAAGATTTGAATTTATTTGCCAATCCGGCTATTTCTTACACTTATGAGCCCGGTTCGATCTTTAAAGCCATCACGATGGCGGCGGCTTTGGAAGAAAAAAAAGTTACGCCGCAAACCACTTACCAAGACGAGGGATTTGTCAAAATAGACGGGCATACTATTGAAAATTCAGATAAAAAAGAACACGGCGCAGTCAATATGATAAAAGTTTTAGAAGAGTCTTTGAATACCGGCGCTATTTTCGCGGTTAGGCAAGTCGGAGTAAAAATTTTCAAAGATTATGTGGAAAAATTCGGCTTTGGAAAAATTACGGACATAGAACTTCCCGTTGAAGGTAAAGGAGATATAAACTCCTTGAGCCAGAAAGAAGAAATTTATTCCGCTACCGCTTCTTTCGGCCAAGGAATCAGCGTTACTCCATTGCAAGTTGTGAGCGCTTTTTCCGCGATTGCCAACAAAGGAAAATTAATGAAACCTTATTTAGTGGAGAAAATAATTTATTCTAATGAAGAAATTTCAGAAATTAAGCCCAAATTGATCAGAGAGGTTATTTCATCAAATACAGCCAGCACTTTAGGAGCAATGTTGGTGAGCGTGGTGGAGAATGGCCATGGTAAAAACGCCGGAGTAAAAGGATATTACGTGGCGGGAAAGACGGGCACGGCGCAGGTACCCAAGAAAGATGGACGCGGCTATGAGGAGGGCGTAAATATTGGTTCGTTCGCCGGTTTCGCGCCGGTTGATGACCCAAAATTTGCCATGCTGGTTAAGATAGATAACCCTAAAGATGTTGCCTGGGCGGAAAGCAGCGCCGCTCCTTTATTTGGAAAATTAGCCGAGTTTATGCTAAACTATTACCAAATTCCACCGGAGAAATAAATAAAATACTGAGGAAAATATCGAGGTTGAGGAAAATATCGAGGTTCGACCTTGATAATATATTGAGGAAAATATCGAGGTTCGACCTCGATAATATATTGAGGTTCGACCTCGATATATTCAGCTGTTCCTCGCGATGGCAGCGCGGGAAATTAATGACACTTTTTTGAGAATTCCATAATTCAAGAGAAGTAAATTGTTTTAGTGATAAAATTTATTAGCGCGCGTACATTATGAAAAAAATTATTCAAATAATTTTAAAAATTTTAGCCATTAAAGTTTTAAAAAAATATCAGCCGGAAATAATCGCCATTACCGGCAGCGTGGGGAAAACCTCAACCAAAGAGGCGATTTACGCCGTGCTTAAAAGCAAATTTTCCGATAAGGTCGGGAGAAGCATTAAAAATTATAATAATGAAATAGGCGTTCCTTTGAGCGTTTTAGGATGCGAGAGCGCTAAAAAATCATTAATCGGCTGGTTAAAAATTTTTTTGCATGGTTTGGATTTGATTATCAATAAGAAAAAAAATTATCCCGAAATTTTGATTTTAGAAATGGCGGCAGACAGAATAGGGGATATAAAATATTTAACCTCTTTTGTGCCGCGTAAAATAGCTATTATTACCAGCGTGGGAAAAGTTCATTTGCAGTTTTTTAAACAAATTGAAAAAATCGCCGAAGAAAAACAAAATTTAATCAATGATTTAAAAAGCGACGCCCACGCGATATTAAATTTAGACGACCAATTGGTTTATAATATGAAAAGTAAGACAAAAGCCAAGATACATACATTTGGCTTTTCGGAAGGAGCTGATATCAGAGCTTCGGAAGCGGTTATCAGCGAGCATAATGGAATAAAAGGAATTAACTTCAAATTGATTAGCGAGGGTAAAATAATGCCTGTCTTTCTTCCTTATGTTTTAGGCAAACAACAGGTTTACGCCGCTTTGGCGAGTACTTGCGTCGGAATAATTTACAAGATGAATTTATTGGAAATCAGCGAGGCTTTGGGGCGATACAGGCCGCCATTAGGCAGAATGAATTTAATTCAAGGAATAAAAAATAGCTTAATTATTGATGATACTTATAATGCTTCGCCTTTTTCCGCGATTGCTGCTTTGGAAAGTTTAAAAGAGATTTCTTGTGAAGGTAAAAAAATAATTATTTTGGGCGATATGCTGGAATTAGGAAATTACACCGAAGAAGGCCATAAAGAGGTTGGCAAAAAAGCGGCTCAAATAGCTGATACTTTGATCACGGTAGGGGAAATGGCGCGCGATATTGCCAGAGGGGCGAAAGAAGCGGGCATGGAAGAGAATAAAATTTTCAGCTTTACAGATTTGAAAATAGCTGGTAAATTTGCTCAAGACAGAATAAAAGAAGGAGATATAATTTTAATCAAAGGTTCGCAGGGCGCGAGAATGGAAAAGATCACAAAAGAGTTAATGGCAGAACCATTGAAAGCCAAAGAGTTATTAGTCCGCCAAGATTTTTAATTGCCAGTTATCAGTTTAAGTTGTCAGTTGCAGGTTATGAGTTATCGGTTGTAATTTATTAGTTTTTAGTTATAGGTTGTCAGTTGTGAGTTAATCGCGGCGCCTTCGTCTAGTGGCCTAGGACGTCTGCTTCTCAGGCAGAAGATCAGGGGTTCAAATCCCCTAGGCGCTACCAAAAATAACTTATAACTAATAACTTATAACTATGCCGAAAGGCGTTTTTATTGACTTTTTAAAAAAGGACTGCACTCAAAGAGCGCCTCGAAAATAGAAGCGCTTCTTTTTATTTCAATTCACTCAATATCCTGCTCTAAATAGCTATCTAAAAGTCGCTGAAGTTTGGCCTTAGAGGTTTTCCTATGGTATTTTTGGTTTCTGTTGTAAAAAACAATAAAAGAATGTATTATATACAATAAATACATCACACGGGAAAATGAAAACTATTAATCTGGTCAAAAATCAACTTATGATAGACACCAAAAAAATAAGAAAATTTTTTCCGGCAATAAAAGCCGGAAGAATAGTTTCCAATAACGCGGCGAGCACGCAAGTCCCTGTCCAATTATTAGAATTGCTGAAAAAGCTTGTCGTTCAGTACGATAATGTCCATCGGGGCCAGTCCCGCTCTTCGCTATTAACTACCGAAGCGTTTGAATCATCTTATGACACGATTGCGCAATTTATCGGCGCCACTTCGCGAAAAAATATTGTTTTATACCGAAACGCCACAGAAGCAATTAATTCGGTCATGTACTCTTTAATGACTGAATTCAAAAATGGAGATAATGTGGTCACAACCTTCATGGAGCATAATTCAAACTATGTTCCTTGGTACGGATTATGCAAAGAAATATTGCCGAAATTCGGCGTTAATACAGAGTGCCGAATTGCCAAATTTGATAAAGAGACCGGCGTTCTTGATCTGAATCACCTAAAATCTTTGGTAGACCAAAGAACTAAATTGGTTTGTTGCACCGGGGCGTCAAATTTTTTAGGAACAATCAATCCGATTAAAAAAATAAAAGCCATCGCCGATTCCAGCGGCTATATCCAGCCCAATGGAGAAACAAGGTCATATCTTTTAATTGATGGCGCTCAAGTTGTTCCCAATACTTTTGTTAATGTTAACGAGCTGGGCGTGGATTTCTTTGTTTGGTCTTTCCATAAAATGCTGGCGCCTTTTGGGGTTGGGGCTTTGTATGCCAAAGAAGGATTGCTTGAAAAAATGAGACCGTTTCTTTATGGCGGCGACATGATTGCCGAAGGAATGGTTAGTCAAGAAAAAGTTAGTTATAATTCACTTCCTTGGAAGTTTACGGCCGGTACCCCAAATATTTTAGGGACGATTCTTTCCGCCCAGGCCATCAGATTATTAATTGATTTTGCTATCAATCCGAGAAAACGCAAATATTTTCTGGCCAATAAACAACTGGAAGCGTCCGACATAAAAAAAGCGATGGAAAATATAAAGTCTCATGAGCAAACTCTGATTAGAGAAGCATTGGGATTATTAGGAGAGATGCCGTCATTAAATATTTTTGGCCCAAAAAATCCTGTCAATAGAACATCTTTAGTTGCTTTTACTTGTAAAGACAAAAGTCCATTTAAAATTGCCGAGGAGTTAAGTAAATTAGGGGTAGAATCAAGGGCTGGCTGTCATTGCGCGACGTTGGCGCATCATTATTACGGACTAAACCCCCCCGCCAGTTGTCGGTTGAGTTTTTGCGTCTACAACAATATTGAAGATGTAAAAAAGGTGTGCCGAGCTGTCAAAAAATGTATTTAATTTATTTTTTTAATTTAAAATTATCCATATATGCAACAATGTTTAATCTATAACAATTCTTTACGATTTTCACGGGCGACTTATGGGGTATTGCTATTGATTGCGGTTTTAATTCATAATCAATGGTTGGTTTTGGCGGTCGCTGTTTTAACAATTTTGGGGGCCTTTTCACTAAAGCTGAATATACCGTATCAATTTCATGTTTTAATCTTTAAAAAGAAGTCGAATCCGACACCAAAAGAATTGGGGGAATTAAATTTCGTGGCTGCCGCGACGGGGCTACTTCTGCTTGTTGGTTTTGCTCTTATTTATTTTAATAAATTTGTTGACTTCGCTTGGGTTTATCTTTTGATAGTTGATTTAATGATATTTTTGGCCTGTTTTGTCGGTTTTTGCGTAGCAACTTTAATGTATATTTTTTTAAAAAATTGTTTAGCAAAACTAATTTATAATCAGCGCAATCATTAAATATGGAGGAATGCAAAAAAAGCCAAAATGGAAAAAGAAAAATCGGTGGATGTAATTATCTTAATAAAAATTGTTGGATAGTTAAAAATCTTAATTACGCGCCCTATAAACGTTGTCAATATTGTGAATTTAAATTTCACCAGTGTTTATTTTTACAATATCAAGTTGTCAGTTTGCTTTTATTGGTTTTGTCTTTCTCGTTTTTTCTTTTGTTTGAGAAGAGACTCTCACTACTGGCGGTAATCGTGGTATTTGTTTTAATTATTGTCTACGGATATTTTTTTAACAGTAGCACCGAGAAAATTATCAAATCTAATTTTTCTTTAAAGAAAGCCAAGGATGCCTTGAAAGATTTAACAGACAACCTTAAAGATAAAGTCAGCGATCAAACCAAAGACATCCAAGAGAAAAGCCGATACCTTCAAGAATTATTGAATATCAAGACGGATTTTTTAAGAGTGGCTAATCACCAGCTCAACACGCCGATTTCTGTGGTCCTAGGGGCTTTTTCTATGATGGACGAAAAAATTTGGGACACTGCCAAATCATTGGAAACCATTAAAGCCGGCTTTAAGAGAATCGCCCAAACAGTCCAAGATTTCTGGGACGCCTATGAATTGGAGGGCGAAAAAATGGAGATGAAGCCAATCCAAACTGATATTACTGCCATTGTTGAAAAGCTGATTCTCGAAAAGCAAAAAATGCCATTGGCGATTCAGCGCAAGCTATACATATCCGTCAGTAGACCATCCTTTAAAATACCGCCGGTCTGGTGTGATTCTAAAAAAATAACCCATGTTATCTCCAATCTTTTAGATAATGCCATTTATTATACCGAGCAAGGCGGCGTTACCATAAGTTACGAATTAATTGATAGTAAATATTTTAAAATTAATGTTACTGACACGGGCGCCGGCATTTCCGAAGATGACAAAAAAATATTATTTCAAAAATTTTCCCGCGGTCGAGGCGCGAGTTCCCTTCACCCCGACGGTTCCGGTCTAGGTCTTTACATTTCCAAAAAAATTATTGAAGGTAATAATGGCGAAATGACATGCATCAGCAAAGGCGCGGGCAAGGGTTCTACTTTTAGCTTCACTGTGCCAATTTATCGCAATCAACAACTTAATGGCGAACAGGCTGACCAAATGGTTAAAAAGGATAAAATAATGGTTTTTGAAAAAAATAATCCCGTTTAACTTGATATATATGAGGAAAGGAATAACCAATATAATGAGATCAAATAAAGGACGAATTCTGTTTGTGGAGGATGAGAAAAATTTAATTGATATTTATCATGATTATTTTGAAACAAATGGCTATGATTTTTTATCAACTAAAGATATTCGGCAAGCATTGCAAATTACGGAATTCGAACAACCTGATTTAGTTTTTCTTGATATTATCATTCCGAAAGAGGAAAAAGGCGCTATTAATTTAATGGCCGAACAAGGTTATGATTATTTAGAAGCGGTTAAAAAGAATCCAAAGACAAAAAATATTCCAATCGCGGTTTTTACCAATTTAGATACGGATCAAGACCGAAAGAAAAGCGAAAAGATGGGAGCGGCCGCTTATATTTTTAAACGAGATTGCACGCCGAAAGAAGTTTTAGATACAGCGGCAAAAATTATCGGCATGCATCGCGTAAAGAAACCATAGAATTGAACGAAAAAATCCACTCGGGCGAAAAATTGGCGGACGGATGAAGCGGTTAAAAATTGATCCCTTAGCTTATTAAAATAATAAGCTAAGGGTTTTTTAAAATTTTAGCCTGTCCATAAAAGGCGCGGGGTTGACACGATTTTTTATTCTGCTAAAATGAAATTAGCACTTTAAGCAAGAGAGTGCTAAAAAATGTTTTTAAAGAGGTATGAAAAAAAGAGAGGAAAATTTATTAAATTGCGTTATTAAAGAGCACATTAGAACCGGCCAACCAGTAGGTTCTGATTTATTAGCCGGCAAGCATGGTTTAAAACTTAGTTCGGCGACGATTAGAAATGAAATGGCGGAATTGGAAAAACGAGGCTATTTAACCCATCCATATACTTCGGCCGGCAGGATTCCGACGGAAAAAGGTTATTATTTTTATCTGGAAAATTTTTTGGAAGAAAAGGAATTAGATAAAAAAATAAAAAACAATTTAAAAAAAGTTAAAAAACAATTTAAAAAATCGCCCCAGTTTTTATTAAAAGAAATAGCTAAAATTTTAACCGAATCGTCTGAAGGAACAATTTTAGTTTCTTCCCAGCCCCATGATGTTTATTTTACCGGCTTGACTAATTTATTCAGCCAGCCGGAGTTCAGGGAATTTGGCTTAATCAGCCATTTATCGCGAGTTATCGACCATTTTGACGAACAAATAGAAAATATTTTCACTCAAATTGACGAAGAGGTGGAAGTGATGGTTGGCCGCAAAAATCCTTTCAACGAGGAATGCAGTATGATTATAACCAAATACCACTTGCCTGAGGGTTCCAAGGGAATAATCGGCATTTTGGGACCGATGAGGATGGATTATGAACATAACCTCGCTTTATTAAAATATATAAAAGAATTATTAAATAGACCTGCTGCGTAATAATTTTTCGTCGCGAAACACGGAAATTTTGAGCGAAAATTATGAAGGACGACAAAGCTTTATACGGAGTATAAGGTGAGGAGTTCTGAATAATTTGCAGCCAAAATTTCAAGTTGCAGCAGAAAAGATTATTGCGCAGCAGGTCTAATAAATAACAAATGGACACAAAAAACAAATCTTCTTTCCCTAAAGCGATGGAAGATAAAGAGATAGAAAAATTAAAAAAAGAATTGGAGGAAGAAAAAAAGAAAGTTGAAGAATATTTAAACGGCTGGAAAAGGGCGCAGGCTGATTACGCCAATCGGGAAAAAGAGATAAAAAAAGACAAAGAAAATTGGATTAAATTCGCCCACGCGGGATTAATTTTGCGGTTTCTGGAAATTTACGACCATTTTAAACAAGCGGTGAACCATATTTCAGAAGAAGAAAAAAAATCAGAATGGTCCAAGGGGATAATCCAGATTAAAGAACAATTTAAAAATTTGCTTAAAAGCTTGGGCGTGGCAGAAATAAAAACAGTCGGCGAAAAATTTGATTTACAAAAGCACGAAGCAATAGCGAAAGAAAAATCGGAAGGAAGCGATAAAGGCGCCATAATTAAAGAAATTCAGCCGGGCTATACAATGAATGGAGAAGTGATTAAACCGGCAAAAGTGATTATTAGTGAATGAACAATTAGGGAGGTAGATATGCTTTTTTTGCGCGCGGACTAATCGCCGCGTCTGCAAAAAAGGCATAGCTACCTCCCTTGAAACCGTTATTTCGTAATTCAAAGTAATTATTATAAATAATTAATATCGTGTTTATAAATTAAAGCACGAGTTAGAAAGGCAAAATATTATGAAAATAATCGGTATTGATTTAGGAACATCAAATTCCGCCAGTTCTTATATGGAAGGCGGAAAACCAAAAATGATTCCTTCAGCCGAAGGAACAACTTTAGTCGGAGGAAAAGCGTTTCCTTCTTATGTCGCTTTTACTAAAGATGGAGAGCTTTTAATCGGCGAAGCGGCCAGAAGGCAGGCAGTCGCTAACCCAGAAGGCACTTTGTACGCTTTTAAAAGAAAAATGGGCACTGATTTTAAATATAAAGTTTTCGGCAAAGAATATACGCCCCAACAAATTTCCGCTTTTCTTTTGCAAAAAATTAAAAGAGATTCAGAAGCGTATTTAGGTGACAGGGTGGAAAAAGCGGTCATTACCGTACCGGCTTATTTTAATGATACGCAAAGGCAAGCAACCAAAGACGCGGGCGCGATTGCCGGTTTGGAAGTAATTAGGATTGTCAACGAACCGACAGCGGCGAGCTTGGCTTACGGATTGGACAAGGTTAAGGAAAAAAACCAGCAGGTTTTGGTTTTTGATTTGGGCGGCGGCACTTTAGACGTGACGATTATGAATTTCGGCGCCGGTGTTTTTGAAGTGATTTCCACGAGCGGCGACACGCAATTAGGCGGCACGGACATAGATAATTTTTTAATTGAATATTTAGAAGAAGAATTTAAAAAAGATACGGGCATAGATTTAAAAAAAGATAATATGGCCACCCAGCGCTTGAGAGAGGCGGCGGAAAAAGCCAAGATTGAACTTTCATCCGCCTTAGAAACAGAAATTAATCTGCCTTTTATTACCGCGACTAAAGAAGGGCCTAAACATCTTTTAATAAAAATAACCAGAACCAAATTAGAGGAATTGGCTAAGCCGATTATTGAGAAATGCCGCCAGCCGGTAGAAAACGCTTTGAAAGACGCCAAACTCGGTCCGCGAGAAATTGAAAAAATTATTTTAGTCGGCGGTCCGACCAGAATGCCGATTGTCCAAAAATTCATTGAAGATTATTTCGGCAGAAAAATTGAACGCGGCGTTGATCCGATGGAATGCGTGGCGATGGGTGCGGCGATTCAAGGAGGAGTTTTAGGCGGAGAAGTAAAAGATGTTTTATTGCTTGATGTGACGCCTTTGACTTTGGGCATTGAAACTTTAGGCGGCGTGATGACGGCTTTAATAGAAAGAAACGCGACTATTCCCACTTCTAAAAGCCAGGTTTTTTCCACCGCGGCGGATAACCAGACTTCCGTGGAAATCCATGTTTTGCAAGGGGAAAGGCCGATGGCTTCCGATAACCGCACTTTGGGCAGATTTGTTTTAGATGGTATTCCGCCGTCAACTCGCGGCATTCCCCAGATAGAGGTTGAATTTGATATTGACGCTAATGGCATTTTGAAAGTGATCGCCAAAGATAAAGCGACAAATAAAACCCAGCACATCACGATTAAAGATTCCTCGGCCTTATCCAAAGAGGAAATTGAAAAAATGAAACAGCAAGCCGAGCAATTTGCCGCTGAAGACAGAAAGAAAAAAGATTTGATAGATATTAGAAATCAGGCGGACGGTTTGATTTATACTTGCGAGAAGACAATTAAGGACGCGGGTGATAAAATAAAAGCAGAAGATAAAAAACAGATTAAAGACAAAGTGGCTGAACTTAAAAAAGTTAAAAACGAGAATGACAGCGAAGCGATTAAAAAAGTAATGGATGAGACGAATCAGGCAATCCAGAAAATCGGCGCGGAATTATACAAACAGCAGGAAACGCCGAAAAGCGAAGGGAAGAAAGATGAAAAGAAAGAGGAAAAGAAAAATGACGAGCCAACGGAAGGGGACTTTGAAGAAGTAAAGAAGTAAATGACCAATATGTAATTTATTGAAGTGAAAAATTTTACTTTACTTACTGTCATTGCGAGCAAGGCTGCCAGCAGGCAGCCGAGCGCGGCAATCCCGAGGATAGTGGAATGGACGCGGGATTGCTTCGTCGCCCTGCTGGGCTCCTCGCAATGACAATTTATACTGGTTTTGAATATTTGAATTTTAAATTTATGATTTATTTAGAATTTTAATTTCAGTATGTCCAAAGATTACTACCACATTTTAGGAATAAATAAAAGCGCTTCTCCCGAAGAAATAAAGCGGGCATTTTTCAAATTGGCCAATAAGCATCATCCTGACAAAGCCGGCGGCAACGCGGATAAATTTAAGGAAATCAACGAAGCTTATCAAATTTTAAATAATCCTCAAAAAAGAGCCCAATACGATCAATTCGGCACTACCTTTGAACAAACTCAGGCGCGAGGCGGATTTAGCGGCTTTGAAGGTTTTAGGGATTTTTCCGATTTTGCCGAAGCAATGAAAAATGGACAAAATTCCGGAGGATTTGAATTTGATTTAGGGGATATTTTTGGAGATGCGTTTGGTTTTGGCGGCGGAACAAGAAAAGGCAGAAAGAAAAGAGGAAAGGATATAGAATTAGAAATGGAAATTGATTTTAGAGAGGCGGTTTTCGGCGCGGAAAAAAATATAGCTTTGGATAAATATATAATTTGTTCCGAATGCCGCGGTTCCGGCAATGAACCGGGCAGCAAATTCATCACCTGTTCCACTTGCAAAGGGAGAGGCCAGATTACGCATGTCCAAAAAACTTTTTTCGGGCAATTCAGAACAGCGTCTATTTGTCCTGATTGCGGCGGGCAAGGCAGAAAGCCGGAAAAAATTTGTCCGAAATGCAAAGGTGAGGGCAGACACAGAGAAAAAAAAGAATTAAAAATTAAAATACCGGCAGGGATTGACCATGGCCAGACCATTAAAATATCCGGTCAAGGAGAAGCCGGGACCAAAAATTCCGAACCAGGAGATCTTTATATCACCTTTAATGTAAAAAAAGACAGAGAATTCAAGCGCCAAGGTTATGATATTTTTTCCAAAGCATTTATCAATTTTTCTCAAGCTGTTTTGGGCGACAAAATAAAAGTAAAAACTTTAGAAGGGGATGTCTGGTTAAAAATTCCTTCCGGCGCGGAAAGCGGTAAAATTTTTAAACTCAAGGGCAAGGGAGTAACTCATCTTAATGGTTACGCGAAAGGAGATCAATTAGTAGAGGTAATTATTAAAATTCCTGAAAATTTAACCAAAAAACAAAAGCAATTATTAGAAGAATTGGAAAACGAAGGACTGTGAGATGGCGGCAAAGCTATCTTGCGGCCATCTCTATAATTTTTTAAATTTTTATAGTATCAATTGAGCGCGAGCAGATTAGATAGATGAATTGGATTCATTCCAAGTATGATAAATTAAATAATTTCGCAAGCAGTTTATTGTTTTTTTATTAAGATTGTTTTATAATAAATTTATGAAAGTTAAAGATATAATGACCAAAAAAGTAATTTCCGTGGCTCCCGAGGTTAAAATCGGAGAAATAGCTAAATTACTTTTTGACAATAATTTAACCGGTATGCCGGTAATAAATAAAAAAAATGAGGTAATAGGCATTGTTACTGAATCAGATTTAATTTCCAGAGATACGAAGATTCATATCCCTTCGTACATTCAGTTTTTAAAAAAACTTGATTGCGCCATAGAAGAGAAAAATGATAAAATGAAAAAACAATGCGAAAAAATAATCAATCTTACGGCAAAAGATATCATGACTAAAAATCCAATCTGCGTTGAATCAGAAGCTTTGATTGAAAAATTAGCCGAAATTTTTACCCAAAAGAGAATTAATCCCATTCCCGTGGTAAAAAATAATAAATTAGCAGGCATAGTTTCAAGGGCTGATTTGATTAAATTATTAGCTTCATAATATGAATATAATTTTATAATATAATTTTTTTTCCATGCTTAAAAAAAATGAAAGAAAAAAAATGCAATCTTTCACAGAAATCAATGATTCTAAGCACAACGTTGACGAAGTAATAAGAGAGACATTCAATAACATCGGGCAGAAGTTTGTCTTGGTCAGTAAGATTAGAATTAAAACTTGGAAAAGTTTTGTTATTCTTGCTTTTGTCGCGGGAGCTTTCGGCGTTTTAATGTGGTCCGTTTCTAAGGATGAAATGGGTAAGATTTATTTAGCCGGGGAGGAGACAATTACCAATCAAGCATCCTTGACATTTAAAGACAGCAAGGGGAATGTTTATGGTCCGGTATTTAGTAATGTAGTCACAACCACTGTGACAAAAGAAAATAAAATAAAACCGATAAAAATTAAAATTAAATTAGAAGGCAAGCAAAATTTTGCCAGCCAGCTAACACTTTATGTTTTAAGAACTGGGACGGAAAATATCGTTTTTCAAACAAGTGGCACTTCTGGGAGTAATGGCAAGTTGGAGATAGATACTGACGAATCTTCTCTTCCTGCCGGTGTTTATGATTTTAAGATTAAAATTCCTAATTATTTAAGTAAAAAAGTTTCTAAAATTACATGGCCTTCGGAAGCAGAAATTGAATTTGATGATATTATTGCCGGTAATTTACAAGACAGCGATAACATAATCAATTCCTTGGATTGGAGCTTAATGAGTGGAAAATGGGGAACAAATGACCAAAAAGCTGATATTAATAATGATGGAATAGTTAATACTTTGGATTGGAGCTTGATGAATAAAAATTGGGGAAAAACAGGAATGTAAAATCGGGGCAAGTTGTTATTTATTTAAAATATAATAAATTTAAATTTATGGAGAAAAAACTGCCTTTTATTTACTGGATGGTTTTTATAATCATAACGACGATTTTTTTAAGCGCCATTGGTTATAATATTTTTTTAACATCTTCGGATTATATTTTTCCTTTGGTTTCTTCTTTGAATGTAAAATCCAAAGTTGAAAAATCTCAATCTTTAGAAAAAGAAAGAAAAGCTGTGTTAACTTTATCTTCCCAGAAAAAAAACTATGAGGTTGGGCAGACTTTTCCCGTAAAAATTTTTTTAAATACGATGGACGCTGAAATAGACGGGGCGGATATTTTTATAAAATATGATTCAGGAGCGATGGAAGTTTTAGAAGAAGGCAATAATTTTTTACAAATAGGAAATATTTTTAAAAATATCGCGGGGAAGGAAATAAACAAAGAAAGCGGATTAATAAAATTTTCAATTCTTTCCGAGCCGAAAGAAACTTTTCATGGCCAAGGAGAAATAGCCGCTATTAATTTTAAGGCTTTAAAAAAAGGCGCGGCAAATATTTCTTTTATTTTTATTCCCGGTTCAACGGCAGATTGCAATGTCAGCAGAAAGGGCATTGATGTTTTATTGGCGGCAATAAATAATACTTATATCATTGAATAATTAATAAACCTATGAAAAAAATATTTTTTTTCATTACTCCATTTTTTCTTTTTTTGATTTTATTTCCGATAAATATTCACGCGCAACTTCAGACCGCGGCCCTCTCTTTGGAACCGGCGTCAGGCTCTTATAGTCTTGGCAGTAATTTTACTTTAAATATAAGATTAAACACTAATGGCAATAATACAGACGGGACTGATATTAAATATCTTAATTATAATCCCGCGCTTTTAGAGGTTCAAGACAGCAATCTTACGTCGCCCGGCGCGCAAATTCAACCAGGCAGTTTATACACCAATACGAATCTTAATTCAGTTGATGTCAGCAATGGCAGAATAAATTTTTCCCAAACTTCAAGCGGGGGAGTGGTATATAATGGCAGTGGCATTTTAGCGAGTATTACTTTTAAACCCCTTACTACAGGCGCGGCTAATTTAACTTTTAATTTTACTTTAGGGAGCACTATTGATACTAATGTCGCTTGCTTAGGCCAAGATGTTTTAAATAGCGTGGTAAATGGCAGTTATACATTAACACAGGCCGCTGACACCACGGCGCCGCAAATCAGCAACATTACTTCAACCAATATAGGCCAAACTTCCGCGACAATCACTTGGACGACGGATGAAAATTCTACTTCAAGGGTGGAATACGGCACGACTGTTTCTTATGGTTATTTAACCATTTTGGATTCTAATTTAGTTGCTTCCCATTCAGTAGCGCTTTCTAATTTGCAAGCAGGCGCTATTTATCATTATCGGGTGATAAGCAAAGACGTCAGTAATAATGAAAAAATTTCCGGGGATAATTTTTTTACGACCATTAGCGCGGATAATCAAGCGCCTCAAATTAGCGGCCGCGCGGTTAGTGAAATTACGCAAACAACAGTCAAAATTACCTGGATAACGGACGAAGATTCTTCTTCAAAAGTGGAATATGGCGCGACTGCGAATTATGGCTCTACCGCGAATACTTCAGGATTGACAAAAACTCATTCAGTATCTCTGTCTGGCTTGTCCGCGGGCGTTACTTATCATTACGCGGTTAGCAGCGAAGATTCCAGCAGTAATGAGGCAACATCAGGGGACGCTACATTTACCACAACTTCCCCAACTACCCCATACATTCCGCCATCTCCCGACGGCGGAGGGGGAGGTGGCGGAGGGGGAGGGGGAAGTCCCACTCCTTCTGACTCCACAGCTCCGATGATCAGTGAAATTCTCGCGACCAACACCACGCAAAATTCAATTACGATTAGTTGGAGAACAAATGAAAACGCCATTTCGCAAGTAGAATATGGCTTAACTTCCACTTACGGCAATGTAAGCCCCTTAACTGAAAGCTATCTTGCTTCCCATTCAGTAATTATTTCCGGATTAAATTCCGGCGTGACTTATTATTATCGGCTTGTCAGCAAAGACCAAGCGGGAAATAAAGGAACATCTTCTACAGCGAATTTTACTACTGCCACGGCGGCGGGCGAAGGAGGTTCTTCCGCTAATCATGTGAGTACCATAAAAGGAAAAATAACCAATGATTCTTTAACTGGTAATTCATTGGCCGGCGCCCAGATTGTCCTTTCCCCGGGAAATTACAAAACCACGTCATTGAGCGATGGCGCGTACCAATTAGATAATATTCTTATTGGCACGTATTCCCTCACAGTTTCTAAGGGGAGTTATTTTTCTTATACAGCCGCGAAAGTGACTGTAAGCGAAGAAAAAATTAATAATGTTAATATTTACTTAAGAAAACAATCAACAGGCGGAGAAGAGATTTCCACTCCTGAAGCGTCTTTAATGCCTAATTCATCAGTTGGTAAAACAATCCCAGGAACAAGTTTTATGGCTTACGCACCTCATTTAAGAGGGGGATATTTTATAAGTTCAGGGAAGGTTTTAGGGGATGGAAAAACAAAGATTGTTACAGGCACGGGGCAGGGTTTTGGTCCGCAAGTAAGTGTTTTTGACGAAGCGGGCAATCCTTTAGTCAGATTTTTTGCTTACCAAAAACATTTGCGCGGAGGAATTAGAGTGGCAGTCGGGGATTTGGAAGGAGACGGAGTTGATGAAATCATTACTGGTTCCGGGCCTGGCGGCACGCCGCATATTCAAATTTTTAACGGCAAGGGCGAACGTTTAACCCCGGGATTTTGGGCATTAGACGGCAAATTTAAAGGCGGCGTTTTTGTGGCTGGCGGCGATATAAACGGCGACGGAAAAGATGAAATTATTGTTACCGCCGGCAAAGGCGGTGGCGCTCAAGTGATGGCTTATGACAAAGATGGAAAAGTTTTATTGAATTTTTTCGCTTATGACCAGTATACTTTCAGGGGCGGTATTTCCGTATCAAAGGCAGATTTAAACGGAGACGGAGTGGATGAAATCGTGACCGTGCCGGAAGTAGGAACCACGCATATTCAAACTTTTACCGGCGACGGAAAAAAAATTAATCCCGGATTTTACGCTTTTAACCAAAATTTTAAAGGCGGCGGTTCGGTGGCTGGCGGCGATATAAACGGCGACGGAAAAGATGAATTTGTTGTTGGCGTGGGCATTAATGGCGGCTCGCAAATTCGTATTTTAAATGAAAAAGGAGAGAGTCTTAAAGACGATTTTACTGCTTATGAAAAAGATTTTATCGGCGGCGTAAATGTCGGCGCGGGCGATTTAGACGGCGATGGAAAATTTGAGATTTTAATCCTTCCTTGTTCCGACGGCAGCCCTGATTTGAAAATTATTAAATTATAACCATTGAAACCATTTTATTATCTATTGAGATATTTAAACGTCTGAATTTTTAAATTCAGACGTTTTTTTATTTTATTTTTATTTATTAATTTTTTTGAAAAATGTTGACTGTGGATTATTTTTATGCTATAAATAAATCTATATGGAAAAGATTGATTTTGACAAGATTATCAAAAATTTATTTAGTAATTTAAATAGTAAAGAGAGTGAGATATTGCGCGCTCGTTTTGGCTTGGAAAACAAAAGAAAAGAAACATTGGAAATAATCGGCAAGAATTACGGCTTAAGCAAAGAAAGAATCAGGCAGGTGCAAAATTACGCGCTTGATAAATTAAGACAATTAAATTTTTTAAATGATTTAATCAATCCCGTGAGAATCGGTGTTTTAGAAATTTTTAACCGGAAAGGCGGCATTGTTACTGAAAAATTTATCTTAAAACAGACTAATAAGCCGGAATCTTTTTCTTTTATCATTTCTCATTTTTTAGAGCAAGATTTGGAAAAATTAAACAATCATCCAAAGATAGAAAGCGCTTGGAAATTAAAATCAATATCATTGGGCATTATTGAAGAATTTTTAGAAATGATTTTAAATTTTATCAAAGAAAAAAAATGTTCTTTAAAGAAAGAAGAATTGTTGAAATTCATAAAAGAATCTCCGGTTTATAAAAAATACGATTTAAATGATGAGCATTTATTATCTTATTTGGAGACAAGCAAAGAAATAAAAAAAAATGTTTTAGGAATGTATGGCTTGTCTGTTTGGCGTGAAATAACTCCCAAAAGAATCGCTGATAAGATTTATTTGATTTTTCAAAAAGAAAAGAAACCTTTGCATTTCAGCGATCTGACTCAAAAAATAAATGAATTGAAATTTGACCATAAAGTTGCTTATCCTCGCGCGGTCCACAACGAATTGATTTTAGATGAAAGATATGTGCTTATTGGCAGAGGGGTTTACGCTTTGAAAGAATGGGGTTATCAAAAAGGAACAGTGAAAGATATCCTAATAAATATTTTAAAAAAAGCAAAAAAACCTCTTTCCAAAGAAGAGCTTGCTAAAGAAATTCAGAGTCAAAGATTCGCCAAAGAAAGCACGGTTTACACCGCTTTAATGGATAAAAAATCTTTCAAAAGGCAAGAAGACGGGAAATACACTTTTAATGATAATAACAAATTATAAACGTTAAAAATTATCAATTATCAATTTTTCAATTTTCAAAAAAATCAAAGCATAATTTAAGGCTGAAATTGATAATTATACGCGATTTTTTAGAATTTAAAATTTGAAATTTTTATTTTTATGAATATCGTTCTTGATTTTTCTTTTTTTTATGACTTACTGGAAATGCCCCCTTTGGAAATGTTATGGTTCTTATTCAGCCATGGCGGCTGGGTTATTTTTTTGATTATTTTTTTGAAATTTGCCTGGGATTTTTATGTTTTTTACATTCAAGAAAGATACCGCGAAAACACTAAATATGTTTTATTGGCCATAGACGTGCCTAAAGAAAATATGCAGGGCCCAAAGGCGGTAGAGCAGATTTTTGCCAGCTTGGCCGCCGCTCAATCAAGCGGGAATTTAATAGATAAATATATAGAAGGTTATACCCAGCGGCCGTTTTCTTTGGAAATTGTCAGTTTGGGCGGCTACATCCAATTTTTAATCAGAACGCCGGAAAAATTCAGGGACCTGGCGGAAGCGGCTTTTTACGCCCAATATCCGGACGCGGAAATCAGCGAAGTTGACGATTATGCCAAAGAAACGCCGAATTTATTTCCTGACAAAGAATATGATTTATGGGGAACTGAATTAGTTTTTTACAACAAAGACGCCTATCCAATCAGAACTTATCCCTCTTTTGAAGATAAAATGGCGAAAGATCTTAAATTTAAAGACCCAATAGCTTCTTTGCTGGAAGTTTTGGGAAAAATGACGGAAGGAGAACAGCTTTGGCTGCAAATAATCATCACGCCTTGCAAGAGTGATTGGAAAGATAAAGGAGTAAATGAGGTGAAAAAATTAATCGGCCAAAAAGTAAAAGTAAAAACAAATTTAATGGACGATATTTTGAATTCGCCGATTAAATTATTGCAGGAATTGGGCAGTATTATTATTCCCCAGGAAAGCAGTGAAAAGCCGAAAAAAGAAGAGCCCCATAGCTTGATGACGTATCTTAGCCCCGGCGAAAAAGACGTGGCGGGGGCGATGCAGGAAAAACTTTCCAAAACCGGATTTAAATCCAAATTCAGAGTAATTTATTTGGCCAAGAAAGAATTTTCGCAAAAAGGAAAAGCGATAAGCGGAATTTTTGGCGCTCTTCAGCAATTTAATACTTTGAATATGAACGGTTTTAAACCGGACGGCAAAACAAAAACCTCGGTTGATTATTGGTTCGTCAAGACCAGAGTCGCGGCAAGGCAAAAAAGAATTATGGCTAATTATAAAAATAGAAGCAACATGGAACCATTTTTTATCCTTAATACCGAAGAGTTGGCCACTTTATTCCATTTCCCGACAGTAGAACTGAAAGCGCCTTTATTAAAAAGAGTGGAAATGAAAAGAGGCGAAGCGCCCAGTATTTTGCCGACAACGGAAAAGTCTTTAAAGGAAAAAAAAGAAGATGATAAAAAAGGAGGGCCTCCGGGCAATCTTCCGATTATAGAATAATAATTATGAATAATAATAATGATATCACAATTTTTGCCGAAACCAATTTTCGCAATCAGCGTAAAAATTTTGGCATTAAAAGAGATGACCGTAGAAGGCATATGTATGTGATTGGCAAAACTGGCATGGGTAAAACTGTTTTATTGGAAAATATGGCCATTGCCGATATTCAAGCCGGGCATGGCGTGGCGATTGTTGACCCGCACGGAGAATTCGCCCAAAGAGTTTTGGATTTTATCCCTTCAAATCGGATCAATGATGTGATTTATTTTAATCCGGCTGATTTAAGCAATCCCATTGCTTTTAATGTGGTGGAAAAGGTGGACCCTGAACACAGGTCAAGAGTAGCTTCGGGTTTAGTCGGCGTATTTAAAAAGATTTGGTCGGAAAGCTGGGGACCGAGATTGGAATATGTTTTAAGAAACGCAATTTTAGCCTTGCTTGAATACCCGAACAGCACCTTGTTGGGAATAATGAGAATCTTGGTGGATAAGGAATATCGCAAAAAAGTGGTTGCCAATATTACCGACCCAATGGTTAAATCATTTTGGACGGAAGAATTTATCAAATATCCCGACCGCTTCCAATCCGAGGCTGTGGCGCCGATTCAAAATAAAGTCGGACAATTTTTATCTTCCGCTTTAATTAGGAATATTGTCGGCCAAACAAAAACGACTTTTGACATCAGAGAGGCAATGGACGAACAGAAAATTTTAATTTTAAACCTTTCTAAAGGCGCAATCGGAGAGGACGCATCCAGTTTGTTGGGCGCGATGATGGTGACGAAAATTCAGCTCGCGGCGATGTCGCGCGTTGACATAGCTGAAGAAAAAAGAAAAGATTTTTATTTATACGTGGATGAGTTCCAGAATTTCGCTACCGACAGTTTCGCCGATATTTTATCAGAGGCGCGAAAATACCGCCTTAATTTAATTATTGCTCATCAGTATATTACTCAAGTGCCGGAAGAAGTCAGGGACGCGGTTTTTGGCAATGTGGGAACAATTATTACTTTCAGAGTCGGAGCCCAGGACGCGGAATTTTTAGAGCGCGAATTTGAGCCGATTTTCAATGTTAATGATCTCGTTAATTTGCCGAAATACAATATTTATTTAAAATTAATGATTGACGGAATTACCAGCGATGCTTTCTCCGCCAGCACTTTGCCTCCCTTTCCTTATCCCGAAACTATTAATACGGAAAAGATTTTAAGGATTTCGCGGGAAAGATATGCCAAGCCGAAAAGTGAAGTGGAAGACAAAATAATGCGCTGGAGCGAAAAAGACGATAATAATAACAATGGCGAGGAGGATGAGGAAGATAAAAGTTCCGCGTATAAATATTCTTCAGTTTGCTGGAATTGCGGGAAGGAAACGAAAGTTTCTTTTCAGCCGGATAATGTGAGGCCGATTTTTTGCAAAGATTGTTTGCAAAAAGCGAGAAAAGGAGAAATAAAAACCCCTAAAAATCCGATAAAAGCGGAAATAGCTCCTCAAATCCAAAAAGAAACGTCGGAAATCAGTTTAAAAGAAATTTTGGAAAAAAAACCAACGCCTTTTCATAAAAAAAGAGAAGAAGCAGATGAAAATAATGAAAATGAAAAAAATGGTCCCAAAAAAATAAAGCCGGGAGAAGTGGTGAAGTTAAATAACTAATTGCTAATAAAAATTTAAATGTTCAAAACTGGCATAAATTATCATTGCAAGGAGTCTTTTTTTCCTTGTCAGATTTATTCAAAGTTCGTAGTATTGGGATTTGATTGAAAATTGAGAATTGATAATTAAAAGAATTATGTCTTCAAAAGAATTGCGAAAAATATTTTTATCTTTTTTTGAGAAGAGAGGGCATCAAATTGTGCCTTCTTCTTCTCTTATTCCAGCTGATCCTACGGCTTTATTCACCTCGGCGGGGATGCAGCAGTTTGTCCCTTATTTATCAGGCGAAACAGAACCGCCTTATCAAAGAGCTGTTTCAACGCAAAAATGTTTCAGAACTTCCGACATTGACAGTGTCGGCAATTTGAGGCATTTGACATTTTTTGAAATGTTGGGCAATTGGTCTTTTGGCGATTATTTTAAAGAAGAGGCGATTGTTTTTGCCCGGGACTTTATCACCAAAGAAATGAAAATCCCGGAACAAAAACTCTGGATTACTGTTTTTGAAGGCGATAAAGAAACTCCTTTTGACGAGGAAAGTTTTAAAATTTGGCAAAAATTTGTTGACGAAAAAAGAATTGTCAAACTTTCAAGAGAAAGTAATTTTTGGGGGCCGGTAACCAGTTCAGGGCCTTGCGGCCCTTGCTCGGAAATTCATTATGATTTGGGTAAAAAATTTAAATGCGGAGAGGATTGCCATTCTCCGGCTTGTAAAAACAAAGATTGCCAACGTTTTATAGAAATTTGGAATTTGGTTTTTATGGAATATTTTCAGGATGCCGACGGCAAGTTAAAAGAGTTGCCGGCGAAAAATGTTGACACAGGCATGGGATTGGAAAGATTGGCCTTGATTAAACAGGATAAGGATGACCTTTTTGAAACAGATTTATTTGCGCCGATGATTGAAAAAATTTCCGAATTAAGCGAAAAAAAATATCAAAATAACGTTAAATTATTCAGAATTATCGCCGACCATTCGCGCGCCGCTTGCTTTTTAATTTCTGACGGCATTTTGCCGAGCAAAGAAGATAGGGGATATGTTTTACGCCGGATTTTGCGCCGAGTAATCAGATATGGTAAAATTTTAAATCTGCCGAAAAATTTTTTAATTCCTGTCGCCCAAGCGGTAATAAAAAATTATCAAGAAGCTTATCCAGAGTTAAAGCGAAAAGAAAATGATATTTTAGTAGTTTTACAAGACGAAGAAGAAAAATTTAACAAAACATTAGAAAAAGGCTTAAAACAATTTAACAATGTAACAATAAAGCAATTTAACAATGTAATTAGCGGCGAAGAAGTTTTTCATCTTTATGACACTTACGGCTTTCCTTTGGAATTAACTAAAGAATTGGCGCAAGAAAAAGGTTTAAAAATCGATGAAAAAAGTTTTCAAGATTTTTTCGCGCGTCATCAGGAAATTTCCCGAGCCGGCGTTAAAAATAAATTTGGCGGCCATGGCTTGAATGGAGAAATAGGAAAAGAGGAAAAATACAAGATTACTAAATTGCATACTGCGACTCATTTATTGCATCAAGCGTTAAGAGATGTTTTGGGCGGACATATCCAGCAAGCTGGCTCTGATTTAACGCCGGAAAGATTAAGATTTGATTTTACGCATCCGGAAAAATTGACTGACGAACAAAAGAAAAAAATAGAAGAAATCGTCAATCAAAAAATCAAAGAAAAATTGGAAATTAAAACAGAAGAAATGCCTTACGAAGAGGCGATTAAATCAGGCGTTTTGGCTTTCTTTAAAGAAAAATATCCAAAAATAGTTAAAATTTATTCCATTGGCGATTATTCAAAAGAAATTTGCGCCGGTCCGCATATTGAAAATACTTCAGAAATAAGTTATTTTAAAATTATCAGCGAGAAAAGTTCCAGCGCCGGCGTGCGGCGAATTAAAGCGATTATGGAATAATTTTCCATTTTAATATTTAACAATTTAATTTATGCAAGTTCAATTCTACGCGAAAAATTTCAATCTCACGCAGGAAATCAAAGATTATATTATTGGCAAATTGCAAAAAGTTTTAAAGCAAGCCGGTTATACGGCCAATGATATCAGGCAAATTCAAGTGGATTTAAGTGAAAATTTTGGCCATACCCCGGACGAATTAGTCAGATTGGAAGTAAATATTGATTTATTGACCGGACAAAAGGTAATCAGAGCCGAAGAAAGAGCAATGGACGTCCAGACAGCGATGGATATGGCCGAAACATCTTTGACTAAGCAGATTAAAAAACATAAAGGACGCGATAAAGCGTTATATTTGCGCGGCGCGAGATTTTTTAAAAGTTTGAAATCAATAGATCCTTTGGCATTATTCAGGAAAATAAAAGATAAGGAAAGGGAGGATGAATAAAACACTAAGATTAAAATTCCAATTTTTAATTAACCTAATGTCTAATCAAGTTTCAATACCCAAATTCTAAATTGACATCAAGGTTGCCATTCTGAGCGGAGCAAAAAGATTTTTCCAATGAGGTTTCTCGCAAGGACATTCTTTCACGCTGTCATTGTGAGCGACTGGAAGGAGCGCGGCAATCCCGTGGTAGTTGCGGCAGACAAGGTGATTGCTGCGTCCCGTCACGCTTCGCTCGCGGCTAAAGGCCGAGTTGCTCCTTGCCCTGTTAAATAAAATTTTTAGAGATTTTTAATTCGCTGCGCGAATTATTTAACAGGGCGAGCAATGACAATTTGCGTCTATTTTGAATATTTGGATTTTGTCCCGAATTAAGTTCAGGGTTAATATTAAGATTTAGAATTTAAGTTAGTATTTGGAAATTGGTCATTGGGATTTATTTAGAATTAGGAATTAATTATTTTAATTATTTATATGTTTAATTTTTTCGGCGACCCGAATAAAAAATTTTTAAATAAACTTCAGCCAACAATAGATAAAATAAACCAACTGGAAGAAAGATTCCAGTCTTTTTCGCTTGAAAAATTAAAAGGGCAAACCGATAAATTTAAAGAACGTTTAGTCAAAGGCGAAACTTTAGAAGATTTATTGCCCGAAGCTTTTACCGTGGTCAAGGAGGTGTCCAAAAGAGCCCTAAAAATGCGTCATTTTGACGTTCAATTATTAGGCGGCATTTCCTTGCATCAAGGAAAAATCGTGGAAATGAAAACAGGCGAAGGAAAAACTTTAGTCGCCACTTTGCCGCTTTATTTAAACGCGCTAACTGGCAAAGGATGCCATTTGGTGACAGTCAATGATTATTTGGCTAGAAGAGACGTGGAATGGATGGGCAAGATTTATTATTTATTGGGATTAAAAACAAGTGTTTTAAATCATGAAAAATCTTATTTATACGAACCTAAAGCAAATGGCCGGGAAACTGATTTGGGCAGCGGCGAGGAATTGCGGGAAGTTTTGCGCAAGGAAGCGTATCAAGCAGACATTTTATACGGCACTAATAATGAATTCGGCTTTGATTATTTGCGCGATAATATGGTTTATGATTCGGAAGAAATGGCTCAGCGGCCTTTGAATTTCGCCATTATTGACGAAGTGGATTCTATTTTAATTGACGAGGCGAGAACGCCTTTGATTATCTCCGCGCCGGCCGAAGAGTCGGCTGATTTATATTATAAATTCGCTGAATTAATAAAACATTTAAAAGAAAATGACCCTTCGACAAGCTCAGGGCAAGGAGATTATAATATTGACGAGAAAATGCGCAGCGCGACTTTAACTGAAGAAGGTATTAATAAAATTGAAAAATGGCTGAATATGGGAAATATTTATACTGAAGGCGGCTTGCAGATGGTTCATCATTTGGAACAAGCGCTAAAAGCCCAAACTTTATTTAAAAAAGACAAAGATTATGTAGTCAAAGAAGGGGAAATAATCATCATAGACGAATTTACCGGTCGTTTAATGAATGGAAGGCGATATAGCGAAGGATTGCACCAAGCGATTGAAGCCAAAGAAAGAGTCCAAATAAAAAGAGAAAGCGTTACTTTGGCGAGTATTACTTTTCAAAATTATTTTAGAATGTACCAAAAATTAGCCGGGATGACCGGCACGGCCGTCACTAACGCCGAAGAATTTCATAAAGTTTATAATTTGGATGTGATTGTCGCGCCGACCAACAAGCCATTGGTTAGAAAAGTTTTATCCGACCGGATTTATAAAAATGAAATGGGCAAATTAAAAGCCGTGGCCGAAGAGGTGAAAAATCTTCATCAAAAAGGCCAGCCGGTTTTAATTGGCACGATTTCTATTGAAAAAAATGAATTAATTAGCGAATTATTGGAAAGAGAAGGCGTAACGCACCAACTTTTAAACGCCAAGTATCATGAAAGAGAAGCCCAAATTTTATCGCAGGCAGGAAGATTGGGTGCGGTGACTGTAGCGACAAATATGGCGGGCAGGGGCGTGGATATTATTTTAGGCGGCAGTCCGGCTGATTCAGTGGAACAAGAAAAAGTGAAAAAATTAGGCGGTTTGCATGTTTTGGGTACTGAAAGGCACGAAGCGAGAAGAATTGACGACCAATTAAGAGGGCGCGCGGGCAGGCAAGGAGACCCGGGCTCTTCGCAGTTTTATGTTTCCATGGAGGATGATTTGATGCGCGTTTTTGGCTCGGAGAGAATGAAGAATATTATGGAGCGTTTGGGCGTGCCTGATGATATGCCGATTGAAAATAAATTAATTTCCCGCTCCATTGAAACTGCCCAAAATAAAGTGGAGGGTTATAATTTTGATTTAAGAAAACATCTTTTAGAATATGACGATGTGATGAATAAACATCGCCAGACGATTTATAAAAAAAGGAAAGAAATTTTGGGATTAAGCAAAGCGGCGTCAAGGGGTTTGCGGAAGAAAATTTTAGAAATGGTGGAAAATGAAATTGAACAGGTGATTTTATTCCATACTGCCGGCGAAACAAAAGAAACTTGGAATCTGGAAGAAATTTATGAAGTGGTAAACACTATTTTTCCTTTACGTCAGAATGACAGAATTAAATTGGGCGAATTAAGAAATGGCAATAAAAGCGAGGCAATGGAAAGCAGGACCAAGATTATAGAATATTTGGCGGCTTTGGCGGCCAAGGCTTACGACAAGCTGGAAGAAAAAATCGCTGATGAAAATTTAGTTCACCAATTGGAAAAAGCGATTGTTTTAAGGACGATTGACACTTTATGGATAGAACATTTGGAACAGATGGATTATTTGCGGACAGGTATTGGCTTGCGCGGATATGCTCAAAGGGACCCCTTGGTTGAATATAAAGAAGAAGCGTATAAATCTTTTACCCAATTAATAAATATGATTAATTCCCAGGTTGTTTACAGTATTTATAAAGTTGGTTTGGCGCGCGAAATCGCGCCTTCGGCGATGCAAAGAACGGCAAGAATGAGAATAATGGCACCCGCGAAAACAATGGAAAAGGGAAAGGGAGAATTCACGGAATTTAAAAATGGCAAATCACCAATGGAGGGGCAGGGGTACGAAGAGAGCATTGTTTCTGAAAAAGTCCGCGACCAATCCGGCCATAAAATCGGCCGCAACGACCCCTGTCCGTGCGGATCGAGGAAGAAATATAAGAAATGTTGCGGAAAATAATATGAAAAAATTATTAACACTCTGCATAATTCATCAACATCCGAAAATACTACTCGGAATGAAGAAGCGTGGATTTGGAGCGGGGAGATGGAATGGTTTCGGCGGTAAAGTTTCCGCGGCGGAAACAATAGAAGATGCGGCGAAAAGAGAGATAAAAGAAGAAGCGGGAATAGAAATTATAAATTTGGATAAAGTCGGAATTATAGATTTTGAATTCAAGGGCGATCCTGAAATCTTGCAAGTTCACATTTTTAAGTCGGAAAATTTTTCAGGAGAGCCGATGGAAAGCGAAGAAATGAAACCGCGATGGTTTCACGTTAATGAAATTCCATTCAAAGAAATGTGGCCGGATGGTATACATTGGATGCCATTGTTTTTAAGCGGAAAAAAATTTAAAGGAAAGTTCCTTTTTGGAGAATCTGATATTATTCTCGAGCAGGAATTAGTGAGTTTTGAAGAGGTATAATTCTCGCGGGCTAAAAAATAAAATTAAAAAATATTGCGGTGGGAGAGATTAGATTTATTATTAATCCAAATAATTTATGAAAAACAAAATTTTAATTATCGCGGTAATTTTAATTGTCTTAGCCGCGGGAATCGGCATCGGGATTTATTTTTCCAAAAATAATGAAATAACAGGCGCTGAACAGGAGATAGTGAAATCAGGGGAAGAAAGCCAGCCAAATCAAAATAATATTTTAGCAACAGCTGATTTTTCTTTAAATAAGCCGGCAGGATGGAGAGAAGTGCCGGCGCCGACCGGAGTTTCCGCGATGGTAGTTAATGCCGACGAAGAGATTATTGATGAAGCGGTGAAAAAGATTAATTTTAAAAGCTATCTTTCCATTGGCTATGACACCTTTAATGGACGCTCGGAAGAAGAATATGTTAAATACATCAAAGATTCTTTAGTCCAAGCTGTGCCGGGAATTATTTTTACTGATGAAAAATCCAATGTTATTGGCGATAAGAACTTTTATTTTATAGAATCAGAGGTTAATCAAAAAGGGGCGGATTTTAAAGTTTTAATTGTTTTAATTAAAGGAAAAAATAATGACGTTTGGACAATAAGTTTTAACACTACGAAAAATTATTGGCCGAATTACAAAGATTTATTTTATCAGACAGCGCAAAGTTTTAAATTAAAATAACCTTCAAAACTTTATTCAACGTGTAATGATGTTATTTAATAAAATCGTCGCAAGCGGCGATTTTTGGTATAATTAATTCGTCAAACGGCGCAAAATGATTTTCGCCGTAATTCTACTACGACTCAAATCATTTTACTTGTTTTCCTCGCCTTGACTGAAACTATCTAAATTTCGCCACGAAAGAGTTTTGTAACCATCTCATTTTATTATACGAATTATGAAAAGAAAAGATTATTCCGAACAGCGCAGAGAGATAATACTTTGTAATCAAAATGTTGGTTATATTTTGAGGACAAGCAAGAAGGCGAGAAGGATGCGGCTGGTAGTTTATTGCGACAGCAGCTTGGTGGTGACTAAGCCAATGCGTTTGAGCGATAATATCGCAGAAAAATTTATAATCCAGAAAGCGAGCTGGATTTTGTCCAAATTAGAACATTTTAAAAAATTTAAAAACATTCCGATTAAAAATAGCCGCGGGAATTATTTAAAATACAAAGAAGAGGCGCGGAAATTAGTAAATGAGAGAATTAATTATTTCAATAAAATTTATAACTTTAAATTCAATAAAATAAATATTAAAAATCAGAAAACCAGATGGGGGAGCTGTTCAAAAAAAAGAAACTTGAATTTTAATTATAAAATTGTTTTGCTTCCCGAAAATTTTGCCGGCTATATCATCGCCCACGAATTGTGCCACTTAAAAGAATTCAACCATTCGCGAAATTTTTGGAATTTGCTCGCTGAAACTATTCCCGATTATTCCAAAATTAAAAAACAGTTAAAACATAAAGGATTGAATTATTATTAATAAAAAAGGGACGGATAAATTCCGTCCCTTTACTTTTTTTGCGTTTAATATTCTCTTTTGATGAATTTGAGCATCAGATGTCCCATTCTTTTTAATTTTTAAATTATCAGCATTCTATTAAAAAGTCAAATTCGTCAAACAGAGAATTTTTTGTTAATATAAAAATATGATACAAAAAGGGATTGCCACATTTACATTGGACTATGGCAAGTGTCCGAAATGGCTGTTTGAAAGAATGGTGAAATTGGGCAGAGAAATTATAGAAGTGATGAATATTGAATACGGGCCAGATGAATTTATCAAAAGAATCGCTGATCCTGTTTGGTTCCAGTCATTGGGCACGGTTTTAGCATTTGATTGGAACGCTTCGGGATTGACGACAATTTTGACCGCGGCTTTGAAAGAGGCACTCAGAAGAAATGAAAAAGAATTGGGAATTTTTATTTGCGGCGGCAAGGGAAAAACTTCCCGCAAAACGCCGGAGCAAATCAAGGGATGGGGAAGTATTTTGAGTCTGCCGGCGGCTCAAGTTGATAATTTGGTTTATAATTCCAGAATGGCGGCTAAAGTTGACAGCGCTTTGGTGCAAGACGGTTTCCAGATTTACCATCATACTTTTTTCTTTTCTAAAAATGGCGCATGGGCAGTTGTTCAGCAGGGGATGAACGCGGAAAATCAGACCGCGCGGCGTTACCATTGGTATTCCAAAAAAATCACTGATTTGGTGAGCGAACCGCATTCAGGCATTGCCAGTCAGATGAAATCTTCAACTTTGGATTTGACCGCCAAAAAAAGCGGGAAAACCCGTGAAACAAGTAAAGAATTAGTCCAAGGCGGCTATGCCAGTTTAATGAAAGACATAAAAATTTTAAGGAAGCACTCATCAAAATTATCTCAAATGATTTCTTTAAAATGCGGACAGAGGCAAACTACATTTTTAAATTTGGAAAATAAGGAATTTCATCATCACCCCGTGGAGCGTGAGGATTTTTCCAAAAGCAAATATTTGGAAAAAGTTTTATGGCAGGTCTGTGAACGCCGACCGGAAAGCTATGAAAATCTTTTGTCATTGGAGGGGGTGGGACCGAAAACAATCAGGGCATTGAGTTTGACTTCAGAAGTGATTTACGGCGCCAAACCGTCTTACGAGGACCCGGCCAGATATTCTTTCGCCCATGGCGGCAAAGACGCCACGCCTTATCCTGTTGACCGAGAAACTTACGACGCGACGATTAATTTTTTCAACAAATTAATCCAAAAAACCAAAATGCCTTTTTCGGAAAAGAAAAAGGCAATGGCAAAATTGGAAAGAAATAGAAATTGATTTTTAAATTTTTTTAAATAATTTATGAAAAAAGTTTTTTTAGCTCTTATTATTGTTGTTATAATTATTTTCGCGATAAAACTTTTGAGCAACGAGGATAGTTGGATTTGCGAAAACGGGCAGTGGATTAGGCATGGCAATCCAAGCGCGCCAATGCCGACAGAGTTTTGTCCTTTCAAGGAAGGGCAAATTTATGATTTTAAAACTTGCCTTGAGGCCGGCAATCCGGTAATGGAATCTTATCCTCGGCAATGCCGCGACACGGAGGGGAATTTATATGTTGAGGAGATTAGCAATGAGCTTGAAAAAACAAATTTAATCAGAGTCAATGTTCCGAGGCCTAATCAAACTATTAATAGCCCTTTAATGATAGAAGGCGAAGCACGAGGCATATGGTTTTTTGAAGGCGATTTTCCGGTGAAATTATTAGACCAAAATGATAATGTTGTTGCGGTTGGCATTGCCTCGGCTCAAGGCGAATGGATGACTGAAGATTTTGTGCCATTTACGGTAATGCTTGAATTTAACGCGCCGTCAGACAAAAAAGGGAAGTTGGTTTTGATAAAAGATAATCCTTCTGGTTTGCCGGAAAATGACAACCAATTGGTGGTGCCGGTTATTTTTTCGCCAGTTTCAACTATGATTATCAAAGTTTACTTTAACAACGACAAATTAGACCCGGAATTTTACTGTGATAAAGTTTTTCCCACGGAAAGAAAAATCGCCAAAACTCAGGCGGTCGCCAGAGC
>VMGY01000020.1 GCA_007378955.1 Parcubacteria group bacterium Athens0714_12 | reverse complement strand
CGTGCTTTCGCCGCCTGCCAAACTGCCTATATCCAAACTAATTAAACGTTTGTCTTTTAAAATTTCCGGCACTTCTTCTTCCACCATTAATTGGGCGATACCCTCAATGATGCTTTTTTTTCCCACGCCCGGTTCGCCGACTAAAACAAAACCGTTTTTTCCTGATTCCAAAGATTGAAAAATTTGTTTTATTTCTTTTTCTCTGCCTACGCAAAGAGAAAAAGAGCCGCTTTTAGCCGAAATGGTCAGGTCTTGGCTATATTGGTCTAAAAAAGGCGTGGCGACCGCGGTAAATGACCTATTCATTACTCCCTTTGGCTTAAAAAAAGCGTTAATCCTGAATTTTTTTTCCCGCTTTATCAGCTCTTCATCAAACCCTATCCACGCGAAAACATTTTTTATTTTCTCCGAATCTATTTCCAAGTCATAAAATATTTCTTTAACTATTGATTCTTCTTCCGCCAAAGCAGTTAATAATCCCATAAAATCCAAACAAGGATTATTTTGATTATAAGCGACAAAATAAGCTTTTAAAATAATTTTTTTTAAATCCAAAGATATTTCAGGAATAATTTCTTTTTGTTCAATCAAAGAAAGGAGATAACGGACTTTGCTTTTTAAAAGATACAAATCAACTTCCAATCGGGCAAATAATTCTTTCACCTTGGGATAAAGCAAGAGCGAGGCGAAAAGATGAAGAGGGGTGACTCGCGCGTGCTTTAATTTGCGGGCCAACGCCCAGCTCCGCCAAAAAACATCATCTGTTTTTTTAGAAAAAGAATCGGAGATTTCTATTTTAAATTTACTCTTAAGCTTTGATATCCGGCTGAAATCCGCCAGTTCTGAATAAGGAGATGTTGTTAAAAAATGATTTATTTTTCTTTGCTGTTCCCTTATATCCTGTTCCAAGCGATAAAAAAGATACATATCACCCAACAAAGAAAACCAAAAAATTATAATCAAAGGATTTTTTCCGATAAATAAATCTTTAAAATAAAAAGTTTCTTTCCCGATATTAAAATGAAAAACAACAATGATTAAAATAAAAAGTCCAAACAAAGAAAGCGCTGATAAAAAAATATTAATTATTTTTTTAAAAACTTTTTTGATTTTTATTTTCAAAAAATCATCTAAATTAAAATGTTTCTTAAAAAATAAAAAATAGCCGCCAAGACAGCTATAAACTCCCACGCCATGGCAAGCGGGGCACTTTTTGTTATTTTTTTCTCCTTGGCCGGAGCATTCGGGACAAATAATAAATTGTGTATCGCTTCTTGCCATAATTAAATTAAAATTAAAATTTGATTAATAATAAAAATAGGCAACAACAGCCAAATCAGCAATAAACCCAAAAGCAATAAAATCCAAACTAACATTTCCAATGTCCGCCAAAAAAGTATAACCAAGCGGGCAAAGAAGCTAATTAATCTTCCTTGCCAGTTATATTCTCCATACATCGGCTTAAAAAGATTGCGCATTAAAATTTTTAAAGCTAAATTCCTATAACCGTTATTGATTTTTTTAATAACAAACAAGCATCTTTTTTTTAAGCCGGCGCCATACCACCAAATAGGGAAGTAGAGCAAATCGCTAATTAAATCAAGGACAAGAAACATATGAGTTAATTATTTTTAAAAACTTTCTAAGAATTAGTTTTTATTTTAGAATCGGTTTTTAAAAGATATTTTTGCTGGATAATAGTTAATAAAGTTGTCACTAACCAATATAAAGTTAAGCCGGCGGGAAAACTTAAACCGATAAAAACCGTCAAAGCGGGCATCATAAACATCATTTGTTTATTCATGATCGCAGTCATACTTTCATCTTTTGCTTCTTTTGTATTCTTTACTTCAGGCGGCGGCGCTTTGGCCATCAGCATTTTTGTTTGCCAAAATTGAGCCAGTCCGGCCAAAACAGCCAAGACAGGCGAAGGACTATTTAAATCAACACCTAAAGAAATAAAATTAATTGTTCCTGGATGGCTGACAAAAGGATAAAGCAAGTCTAAGGTTTTCCCATTTACCCCGTTTTTAAAAACTCTAAAAACCGCGATTAAAAAAGGAAACTGGACTAAAATAGGCAAACAAGAAGAAAAAGGATTAACTTTTTCCCTTTTATAAAGCGCCAACATCTCCTGCGCTAATTTTTCTTTGTCGTTTTTATATTTTTTCTTAAGCTCGTCCAATTTAACCTGAATATCCTGCATGGATTTTTGATTTTTTATCGCTTGCAGGGAGAAGGGGTAGAGAACTAATCTAATGACCGTGGTTAAAAAAATAATCGCTAAAGCAAAATTATGAAAAGCGATGGTGTTATAAAAAAATATTAAAAGATTAAAAATGGGCTGGTAAAGGACTAAATAAAAAATTTGTGTCATAAAATTGAAAGTTATTTTACCGGGTCGTAACCGCCCTTAGAAAAAGGATTGCATCTTAATAAGCGCTGAATTGCCATCAAACCCCCTTTAATTAAGCCGAATTTACTAATTGCCTGATAAGCGTATTCTGAACAGGTGGGCTTGAATTTACAAAAACCGAATGGATGCAAGACGGAAAAATGGCTATGGTCGGGGGAAAAATGCCGCTGATAAAAACGAATTAACTTTAAAACAATAATTTTAGGAAAAAGAAATAAAGGCATAAAAAATTTTAATATCTGATTCCTAATTTTTTAAAAATATTCAATATTAAATTAAACCTTGAATTCTTTAAAATAAAATCAACCCTTTCTTCCAATTCCTGAAATGTTAGTTCGCCGATTCCCGGCCTTGCCAAAAATACGCAATCAACGCCTTCCTTTATAAGCGGCATTCTTTTTTTAATCATATTCCTTAATCTTCTTTTAATCTTATTTCTTAAAACAGCTTTTCTGATTACTTTATTGGGGACGATAATGCCAAAACGAGAACAATCTAAGTTATTGGCTAAAAATTTTATTCCTATTTCTTTAATAAAAAAACTTCTTCCTTTCTGCCAAATTTTTTCAAAATCTTTGGTTTTAGTAAGGCGATATTGCTTTTTCAACATTTTAAACAGTTATTCTTTTTCTTTTTTTTAATCTTCTTCTTTTTAAAACTTCTCTGCCTGCTTTAGTGGACATTCTTTTTTTAAAGCCGTGGCTTTTCGCTCTTTTCCGTTTTTTTGGTTGATAAGTTCTTTTAGGCATAAATTTATAAATTTTAATTTTAATTAGATTTATTTCTAGACCAAGGTCAATGAAGCTATTTTATCATCTTTTTCTTTAAAACGCATCAATCTTACGCCCTGAGTGATTCTTCCTAAAACAGAAACGCTTTTTAAAGGAAGGCGAATGACTTGCCCCATCCGGGAAATAATCACTAAATCTCCTTTTAATTCTTCTGATAAATTATCTTCATCCACCAAAAAAGCGGCGACCACTTTACCGGTTTTATTATTAGCTTTGGCGGTTTTTACGCCGCTGCCGCCCCGGCCTTGAAGCCTGTAAAAATTCAAAGCGGTTTGCTTTCCAAAGCCATTTTCAGAAATTATAATAAGTCTCAAGGTTTTAGTTTTAAGCTTTAAATTTATCACATCCATGCCAATAATAGAATCTCCCTTTCTTAATCTCATCCCCCTTACTCCTGACGCTGTTCTGCCCATTGAGCGAATATTTTTTTCTTTAAATCTAATCGCTTGGCCTAAGACGGAAGCAAGCATAATTTCATCTTCTCCGGTGGTTGCTCTGACCCATTCTAAAAGATCGTCATTTTTTAATTTAATGGCAATTAATCCCGATCTCCTGACATTGGCAAAATCTTCAATATCTACTTTTTTAATTAAACCGTTTTTAGTCACCATAATTAAATATTTTGTCCCTTTAAGGTCGCTCACGGGTAAAATGGCGGAGACCTTTTCTTCTTGGCTTGTTTGTAAAAAATTAACTACCGCCTGACCCTTGGCTAAACGGGAAGCTTGCGGCACTTCATAAGCTTTAAGCTGAAAAACTCTTCCTTTGGTAGTGAAAAAAAGCAAATTAGAATGAGTATTGGTGGAAAAGAAATGCTCTACGACATCCTCTTCTTTTGTCGTCAAGCCAATCACTCCTTTACCGCCCCTGGCTTGCTTTTTAAAAGTATCTAAAGGCAATCTTTTAATATAGCCGTCTTTAGTGATAACAATAATGCAACCTTCCTTAGGAATTAAATCTTCTTGTTTAAATTCCATAATGGCGTTTGGAATAATTTTTGTCCTTCTCTCGTTCCCGTGTTTTTCTTCTATTTCTTTTAATTCTTGCTTAATAATGCCTAAAATTCTTTTTCGCTTGGCTAAAATATCTTCCAGCTCTTTTATTAATTTTAATTTTTCATCAAGTTCTTGCTCTATCTTTATTCTTTCCAAATTTACCAATTGGTGCAATCTCATTTCTAAAATTGCCTGCGCCTGTATTTCAGTAAGGCGAAACCTTTTCATTAATCCTGTTTTTGCTTCGTCCCTGTCTTTAGATTTTTTAATTAGTTTGATAATTTCGTCAATGTTTTTTACCGCAATGATCAATCCTTTCAAAATATGGGCTCTGCCCTTCGCGGCCCTTAAATCAAATTCTGTCCTTTTTCTTATTACTTCTTGCCGATGCTTGATATATTCTTCTAAAATTGATTTTAAACTTAAAACTCTCGGCTGAATTCCATCTATTAAGGCCAATGTATTAACATAAAAGGTTTCTTGAAGTTGAGTGTGTTTGAAAAGCTGATTTAAAATTTTCTGAGGATAAGCGTCCTTTTTTAAATCTACTGATACTCTTATTCCATCTTTATCTGACTCGTCTCTGATGTCTTTTATTCCTTCAATTTTTTTATCTTTGACTAAAAACGCTATTTTTTCCAAAATTTGCGCCTTATTAACCTGATAGGGGATTTCATTAATAATAATTTGCCATTCTCCCTGCTTTTTTTCTATAATCTCTGTCTTGGCTCTCATTACAATTCCTCCTTTTCCCGTGGTATAAGCGCGCTTTATCTCCTCTGAATTAAAAATTAAGCCGCCGGTGGGAAAATCCGGCCCTTTGACAAATTGCATCAAATCTTCAATCGTAGCTTGAGGATTGTCAATAAGATGGTTAATTCCTTGGCAAATTTCTTTTAAATTATGAGGAGGGATATTAGTTGCCATGCCTACGGCGATGCCCATAGTGCCATTGATAATCAAATTGGGAAGTTTGGCGGGTAAAACAAATGGCTCTTTTTGCGAAGAATCATAATTAGGAACAAAACCGACTGTTTCTTTATCCAAATCAAAAAGCAACTCTTCCGCGGCCGATGTAAGCTTACACTCTGTATAACGCATTGCTGCGGGAGAGTCCCCATCCACACTGCCCCAATTGCCCTGTCCTTTAATTAGAGGGTAACGAAGAGAAAAAACTTGAACCATGCGGGCCAAAGAATCATAGACCGCGGCATCGCCATGAGGATGGTATTTTCCAAGGCAGTTGTGGACAATCATTCCATTAGCTATAAATTCATGATCATTGCCCACTTGAATATCGTAAGTTTTTTCAGGAGCAACTTTCTCGATGGAAGATATTTTAAGAAAATAAAGATTGTTTTTTGTAACATAATCCAAAAAATGAAAAAGGGGTGAATCAATTTTCATTAATTTTTCTTTTATCCCCAAGGCAATAACCTGTGTTTTTCTTAAAAACTTTTCATTGAGATCCGAAGAATACCTTATTTTACAACCAGAAGAATATTTTATTCCCATTCTAAATTTTTCCTTATTACTGTCTTGATACCAACCGCCCCCCAAGTGAAGTCTGCTTAATTCTTTAAATATTAAATTGCTCAAATAAGGAATAATATCATCTTGAAATCCTAAATCTTTTTTTATTATCTCTTTATTTGCCATCTTTATTGCTCGGTCTTTTTTATTTTTACCCGCCAAACTAAGCAGAGAAGCTAATTTTACCGCGTTTGCCTCTCTAATTTCTATGGAAAAAAATTTATGTTTTTTATTTAAAAGTTTTTTGCCAAGAATATAATGAAAATCGGAATTTTTCTGAGTCGCGAATTTAGTGCTTAGTATATTTTGATGCTGTAAAAGAATCATTAATTGGTTGATTAATTTTTCCGAAATCGAACCATAATGAATACAATTTCTTTTCTTTGAGACACAACCGTCTCCTTCAATAAGTCCGGAAATAAATGAAAATATCACCTTTTGAGGAGAATTAAATAACTGCCAAGGTATTTCTTTGGTTAAAGCTTTTTTTCCTTCTAATAAAAAATTTAAGGTAAAAAATTCATTAATAATTTTTCTGTTGATTCTTAAGCTATAAATTTTATTATTAAAAGTTTGTTTATTTTTAGTTTTTAATTGGTAACTTTTTGATTCAATGTTTGGAAAATAATCAAATTCTTCTCTTAAAATATTTACCGCTTTTTCTAAAATTTTTCTATCTTGGGCGCAAAAACCGATTCTTGGATATTTTCTTCTGCTGTAATCATTAGAAATCCAGCCATCGGAAATAAAAAGACCTAAAAGATAAGCGATGTTTTCATTAAGATATTTGGGTTGATTCTTATTAATTCTTTTTAAATTTACTAAACTTTTAATTTCCGGGTAAAAATTTTTTATGACTAAATAATCTTCGTTAGTCAATTCACCTGCTTCTTTCCATTTAAATTCTAAATTTGGAGTTAATATCTTAAATTTTTGCGAAAGAGTGGCGGTATTGGAAGTTCCGTTTTTGAGGGTAATCTTTAATAAATCCTTTGGCGGCATTTCAAATAATCCGGTAACGGTTTGCAATCCATTTTGAGTATAAACTTTATCGCCATAATTAATTTCCTGCAGTGGAACCAATCCCTTATCAGTCAAGACTAAAGTGTCTTTAATAAAACACTCGCCGACGACGGTTGCTGATTTTCTCAACTTGGCGCTGCTTTTTAACCCCATTGTCCACATCGCGTATAATATTCTTCGATGAACCGGCTTTAATCCGTCTCTGACATCAGGCAAAGCGCGGGAAACAATTACGCTCATCGCGTAATCCAAATAACTTTCCTGCATTTCTTTTCCGATCTCTCTTGGTTCAATTTTTCCTATATCTTTAAACATATTTAATTAGCAATATTCATAATAATGGTTTTCAATTCCATTGAACTTACGTCTTTTTTGAAAATCTTTAATTTATCGGTTGATTCTTTTGTTTTTATCCCCATTTCCCGGCAAAATTTATCTATGCCATCTAATTTAAAATTAAGACCAGTGGTTTTATAATGCATCGGAATAATAATTTTTGGCTCTAATTGATTAATCACATTTAAAGCTTTTTCCGCGTCTAAAACATCATTCCCTCCCACTGGAACCATTAAAATATCAACGCTGTTTAATTTTTCTATACTCTGGTCATCTAAAGGCTTGTTGGAATTTCCCAAGTGAACAATATTTATTCCCTCAACCTGCAGATGATAAATTAGATTTCGCTGATTTGGATAAAAAAAGCTATAAATAAAAATTCCGCCTATTTCATACTCTCCGGGCGTGGAAATCAAAAAAATCTTTTCTTGGATTGGTTTAATTTTAGATATTTTTTCTTGAGGGTCGTTTAAACAAATAATATCCGCCTTAAAAGAAGGCGGATTCACGCCTGCTTTTAAATCTTCTTTTGGATCTATAACTAAAGTGGTATTTTTTCCTTGAATTTTAAAACAATTTAGGCCATGATATGTAAGATTCATCCTTTTGTAAATAAATTTTTTAAATTATAACTTTATTATTTTATAATAATCTTTTTTTTCTTTTTGGTCAACTTATTTATTCGCGTCTTAATGTTTAATTTTTTAAAATTTTATCTAATAATAAAAACCAAAGATTTTATAATCTCTGGTTTTTTAAATTATTGCTTCGCACGCTTCCTTTTATCGCATATAACGAGCAATTCCCAAAACATCGCTCATCTCATAAAGACCGGCCGGCTTATTTACCACCCACTTAGCCGCCCTGATTGCCCCTTGAGCAAAAACATCCCGATTATTAACCTTGTGAATTAGCTCAATCCTTTCTCCTTTGCCGGCAAAAATTACCGTATGTTCGCTGACAATATCGCCCATTCTCAATGAATGAATATCAATTTTTTGTTTTGGATTGATATTATAAATAATTTGAGCTATTTTTTCAGCCGTGCCGCTGGGAGCGTCTTTCTTTTGATTATTGTGAATTTCCACAATGTCCGTATCATAATCAAAAAAAATTTTTGCCATCTGTTCAACTAATACAAACAAGACATTTGCTCCGATGCTCATATTGGGCGCTAAAACACAAGCGATTTCACTCGAGAAATCCCGAATTAAATCCTTTTGAGAATCATTAAAGCCAGTAGCGCCGATAACCATTCTTTTTTTATTTTCCACAGCAATCTCTAAATGTCTTAGACAGGAATCCGGGTCGCTAAAATCAATCACCACATCAACACTATTTATAACATCTTTTAAATCTATGACAAAAATTGTTTTGCTTTTCCAATCAGGCGGCCTCTTTTCCACTCCGCACACTAATCTCATTTTCTGGTCATTTAAAATTAAATTGACAACCCTGCTCCCCATTTTCCCGCCCGCGCCGCAAACTGCCACTTTTATCATCTTTCCCTCCTTTTTTAATTTCAAGGTTCAAATCTACTGATCTTTCTTTCTAAAAAGATTTTCCTCCTTTTTTTGATATTTTAACCTTAACAAAATAACAAAATTCGTCAAGTGCTTTTAATTATTTTGAGTCTGTTAATCGCGAAATGCCTTAACATATAAATTACCCCTTTTATACTTTAACCGCTGTTTTAAATTTAATTAAATTAAAGGTCGGTTAGGGGCTGTTCAAGTCCACGAACATAATTGACACTTAATTAATTCTAATTTGTAAGATTTTAAGCCGACTTTTTTAATTTGATTTTGATTTAATTTAGCGTCGATAAATCGCATCAGATTTTCAATTTGCTCTTTTCTTTTTATTCTTCTGGACGCGGCCAATCTTTTTCTTTGTTTGATCAA
>VMGY01000019.1 GCA_007378955.1 Parcubacteria group bacterium Athens0714_12 | reverse complement strand
CCACCACCACTGGCAATTTTGCCGTATCTTCCACCACGCTGGCAGACCGACCAACCTTATTTGTTAATTCGCAGACGGGCAATGTGGGGATTGGGACGACGACACCGAGTGAAACTCTTACTGTTAATGGGACACTTATGTTTCCTGATTTTGGGAATAGCGTTACAAAGAGTGTTATATCTTTCTTTGGTAATACAAATATAGGATTTAAGGTTAATAATGATGCTGGGACGGTAAAACGAGTTTATTATTATGGTGGCGATGGGACGACTCAAATATGGATGTCTGACCAGTCTAATATATATTTTGGAAAATTATCTTATTCACCCAATGCAACTGCTGCTTTCAGAGGAGCTATAGATAATAGTTGGGGAACGATTGGCACGATGACCACGCCTTTGGGTAAACTCAAGTTTACAGGAAGCACCGATAACGAAGGATTTGAGATTTCAGGGTGGGATTATCTTTCAATTGCGAACAACGTCGGCATCGGGACGACGGCCCCAGGCGCAATGCTTCACGCTTCCACCACCAATGAATCAACTATTGGCATCAGGATAACGCATTCAGGCACTTCGCCAACCGCTAATTTTTTTGAACTCCAATCCCAAGCAGGAACATTTTTGTCCGGCTTTACCGCTTCCGGCGGCTTGTTAATGAACATCGCCTCAAGCACGGCTTTTGTCATTCAAGATGGTTCGGGCAATACCAAATTTGTCGTTGATTCTATTACAGGAAATGCCACGAGCACGGGCAGATTAGTAATCGGAACAACCCAGCCCACCAATAATCACGGTAAAATCTGGATTGGCGGGGATTTGTATAATTCCGGCAATTCCACTACTACCGGCAGTTTTACGGCGGGGGAAGGAACGGAGTTTTTGAAAATTGATGAAACGACAATTACTATTGGCGACTCTTTAGAAGCGATGAGAATATCTAATACCGGTTATATCGGCATCGGTCTTACCAACCCCACCTCAACCTTATCCGTCGCTGGTTCGGCGGATATCAGAGGCAGCGCCACCACGACGGGAAATGTTATCATCGGGACTTCTTCTTGGGGCGCTCCGACTTCTACGCTGACGATTGTGGGAAATTCTAATTTCATCGGCAACGCGACTGTCTCCGACCAATTAGTCGTCGGTTCTCCGACTGGCGGCGGGCAAGGAAAAGGCACTATCAACGCACAAGCCGTCTATGATGACAATGTTTTACTTGGCCCTGATTATGTTTTTGACGATCCTGGTTATAATCAATTATCTATTGAAGAAACAAAAGATTTTGTTGATAAAAACAGTCATTTGCCTTGGGCGACTGGCAGAGATGATTTAAAAGATGAAAAGCTTTCTTTGGGACAAAGATTAAACCAAGTTTTGGAAGCAGTTGAAAACCTCTGGCTTTATATTGTCCGTTTATTTGACAAGGACAGGGAGTTGGAGAACAGGATTGAATATCTTGAGGCGGAGATACAGAGCATGAAACAAGTTCAGGATGACAAGGAGACGGAAAATGTCAAGGTTCAACCTTGATAACTTGAAAAAGAGTGTCATTGCGGAGGACAAGTCGCTCGCAGCTAAAGACCGGGGACTCCTCGCGCAGTATTTGACAAATCCAAAATATCGGATAAAATATATTCAAAGACAAAAAAATTTAAAAATATCAATTTTATGAATAAATTTTCTAAAAATTCAATAGTCATTTCAAAAGACGCAGTGCGCAAAAAAGGCGGTGTGGTGATTTTAGATTTAAAAGAATATCAGAGATTATGCGAGAGAATAGCGCCAAATTATTATTTGAAAGGCAAAACAGCGGGCAAATTAGACAGATTAGTTGAAAAAGGATTGGAAGAATATAAAAAAGGAAATTGTAAAGGAATAAAATCTTTAGCTGATTTAGATTAATATGAGGATTAAGGTTTCGCCTCAATTTCAAAAAAATTATAAAAAACTTCCCAATAGTATTAAGGAAAAAGCGAAAAAGAAAGAAACAATTTTTCGCAATAATCCTTTTGATTCACAATTGAAGACGCACAAACTTTCCGGAAGGCATAAAGACAGTTGGGCATTTTGGGTAGATTATTCTTATAGAATAATATTTATTTTTCTTAGCAGTGAGGAAATTTTATTTTTAGATATTGGCTCTCATAAAGTTTATAAATAAAAGCTTTCTTTGGGACAAAGATTAAACCAAGTTTTGGAAGCAGTTGAAAACTTCTGGCTTTATATTGTCCGTTTGTTTGACAAGGACAGGGAGTTGGAGAACAGGATTGAGCAGTTGGAGACGGAGATTGAGATGTTAAAAAATCAGGAAACGGGATTGCCGCGGTCGCCCGAGGGCGGGCTCCCTCGCAATGACAGCGGGGATGTTCAGGGTGGCGACGGTGGCGCGAAGGATGACAAAATAAATAAAATTATAAAATAACTTAAAATAATATGAATTTAAAAAAGAAAACAATTTGCGCCTCTTTACTTTTAGTAACACTTTTAGCCGTATTTTTAAATATTGACAAGGTTAAGTCAGCCATTATTTTTAATAGAAATGTTATTTTAAGGGAAAATGTAATTTTAAAGGGAGGCATAAATTATGCTCTGCAAAAATATCAAACCAAAGACGATTGGGTAAATTCAGGCGGCAAAACTGGAGAATATACCAGCGAGGAAGCGACCTGGACCGAAGTGACCGGCTCGCCATTCACCGGTTATGATGCGATAAATTACGCTGGCTCGGGCGGGGACTTGGATTTGGACAGCGGCCAAGTTAAAAGAGACGAACGCACGGGCTTGTGGTGGTCTGATTGTTCCGCGGTCGCTGGAACAGCCAGCACCACTGACAATGTTTTTACTCTTACCGCGGACGGCTCAAGGCCGACCGGCAGCAATGCGATTGGCTTTTGCAACGCTTTAAACACCGCTAATTTCGGCGGTTATAATGACTGGTATCTGCCGACTCAAAAAGAATTACAGCAGGCCTATATTGACGGCTCGGCTAATAATTTATTAGAGCCTGGCCGCAACTTTTGGTCGTCTTCTGAGAAATCTTTGGATTCCAACCACGCTTGGTACGTGGGCTTGGGCAACGGCAACACGAACTCCAATACTAAGAGTCTCAGCTACTATATCCGTTGTGTCCGCAGGTGATTTTTTGTGATTTTATTATTAACGATTGTCATTCTGAGCGAAGCGAAGAATCCCGTTTTATACCCATAGAATCCTTTGCTTCGCTCAGAATGACAGAGGAAAACGCAAATTTAAATTATTTTAGCCATGGCTTGTTATTCGCATCTGCCAATTTTTCAAGCAGTTTATAATTTGAGTTATTTTATAATTAGTAATCATTGTCATGCTGAACTTGTTTCAGTATCTAAGATGAAACAAATAAATTAAAATTATCTAAAAAAATGAAAAATCAAAGGTCATTCTGGGGGAAAGGGATTCCTCGCAATGACAGGGTGGGGACGCGATAGACAACGGGATTGCCGCGTCGCTCCTTGGGGTCGCTCCTCGCAATGACAAAGGGGGGGGGCGATACATCATTTGACAGCGCTTTTTTAAAGAGTAAAATAATATTATATGTTGGAAGAACAAGATTTTATAAAAATCGGCGAAGTAATAAAAGAAAATACTGAAGTTAACAGCAAAAAACTTCGAGAAGAGGTTACTGTTGTGATTGAAGCCAATAATATAAAAATCAGCGAAGTGATAGAAGAGAAAATTAAAGCCAATAATATAAAAATCGGCGAAGTGATAGAAGAGAAAATTAAAGCCAATAATATAAAAATCGGCGAGGAAGTTTGCAAGGTAATTGAGCAGAATATTGTCCCTGTTTTAGATAATCTTGATAAGCGATTAACTAAAATAGAAAGCAATATGACGACTGTGGCGACCAAAGATGATTTAAACAGAGGAGTAGCAAGTATTAAAGGAGATTTGACTCTTAAGCTTCGAGACGAGGATAGAAAAGTCAATCTTCTTATCAGGCTTCTTCAAGAGAAAAATTTACTAAAAGAAGAGGATGTCCAAATTTTGAAACAGATTGAGGTTTTTCCACAATTTTAAATTAATATTTCAATGATATGCAAATAATTAAATGCAACAAATGCGGGAAAGTTAAAGAGGAAAAAATTCCTGCCGATGAAAAATGGTTGCGGGGCAGTCTTAATAGCGGGTTTAGTAAAAATGGTTATGATTATATTAATTTTGATTTATGCAAAAAATGTTCAGGAAAGTTAGCAACCTATGTTAAAAATTATTTAGGGATTAAAAAAGCGGGAATTAAAAAGAAATAACAAAAGATTAAAATTTAACATAAAAGCCTTTGTCATAAAATCAGAAAGGGCTTTTTTTGTTTGGCGAATAAGTTCGACAAGGTTGTTATAAATTTGATAGAATATAAATATGGACAATAGGTTTGGCAAACCCGCTATAAAGTCAAGAAACAAAAAATTTATTTTGGCTATTTTTTTATTGGCTTTAATCGCCCTTTTGGGCTATGAGGTAAAAAAAGCCGGGGATATAAAAGAAGAAATTAAAAATCGGGAAATAGGCGCTGAAAACAAAAATCAAAATGAAAAAGCCGCTGATTGGAAAATTCCAGAGGATGAAATTCTAATTGATTTATTGGAAGGCGACACCAATAAAGACGAGTTAAAAGAAGTTTTAATAATTACGGAAAAACCATTGGATAAAAAAGCGTTTTTTTATATTTTTAACACTGAAGGAGAAAAAATTTATCAAAAAGAAAGCGGGTTTTCGCCGGACAGGGCGGAGTTAAGAAAATTCGGCAATGATGATTATGATTCATTCTTTTTAGTTTTTAAAGACCAATTTGAAGAAGGCTTTTTTATCAGATGGAACGGGAAAAAATATGTGGTTCCGGGAGAAGAGAAATGATTAAAAATTAGAAATTTTATTATGTTTATCTTAAATAGATTAATTCCTTTTATCGGTTCTTTTTTGATTTTATTGCTTTGGGAGCTTTGCTTTGTTAAGCCAAGATTAATTTTAGTTTTTGGCGCGGGCATTTTAATGATAGTTTTTCTTTCTTTTTGGCGCTTGTTCAAGCATCCGATAGAAGGCCTATCTTCAGCGGATAAGCAGGGTAAAGATTTTTGGCATTTTTTTTGCCTGCCTTTTTTGTTTATTTTTTCCGCTTTTTTATTCTCTATTTTTTTATTGTCAAGCCATTTATTCAGACATATTTTTATTTTAACAATAGTTTTTTTATTTTATTTAATTTTAGAAAGCATTTTTAATTTTTTATACCGCCCCAATGTTTATCAGACTCATTCCATTGAAAGTTTTTTTAGTTATTTGAATTTATTAACGCTTTTTTTTCTTTCCTCCAGTTTTTACAACCTGATTTTTTTTCTTAATATTTCCTTTTGGCTCTTTTTAATTTTTTTCTTTTTTGTCGCTTTATTTTTAAGTTTTTATTTTTTTTGGGTTAATAAAATTTTAAGCAAAGAAAATGTTTTGTATATTTTGATTATTACTTTAATTTTAACGGAATTTTTTTGGATTATTTCTTTTTTGCCGACTAATTTTTACGTCAATAGCTTGATTTTAATGCTAATTTATTATTTAATGGTGGTATCAAGCAAATATTGTATTTTAAAAATTTTAAACAAAAAGTCTATTAGACAGTATTTAATTGTTGCGGGAATAGCTTTTTTGTTAGTTTTATTAACCGCGCAATGGCGGTAAGAGCAAATGTCTAATTCATATGAAATCTCAAAAAATAAACATAATTTTGATTATCATTATTAGCATATTTTCCGGTTTATTAGCCGGCTTCTTTGGTTGCCTTTTATTTTTAATTTCTAAGACAATCAACATCCCTTTCGCGGGTAATTTAGAAAAATATCTGCCCAAAAGAGAAATTACTATTAAGACTCAAGAAAAAATTACCGTTAATCGGGATGTTTTAATTGAAGAATCCGTCAATGAGTTAAAAAAGGAAATAGTAAAAATAGTTTTTACCAAGAAAAAAAGCGAAAAAGTGACAGATAATATTTATTTAGAAAAAGAAATTTTAGGTTCAGGATTTATTTTAACCAATGACGGATGGATAATTTCCACCGAAGCGGTAATTTCAAATTTTCAGAAAGATTATTCAATTTTAACTGAAGATAATAAACTTTACCCGGTGGAAAAAATAATTAAAGACGATTTTACCGGAGTAGTTTTTTTAAAAATTTCAGCTTCTGATTTAGCCGTAGTTAATTTAAGCGATAAAGAGGGCATTACTTCAGGCCAAGAAATTTTAATTTTTGACAAAAATGCCAATTTATTTATTAGTTTTTTAAGCAAGCTCAAATATTGCCCGTTAAAAGAAAAAACTGATTTAATAAGAAGCGCGGAGAAATTTTGCGAATTTTTATTATTAGACAAAGAATTGGATGATAATTTTTATGGTTCGGCCCTGATTAATTTAAGCAAAGGATTTATCGGCATCGTCGGCAAGGATAATCAAATAATTCCTTCTTATTATTTTAGAAATTTAATCAATCAGGTTTTGAAAAACGGAAAAATAGAAAGGCCTTATTTGGGAATAGATTATATTGATTTATCTTTCGTAACCTCGGTTGGCTTGGGTGACGCCGGTCAAGTTGCCTTTGCGAATGGCAAGGGAGTTTTAGTTTATCAATTAGCCAAAGACAGCCCCGCCATTAAAGCGGGCTTGGAAAAAGATGATATTATTTTAAAGATAAATAATGACGCGGTGAATCACAAAATTAGCTTTCAGGAATTAATGCAGGATTACAAAAAAGGAGATATATTGGAGTTGTCGGTTTTGCGGTTAGGGAAAGAAATGATTATAGAATTGAAGTTATAATTCCACGGGATTGCTTCGTCGCTCCCCGCGGTCGCTCCTCGCAATGACAGGGTGGGGACGCGATAGACAACGGGATTGCCGCGTCGGCTGCTGCCTCCTCGCAATGACAGGGTGGGGACGCGACGGCAAACAAGAGAGTGTCATTGCGAGCGACTGGAAGGAGCGCGGCAATCCCGAGGCTTACAGCAATTATGAAAAAGAAATATCATATTTACATAATAACAAATCAGAGAGGCACAGTTTTTTACACCGGCATCACTAATAATATCGTCAGAAGAGTTTATGAGCATAAAGAAAAATTGGCGGACGGATTTACCAAAAAGTATAATATTAATAAATTAGTTTATAGCGAAGAGTTTAATAATCCGGAAGAGGCGATTATGAGAGAGAAGCAGATTAAAGCGGGGTCAAGAAAAAAGAAGATTGATTTGATTAAAAATGTTAATCCGGAATTTAAGGAATTATTGTTTTGAGGACGGGATTGCCGCGTCGCTCCACTGCGTTCCGCTCCTCGCAATGACAAAGGGGGGGCGCGATGGACAACGGGATTAGACAACGGGATTGCCGCGTCGGCTGCTGCCTCCTCGCAATGACAGGGTGGGGACGCGATAGACAACGGGATTGCCGCGTCGCTCCCCGCGGTCGCTCATTCCGCTATCGCTTTATTCACTCCTCGCAATGACAAGCGGGGACGCGACGGACAACGGGATTGCCGCGTCGGCTGCTGCCTCCTCGCAATGACAAAAGGGGGGGCGCAACCACATTTATTCCTTATTAATTTTTTCTCGCAACGCTTTTAAGGCGCGGTGTAAAGTTACCCTGACTGTTCCCGCCGGTTTTTGCAAGATTTGAGAAGCTTCTTTTATAGAAAGCTGGTCCAGATGGCAGAGAGTAATAATTTCCTTGTACTCATTTTTTAAAGTGGATAAAGCTTTTTCAATAGTCCTTAAATCATCATTTATCAAATGATGATTTTTATTATCCAACAAGATTTTTTCCACGTTTTCCAAAGGAATCGTATTATGGCCTTGGCGGTAATGGTCGGTGATTAAATTTTTCGCCGTTTGGTAGACAAAGGCTTGCAAATTATTTATTTGTTTATCCGAGCTTATTATATATTTTAAAATTTTTAAAAAAGTGTCGCTTGTTAAATCTTCCGCTATTTCCTTGGATGAAACTTTAAAATAGACAAAACGATAAATTTTATCCAAATAATTATTATATATTTCAGAAAAGGCCTCCTTGTCCCCTTTTTTTATTTTGGAAATTAAATATTGTTCCCGAATTTTTTTAAACATAAAAAATCGATGCTAATATACCTGTCCGCCAATGCCTATTAAAGTTTATATGATTAAATAAGAATTATTAATGAATCTTTATAAGCAGTATTTATTTTTGGCTAATAGGCGATGGCAGGAAGCAATCTTTCGCGTTCCCCTCGGGATTGCCGCGCTCCTTACAGTCGCTCGCAATGACAGACTGATTTTAGGTATTTTGTAATTCACGGTTATTAGTATGCTCATTAGTATCATTCGTATCGCTTTTTACCGCTTCCGGGCTTGGAGAAAAAAGTTTGTTTTTTATTTTCCATCTTTCCACATACTGCCCGATTCCTTCCTGATTAAGTTTGCCTTTGCGGCTGATGTTTTTTTGCGACCATTCCACCAAGCTTTCAAAGTTGATTTTATACCTTCCTCTGACCACGATATATCTTAATTTCTGTTGTTTCAGCGCTCTTCTGATTGTTCTTTCATTGACGCCGAAAAGCTGGGCCGCCTGGCTTGGATTGAGGCGAATGATGTTTTCATTCATATGATTTATTTATATTATTTGTCTACATTAGTGTAGACATTGATTGATAATAATTTAGAATAATGTCTACACTGATGTAGACTTTTAAAATACTTGTCTACACTGATGTAGACAAATGTATATTATCAAATATACAAATTTTACGCAAGCCATACGATTAAAAAACTGTAACAAAACCGTTTTTTTCCCGTCTTATATAGTATCATGACACAAAAAGAAATTTTAAAAAATTTATCATATTTATCAAAAACAATCCAGCCTCGAGGGGAATGGAAAGAAGGATTAAGAAACAACCTTTTTAGGCAACTTGAATCTTCTTCTATTTCCGCCTCCGAAGAGGCTGGATTATTTATTGGGCAAAACAGTGGCGGCGCGGGCGGCGATTTTGCGTTGATTAATGTTTTTTTCGGTTTTTATCATCGCCTTTTACAGCCAGTGGCGATAGCTTTATTTTTAATCAGTTTTGTCGGCCTTAATTCTTTGGGGTTGGCTTTGGCGAAAGACAGTCTGCCGGGAAGTTTTTTATATAATTATAAGAAAATCAATGAAAAAATTTCTTTAAATTTAATCCAGAATACGGAAAGAAGAATTTCCCTTAAATCAAGTTTTGCCGCCCAAAGATTGAAAGAATTCAGCCAGCTTGCCAAAAGAGGAGAAAAGGAAAAGATTTATTTATCAGTGAACGATTTTCAGGAAAATTTGAACGACAT
>VMGY01000018.1 GCA_007378955.1 Parcubacteria group bacterium Athens0714_12 | reverse complement strand
GTTTCCGATTTTATTCCTTTCAGCGAATGGTTTTCCAGCCAGAAAATTCATTTAGGTTTGGATTTACAGGGAGGAACGCATTTGATTTATAAAGCGGATGTTTCCAATGTCCCGGAAAAGGATATCGCTTCTTCTTTAGATGGCATAAGAGATGTGATTGAAAGAAGAATTAATATTGAACAAAATGTTTTTGGCGGCGTAAATGAGCCGGTAGTTCAGGTTAATAAATCAGGCTCGGAATGGCGAGTAATCGTGGAACTGCCGGGCGTCAAAGATATTAAAGAAGCGGTTAAAATGATCGGGGAAACGCCTTTATTAGAATTCAAGGAAGAAAATCCCGAGCCGCAAAAAGAATTAACCCTTGAACAAAAAACAGAGGTTAATAACTTTAATCAGGAAGCGGAGCAAAAAGCTAAAACTATTTTAGCCAAAGCTTTGAGCGGTAAAGATTTCGCTGAACTGGCAAAGCAATATTCTGATTGTCCCTCAAAAACTAATGGCGGCGATTTGGGTTGGTTTGGTAAAGGAGCGATGGTTCCGGAATTTGAGCAAGCGGCTTTTGCTTTAAAAAAAGAAGAAATAACCAAGAATTTGGTAAAAACTTCTTTTGGCTACCATCTTATTAAAAAAACAGATGAAAGAAAAACAGAATCAGGCGATGATGAAATACAAGCCAGCCATATTTTAGTTAAGACTAAATCAGAAGCGGATTATATTACTCCCGAAGATATTTGGGTCTACACTGGTTTGACGGGCAAAAATTTAAAAAAGGCGAGCGTGGAATTTGAAGGGCAATTTGGAGAGCCGGAAATAAGTTTGGAATTTGACGAAGAAGGAGCTAAATTATTTTCTGAAATTACTAAAAGAAACATAGATAAAAATGTGGCGATATTTTTAGACGGAGCGCCAATCAGTATTCCAAGAGTTCAAGAGGCGATTGAAGGCGGAAAAGCGCGCATTACCGGAAATTTTACTATTGACGAAGCGAAAAAATTAGTCCGTAATTTAAAAGCCGGGGCTTTGCCGGTGCCGATAAATTTAATTTATCAAGAAAATGTCGGTCCGTCATTGGGAAAAATTTCAATTCAAAAAAGCATTAATGCCGGCATCATCGGGATTATTCTTATCGCTTTATTTATGCTTTTTTATTATCGTTTGCCGGGCTTAATATCAGTTATCGCTTTGGGTATTTATGGGCTGATAGTTTTAGCTATTTATAAATTAATTCCGGTTACCATGACTTTAGCTGGCATCGCCGGCTTTCTTTTATCCATCGGCATGGCCGTGGATGCCAATGTTTTGATTTTTGAAAGATTAAAAGAAGAATTAAAAGAAGGCAAGCCATTGGGTTTGGCGATTGAAGAAGGATTTAAAAGAGCGTGGAGTTCCATCAAGGACGCCAATATCACAACCTTAATCGCTTGTTTTGTTTTGTATCAATTTACCACCTCATCCATTAAAGGATTCGGGTTGACCTTAGGAATTGGTATTTTAATCAGTATGTTCACGGCAATCACGGTAACCAGAGCTTTTTTGCATTTATTCGCTTTTAAAAAATTGGAAAAAATAAAGTGGTTGTGGAGATAATTTATGTTTAAAATAATTCAAAAAAGAAAATTTTTCTTTGTTTTTTCGGGAATACTTTGCCTTGTCAGTATTTTAAGTTTGAGTTTTTGGGGTTTGAAATTAGGAATAGATTTCACCGGCGGCGCGTTAATGGAATTGGAATTTAAAAATATGGCCAGGCCGGAGGTAAGGATAATCAGAGAAAAAGCAACTAATATTTTAGGCGAAGTTATTGTTCAGGAAACCGGAACATCGGCTGTAATTTTAAAATTTAAAAATATAGACGAAGATACCCATCAAAGATTTTTGAATGAATTTAAAATGGCGGTTATTCCGGCTTCTTCCGATGAAGTTAAACCGAGCATAGAAGAAAATAGATACGAAACAATCGGCCCGAGTATTGGCAGAGAATTGAAAAAAAAGGCGTTATGGGCGATTATTTTGGTCAATTTAGGCATTATAATTTATATTGGCTGGGCTTTTAGAAAAGTTTCCAAACCTGTCGCTTCTTGGAAATACGGATTAGGCGCGATTATCGCCTTAGTCCATGATATTTTAATTACTCTTGGATTGTTTTCTTTGCTTGGCCATTTTTTTGGCGCAGAGGTAGATTCAACAATTTTAGTGGCTTTATTGACTATTTTAGGATATTCAGTGAATGATACGATTGTTCTTTATGACAGAATAAGAGAAAATTTGCTTAGACAGAGGAATGAAAAATTTGAAGAAACCATTAATGAAAGCGTCAATCAAAATTTAAGCCGTTGCATTAATACCTCTTTGACGACTGAATTTGTTTTGCTGGCTTTATACTTTTTTGGCGGCGAAACAATAAAATATTTTTCTTTAGCTTTGATTTTTGGAATTTTTATCGGCACTTATTCTTCAATTTTTATTGCCAGCGCTTTAATTGTGGAGTGGGGGAAAGTGAGAATAACTCATAACTAACAACTTATAATTTATATCAAAAAGCATTCTTTAAAAATAAAAAAGGGGGTGTAAAGTGGGCTACTTTGATTGGTTGAATTCATTGGTAAATATCGTGGCTGAAGAAATAGAAAATCAACTAGGAAAAAAATTTAATCGTCACTCAAAACTGGAAGAAGAAGCAATAGAAAATAGCAAAAAAATGCATCAACAGCATATTTATTTTTACGCGCCAAGGGAATTACCCGAACAAGAAGGAAGAGAAGGAAAAGCGGAATTAGTGGTTTTTAACTGCGCTTATCACACGGATGAAGGGATTAAAGATGGTTTAAAAAAAATAGCGGGAATGCTTCTGCAATCAGATAAAGACCATAAAAAAATGTTTGCCAGTTTTAGTAATCTTGGCGCCGGAATAGTGGTAGAAAATATCAATCATCAAATGATAGAAATTTATTTTACGGTGAGATTGAGTTAAGAAGGGGGGTGAAATATTAAAAACCCGCGGGTGAAACAATTCGCGGGTTTTTTTTTGTAAGATTATTATGAGTTACTTTGAATTACGAAACGCAAAAGAGTGTCATTGCGAGAAGGAGGACTCAAGTCCGACGACGAAGCAATCCCGCGGATTATAAATTGCCTAAGTTCGCAATGGCACTTAAACTACCGGCAGTAATAAAAAGGGATTCTTATTCCTAACATAGTGGACACGTGAGAATATATAATTCCATCAGTATCGCCAGCTCCCCAGATTTTATCAGGTCCGGCGGAAAATAAACCATCGTAATTGCAATTTCCTCCTTCCAACTCATTTTCATCTAATAAATAAGGCGAACCCCATGGGTCTCTTAAACTGGTAGAAAGTTTTAATCTATTAAGCCAGTTTTTATAGTTAATTATACATTGGTGGGTATCAGGTAAAATACTTAAATTGCCTCGATTTATACATGCGCAACAACTACAACCGCTACCTGTCACATCTTTAAGCACTTTTCCCCCAATTTCCCGCGCCTGGTCCGCGGCAGTATAAATCTGTTTGAAATCAGCTTTAAGTTTAGCTGTTTTAGCTTTATCTTTGGCGTTTTTTACCGCCACTAACGCTAAAACGGAAATTAAGCCGATAACCGCGATCACAATAAGAAGTTCTATTAGAGTAAATCCTTTGTTTAATTTTTGTTTTGTTTTAATGATTTTCATAATTTTAAAGTTAAGATTAATAATTTAAAATAATTTTTTTATTTTTGAAATTTTTTGCCCTTGAAGAGAATCTTCCACGAGATAACCATTTTCTTTTAAATTATTTCTTATTTCATCGGATTTTTGCCAATTTTTTTCTTTTCTGGCTTTTTCTCTTTCTTGAAGGAGTTTTTTTATAGGCGCGGAAATTTTTATTTTTCGCGGTTTAATTTTATCCAACCCTAATCCTAAAATTTTATCAAATTTTAACAAGCAGGATTTTTTAATTGAATCAGGGCAATCGGATTTAATTAAATTCCAGACAATCCCTAATGCTTTTGGCGTGTTTAAGTCGTCATTAACAGCTTCAAAAAATTTATTTTCCATAATTTTGGCGCGGGGAAATTTTTTTTCAGATTCAAAGCAAATTCTTTTTGCTTTTTTATAATCAGCCATTGCTTCATAAAGTTTATTTAAAACGTTCTGACTGGCTTCCAATCCCTGCCAGGTAAAATTCATTTTAGAAGAATAATGCGAAGTCAAAAATAAATATCTTAAAGCCATTGGCGCAAAACCTTTTTTTTCTATATCTTCCAGGCGATAAAAATTTTTTAAAGATTTGCTCATTTTCTGGTTTTCTATGGTCAAAAAACGGGCGTGAAGCCAAAAATTAACGAATTTTTTGCCGGTGGCGGCTTCTGATTGAGCGATCTCGCATTCATGATGGGGAAAAATATTATCTTCGCCGCCAGTATGAATATCAAAACTTGAACCCAAATATTTCATTGACATTGCCGAACATTCCAAGTGCCAGCCGGGGAAACCAATGCCCCAAGGAGACAGCCATTCCATTTGCCTTTTTTTGTTTTTTGGCGAGAATTTCCAGAGCGCGAAATCAGCGGGATGTTTTTTTTCTTTATTTATTTCAATTCTCGCGCCGGCTTTTAATTTATCCAAAGTATTGCCTGATAATTTGCCGTATTTAGGAAATTTTTTGACATTAAAATAAATGCCGTCGGAAGTTTTATACGCGTATCCTTTTTTTTCTAAAATTTTAATCAAATCAATCATTTCTTTAATGTGTCCGCTTGCTTTGCAAATAATATTCGGAACGAGCATCTTCATTTTTTTTCGGTGTTCAAAAAATATTTTTGTGTAATAATCAGCGATTTCATGAGCGGTTTTTTTCTGTTCCTGCGCGGTTTTTTCCATTTTATCCTCGCCGGTATCGCTGTCAGAAGTCAAATGACCGACATCGGTAATATTCATCACATGCTTTACTTTATAGCCGTTATATTCCAATACTCGTCTTAAAATATCATCAGATAGATATCTCCAGGCATGGCCCAGATGGTCATAATCATAAACCGTCGGACCGCAGCTGTATATTCTAACCAAATTATTTTTTAGTGGTTTAAAAATTTGTTTCTTGCGAGTAAGAGTATTATAGAGTTTAAGCATAAATAAAATAAATTCTAAATTCGGATTTTATCTACATCCATTTTTTATTTTTAAAGACCCAAAACATTAATATACCGCCAACCAGCATTATGCCAATAATATACCAAAAACCATACGGAAGGTTAATAAAGGGCATATTAATCGCGTTCATGCCAAAGATAGCCGCCAGCAAAGTGAGAGGGAAAACAATAACCGAAAAAATAGTTAAAGTTTTAATAATCTCATTAGTTTTAAAATTAATTAAAGATTCATTGGTATTATGCAAAGCGTCAATGGAATCTTTATAATTTTCCAAATGGTCCCAAATTTCTTTGGTATTTTCCACTAAGTAATTAAAATAAATATTCAGCTTGCTGATAGAAAAAAATTGTGGCGCGATGCCGATTAATTTTCTGACAATGCTTTTATGGGGCTGCATCGTTTTTCTGAAATTGACGATATTCCTTCTGATGATTAAAATTTCTTTGACTATTTTTTTATTTTGGCCGTTAAAAATTTGCTTTTCTACAACATCAATATCTAAATTAATATGATTAAGCATGGGAAAGCAATAAAGTAAAAGTTTATTTAAGATTTCATATAAAATAATGGATGGATTATTAGAGAGATATTTTTTTTGAGCTTCTTTATTTTTTTGGAGATCCTGGAAAAAATCTTTTATAGAAATAAGTTCATTCAGATGATGGGTGATAATAAAATTTTTTCCGATAAAAAAATCTATTTCCGAAGGCAAAATTTCCTTAGTTTCGCGATTATAAAAAGGAAATTGCAAAATCATAAAAATATAATTTTCCTGGACGATTAATTTCGGCCTTTGCAGGGGAGGAAAGCAATCTTTCAAATCCAAAGGATGAAAATTAAATTCTTGTTTCAAATATTTAATTTCTTTCTCTCCCGCGTTAACAATATCAATCCAAACCAAATCTTTTATTTTTATAATTTTAATTTTGTTGTTCGCCATAATCTAATTTTAAAGTATTTAAAAAAATAAAGCAATCGCGTACAAAGCGTCATTGCGAGCCCGCCTAAAGCGGGCGAAGCAATCTCGTTGTTATCCCGCAGGATTGCCGCGTCATTCCACGCTTCGCTCGCGGCTAAAGGCCGGGTCGCTCCTCGCAATGACAATATAGAAAAAACATCTTTTATTTTTTATCGCTTTTTGGTATAATATTAATATATGATAGACTTAAAATTATTAAGAGAAAATCCTCAAAAATTCAAAAAATCCTGCCAAGACAAGCAAGTGGAGTTTGATATTGATAAATTCTTAAAATTAGACGAAAAAAGAAGGACTCTTCTGCAAAAAATAGAAAAAATGAAGGCAAAACAAAATAAGACATCAAAAGAAATAGCAAATTTGCAAAAGAGCGAGCAAAGCAAAAAAATCAAGGAAATGCGTGTTTTAGTTGATAAAATTAAAAATTTTGAAACAAATTTAGAAAAAATCAGCGAAGAATGGAAGAGTGATTTTTTGCAAATACCCAATCCGCCTTTACCGGAAGTAAAAGCGGGAAAAAGCGAAGAAGATAATGAAATCTTAAAACATTATAGCGAGAAAACTAAATTTGATTTTCCTGTTAAAGATTATTTGGAATTAAATAAAAAATTAAATTTAATTGACATTGAAAGAGCGTCCAAAGTATCCGGAACCAGATTTTCTTATTTAAAAAATGAAGCTGTTTTATTGGAATTCGCCCTCATTCAATTTGCTTATAATTTGCTGATAAAAGAAGGATTTATTCCGGTTCTGCCCCCGGTTTTAATAAGAGAAAAACCAATGGAAGCAATGGGATATTTAGCAAGAGGCAGAGACGAAGTATATTATTTGCCAAAAGATGAATTATATTTAATAGGCACTGCCGAGCAAAGCATCGGGCCAATGTATGGCGATGAGATACTTTCAGAGAAGGAATTGCCAAAAAGATATTTAGGTTTTTCCACTTGCTTCAGAAGGGAAGCGGGCGCCTCCGGCAAAGACACAAAAGGAATATTAAGAGTCCACCAATTTGATAAAATTGAAATGTTTTCTTTTTGCTTTCCGGAAAAATCAAAAGAAGAGCATCTTTTTTTCCTGTCTATAGAAGAAAAATTAATGCAAGCCTTAAAACTTCCTTACCAAGTTTTAAATATATGCAGCGCTGATTTAGGCGACCCGGCCGCGGCTAAATATGACATAGAAACTTGGATGCCTGGACAAAAACAATACAGAGAAACTCATTCCACCAGCAATTGCACTGATTTTCAGGCCCGGCGGTTAAATATCCGTTTTAAAGCTCAAGATAACAAGCTCAAATTTGTCCATACGGTTAATGGCACGGCTTTCGCTGTTGGCAGAATCATTATCGCCATTTTAGAAAATTATCAGACCAAAGAGGGAAATATAATTATTCCGGAAGCATTAAAACCATACCTTAACGGATTAGAGGAAATTAAAACAAAATAATTTTTATTTGATGGCTAAAAAATTAAGAGTCGCGATTGTGATGGGAGGTTTTTCTAATGAAAGAAAAATTTCTCTTTTTACCGGCAAGAATATCGCCAATTATTTGGATTCCAAAAAATATTTAATAAAAATTTACGACCTTAAAAAAGAATTTGATAATTTTTTTTCTGACGCCGA
>VMGY01000017.1 GCA_007378955.1 Parcubacteria group bacterium Athens0714_12 | reverse complement strand
CTGAAGAAAAATTAAACGAGTTTCGGAAAACAAAAAAAACAGCCCGTGAAGCTGCAGAATGAAAAAATATTAGTGTTCTAATTGACCCCTGTGAGTAGTCTCCTTTTTATGTTCTTAAATTACCCCCTTTTTTAAAAAAAGTCAAGTCATTTCAGCAACCAATGCAATAGCTAATTTTCAATTAAAATAAAAAATATCCCCTTGAAGGGATAAATTTATTAAGATAATATTATTTGCTTTTATGAGATGTTGATAATTTTAAATTTCATCAATCCTTTTGGAACTCTTACTTGTCCGCCATCGCCCGCTCTTTTTCCTAAAAACGCCTGGCCCAAAGGGGAACGATAAGAAATCTTGCCTTGAAGGGGGTCGGTGTCGTTATCACCCACAATAACATATTTCTGGTCATTTTTTTCATTGATTTTGACTATTATCTCCGAACCGATATCTATCTTGTCCGCTTGCTTTTTAGCTTCAACAAGAACTACGTTTTTTAAAATGTTTTCTAATTCTATAATCTTCCCTTCATTAAAAGCTTGCTCATTTTTAGCCGCCGCATATTCGGCATTTTCCGATAAATCCCCTAAATCTTTGGCTGATTGAATTCTTTCGGCGATTTTTCTGCGCTTAGTTGTCTTCAACTCTTCCAGCTGATTTTTTGTTTTTTCTAAACTCTCCCTGCTAAGATAAATTTTTTCAGGCATTTATTTTTTAGTTAAAATTGATTATTAAAAATAATAACCTTGCCGTAAAAATAAGTCAAGCCCTAAATAAATTTTATTTTTTAGTCTTGTCTTGCCGCGCATTCTACAAGGGCATCATTTCTTAATGGCCTAACTTTAAGATTGTCTTTTTTTCTGATAAAAGGAAAAAAATAACAAGCAAAAATAATCGTGATGAAAAAAGTGGAATAAACTTGATTAGTCAGAGCGAAAAAATTAAATAAAGCATGAAAAGCAACCGCCCAAAGCAATCCTTTAGCGATTAATTTAGAAGAATTTTTTGAATCAAATTTTGCTTTGCCCAAATAAAGCCCCATTACCCCCGAAGCAAGGGTATGCATTAAAGTCGTGAAAAGAAAACGGGAAAGAAAAACAAGCGAAAAGGCCAGCCAAAAATCGCCTTGGATTTCTTGGAAAGGAAGCGCTAAAACAAATTTGGAAAAAGCTTGGCTGGAAAAAACAAAAGGCAGAAAATAAAAAAAATTCTCCACTAAAGCAAATCCCGTTGCCGCGGAAATAGAATAAATAACTCCGTCAATAACTTGGTCAAAAGCTTTGATTTTCCAAACAATTATTTTAGTCACGTAAAATTTCAAAAATTCCTCCGCAACGGCGGTAATGATTACCATGGTTAAAATGCCAAATAAAAATTTAGTTTGGTAAAGTTCAGCCGGGATAAAAATAACTTCCAAAAAAAGGGCCGGAATAGTAACAAACACGCCGGCTAAAAAAAGCTTGGTAATTATAGAGCGGGGCTCCGGCTGTTCCCTGTCTTGCAGCCTATAAATCCAAAGCCAAAAAAAACTTGGTATCCACGCGGAAATAAAAACTAAAAATAAAATAGCGATATCCATAGAATAACTTATAACTAATAACTTATAACCCACAACTGGCAACTAAATAACATTATAACTTAAAATCAAATTTTTAAAAAGAATTTTAAAAATAAGCGCCGGCTTTATTAAAGCCAACGCTTTCTTTATACGCGCCAATTTTGCCAAAAATTTATATTTCCACGCCAAAACCTCAACCAGCATTTAAGAAAATAAGTGTAGATAATATAGATTAGTGATAAAGCAATCAATATTACCGCGCCATTGACAAGCAAGGTCAGCGCTATAATTTCTACAATTTTCCCAATCATCTTTGCCTCCTTTTTTTAAAGTTTTTTTGAAATTTTAATTTTTGTAATCAGAATCGTCTTTTTTCTTTTTCTTTTTATAAAGCAGGAAATATAAAACAAGCAAGGCGAAAAGCAGTAATGCCCAAAAAACCGGCCGGCTCATAAATCTTAAAGCTGGTAAAATCGCTCCGGCCATAAAGCCTGTTTTAAACTCATTACCCGTTAATCCTATTTCTGACTCTTCCTCGCCTTCTTCAGGCGTAATTTCTCCTTCTGAAACTTCCTCGCCAATTTCAGGAATAACGCCTGAAGCGGGAATTGGAGCTCTGCCAGAAGGCGCGTAAGCTAATTCTCCGGCAGGAATACCCGGAGTTCCGGGTTCCGGGATAGGTAACAAGCCGCTTGGCCCCGCGTAATCAGGCAACCATAGGCCTTGCGGCGCTCCGGACGGAGTTTCTCCTGGCGCGCCGGGTAATCCCGGAGGCGTATATCCGTGTAGCGGCTCTTTAGTGGTAAAAGTTCCTTCATAGCTTGTTGCCAACGGGGAGCCATGCGAAACACAACGGAAATAATATGTTGTCTCCGGAGTGAGCCCTTTAAGAGTAACTTGGTGGCCAGTGCCTTTTCCATTGCCAAATACATCATCCCCTTCTTTGGTATTATCATAGCCATATTTTGGCGGACCCTGGCTTAAGTCAAAAGTTCCTTGTGTTTCAGAATAAATTACTTGGCTGGTAGCCGCGTGGGAAGTCATCCAAGTTATGGTCGCATTGGTAATGGTAGTGGTGGCTGTTTCATTAAGAATAATCAAACCGCGAGGCGGACCGCCGCCACTGCCTCCGCCACCTGTGCCGCCCGGGGGAGCGGCATCTGTTTCATCGCCATCAGTGGGAGAAGCACATCCTGGGTCGGCCATATCAATCAATGTATCGCCATCATTATCAACTCCGTCATTACAAGCGTAAGTTAACGGCCCGCCGCCTTCTGTTCCGCTAAAACCAATCATAATATCAAAATTTTTCAATGTTTTGCCTTGATACTTTTTATCTTCAGTTCCTGGCTGAAAAGTTATTAAAAATTCATAAGTAGTAGAGGCGTTAATGCCTAAAATAGATAATGGGACTTCTATAGTATCAAAAAATTTAGCCAGCGTTCCGTCAAAATATGTAGTCCCGGTATCTTTAATTTTTAAATCAAAAACTTCGGCTAAATTATCAAGGTCGTCAATATTAATCGCTTCAGTGATTATTCGCTGTTGGGCATTGCTTTTATTTTTTACTTCCGCAAAACCGCTGACAGTGTTTCCCGGCAAAAAATTAGCTTCGTCAAATAAAGGATTTGGAGTAAAAATAATAATTAAATCATCCGGATTCTGGACTTGTGCCTGAACCGCTTTCGCGTTCAATAAAAATATTGCTCCTAAAATAAAGGTTGTTAAACCGAAATAAATTGTTATTTTTTTATTATTCATTTGGTTGCTCATTTAAATTATTTAAATCATCATCATTACCGGATTCCAAATTTTTTGGCTCATCCACTTCCTCCGGCTCGCCAATCATTACATCCCCTTCCATTATTATTTCTGTTTCATCTTCTTCTAAAATTATTTCTTCTTCGTCTCGTATTGCTTCATCTGCGACAACCTCAAAAGTGTCATTGCGAGGGAGTGGAGCGACTGAAGCAATCCCGTCGTCTATCGCGTCATCTATCGCGTCCCCATCGGGATTGCCACGCTCGCCTCGCGGCTCGCTCGCAATGACAGGGAGAGTGTCATCCTGATAATCATCAGCCGAAGGGTCGTTCGCGGAAAGATTGTAATACCCTGGCGTGCCTTGTTCTGTTCTTCCAGTATCCCAATAAAGAGCAGTGGAATTTGGATCTAAACAACTATGCCAATTATTATAATCAGTCCCATTTCCAGGTATATCATTTCTTTCCATAGAATAAAAATTATTTTTATCGCCCTTTGCCGGTTCGCCAATTCCATCGCCAGCAGTATCAATTAAAACTAATTTTGTATTATCAGTATAAAGCTTGATTTGAAATTTACCATAGTCAAAATTTTTGTCTATGTTTTGATCGGGACTGACATTAATTGCCGAATTATCTTTAGTATAATAAGTTATGAGATAATATTCACCAGCCCTTACTAATCGGTTATTATTTATTTCGGCTAATTTATTTTCATTGCTGGCATTACTCTTGTAGGTAAGGTATAATCCTTTCAAATGTAAATCTCTGCCAGAAACGTTTTTTAATTCAACCCATTGATCTTTTGGACCATCTTTTACTGGTTTATCTATATCTTTGCTCCCCATCCACATAACTTCATTGATAATTACATCGCCTGGTTCCGGCGGGGTTGGCGGAGTGATTGCCCAACTGCCACTATCCACAGTATTAGAAATAATTTCTTCATCAGAAAATCCCGCGCCGCTGATTTGGCTGCCGTCAAAAACAAAATCAAAATTACAAGTTTGGTTTTGCAAAGCAGGGTCATTATCATTTAATGTCGCTGTAAATTGCCAAGCATTAGTAGAATTTGAAAATTCGCCGGCATTATAATTAAAACTCGCCAAAGGTCCTTCATAAACAGGATTGCCGTCCAAATTGGCAGTTAAATTCAAGTGTTCACAAAGCGTGTCTGTGGCATTAGTAGTGGTGACTGTATATTGAAACCCTAAATTGCCGTCATTGGCGATATTAATATCTCGGCTGCTGGTAGTAGTAGGCGTTGTGGTAGGAAAAAAATTGCGAGGAGAATTTAAAGAAAAATCCAAAATACCGGCGGAAAAAAGATTTTCCGAAGAAGTCTCTTCGTCGTGAAAGCATTGAGGAGTGTTTTTGTCTACCGGCTCGCCGTTGATATCATTAGGATTGGAATAAATAGTAAAAATTTTGAAGCCGCTTTCTATAAGTTCGCCAATTGACAAATCAGCCCAAATTATTTCCGCGTCGCCGGCAATGACTTTTAGGGTATAAGTATCGTCGGGGTCGGCTCCGACTTTAGGCGTAATTCTTATTGTATAAGTTCCCATTTTTCTTGTTTCAATTCCAATTGTATCCTCATAATCTCCGTCGTCATCTAAATCATCAATAATATAAACCGCGTCGTCAATATCATCTATTTCTTTGCTAATCACATTGCCGTCCGGGTTAGTGATTTCCACATTCACCGGGGAAAAAATTTGAAAAATTATTGATTTTAAATATTCTTCTGCGTAATATGCCAAATAATTAAGATGGTCGGCTACTACCAAAGTATCTGTGTCATTATAAATTTCAGAAGGCGCCACTGGATTGTCAAATGGTTCTTCTCCCTCTTCTAAATTTATCCTTTGGTTATAATAAGCCGCCCAAACAAGTTCGCTGCAATACCAAGAAGGAGAGTCGGGATCAGGATCTTTTGTAAGCCAAGGGAATTTATAGGGTTTTTTTATTTGTTCTTTCGTAAAGGTAACAACATTTTCTTTTTTTTCATTAGAAGCATTAACCCGAAGTAAATAGACAAGTTTTCTTTTTGGATAATCCCATGTTTCAATATTGCGATATTGAACGCCTCTTCTGCCATCTTCTGTTTTTTTATTAGCTTCCACCACTTGATTATGAAATATTTCCCCATCTATTTCTACGTCCCCTACATACATTCCAATATGCCCGATGGAATATAGAATAATACCCCTGCGTTTAATAGGCAAAGCGCCAGCGTCATATAAAATATCGCCTGGTTGAATATCTTTCCGCCATTCTGGCACATCTTCCTGCCAACCATTTTCTTCCATAAAAGGGTATTTATCTTGTCCGCCAATGTAAGGATCAGTATTTCCTTCAGGAAAAATATATGGTATATCTCCAATTCCATCGCTTCCATTTTCATTTTGATTTTCTCCTTTTTGTAAATCTATTCCGGCATAATCGCTCCAATAATTTCCGCCGTCAGGATAACCATTATCAAATAAATCATTACGATCATTGGGATAAATCCAAGCTTGAAATGTATTACCGATGAAATTATTATGATAAACTAAATTTTTTGAATAAGCATCTACATAAAGAATGTTAACACCATATTCATTTTTGGAGATATTATTTTCAAAAATATTATTATGAGAGGAATTGAACAAAGAAATGCCCACACCTAAAGAATTAAAAGAATTATAGGAAATTTTATTATTATTAATGTTATTATAATTGGAATCGCTTAATTGAATGCCATTGTATCGATTATTAGAAATATCATTCCCAATAAAAGAATTATTATTTGAATTAGACAAAAAAATGCCCTCGTATAAATTGGACAAAATATTATTTTCTTTATAAGTATTACTAGAAGAAGAAATTGAATAAATTCCTGTTTCAAAATTTTCAATAACGCAATTTTTAACAGTTACATTATTTTTACTATACAGATAAATACCATTGCCATCATTATAGCCATCTTCATCTTCATCGCCATCACTAGTGCCAATAATTTTATAGCCATTGCAGTCCAAAGTAATATTATTAGCGGTAATCACCACTCTACCGTTTATATCCGCAGTTAAAACCGTGTTTACGCCGATATTAACGATTTCTTCTCCATTAGCTAATAATGGCTTAAGAGGTAAGCCGATTAGTAAAAATATTAAAACAGGGGCGATTATTTTTTTCGCCTTATTTTGTATTTGATTTTTTTTATTATATTTTATCCGTTTCATTTTATTAGTATAATTCGTATTTACCCTGTTAAATAACTCGCTAAGGCGAGTTCCTGTGAAGCAGGATTTAACGGGGTGTATTAGTATGCCTGTATCGAGCCTGTCGAGATATTAGTATCGCGCTTAATATTTCCAGTCTGGCTCCATACCCTCTACAATCTTTACCATTTTTGATCCTTCTTTATTGATGATGGTGATATATCCATCTAATTCAAAAATTATATACTTTTTATCAGGACTCCATGACACTTCTTCGGGGCCGGGATTGAGATCTGGATCAAAATTTTTATGCGATAGAACTAAATTTTTTTCTCCTTTTTCATTAAGATAAGAAATACTACCTAAATCCATAATTATATCCTTTTCTCTCGTGTCTTGGTTTGTTAACCCTAATTTAAATTTTGTTCCTTGTTTAAGAAATTGAATATTGTTTCCATTAATATCTATTTCAAATTTTTTCCATTCTTTATTTTTCATTGCCGTAAAATAAATATTTAATCCATCATCAGACCATTCTGGTAAAAAACTATTCAGATTCGGTTCATCTATATTATGATGATAAAGCATTTTCTCTCCCGTTCCATTCGCGTTGATTTTGTAAATGTTCAAATACAAGCCATCCCGTCTGGTAAAAACAATTTCGCCCTTCAAACTCTTGCGAAATTTAGTCTCCTCGTCCTGATAAGTAAATTTTCCAAAAAGAAAAACTCCTACGATAGCGCCTATCAACAGCAAGACAAAAATTGTGATAAAAATGATTTTTCTAAACATATTTTTATTTGTGATCAGAATGTTTTTTTCTATTTAATAAAAGAAAATATAATAAAAAGCCAATAGGCATAAAAATGAAGATTAAAAATATAATGGTCTGCAAACTAATAGAAATTAATAGAGGGTAAATAAATTCAATTATACTCCTTGTTGGTGGCCAAATAAATAATAGTATTACCGGAGATAACCAAATTATTGTGAATAACCCCGTATACTTTTTTCTTTTTAAAAACGAGAAACCGGACAAAAGACATAATAAACTTATTATGAGTATAATAGATCCATAAAGAATAAATATAAGATACATTTCTCCTTTTTCTTGGCCTGTATAAAAAAATGTACTTTTGGCTAATGTTAACCAAAAAAGAACGCCAAAACCGCCGAGCGATATCATTAAATACGCAATGAATTTTATGGCCGGGAAAACCTTTTTTAAATTTTGACTTTCAATTTTTTGTTCCATTTTAAAATTTATAATAATTAGTGAAAATTCGTAATAATTTACGATTTACCCCGTTAAATAAAATTTTTAATTTTAATTTGCGAAGCAAATTATTTAACAGGGGTTAATATTTCCAATTCGCCCTCCCACCCTTTGTAATCTTTGCTGTTTTTGTCCCTTCTTTGTTAATTATTGTATTTATCCGGGCTCCATGAACATTCTTCGGGCCCAGGATTAAGATAAAAATCGTAATCTTTATGTAGTCGAATTAAAATTTCTTCACCTTTTTTATTTAAAATATAAATACTTCCTTCTTTAACGATAATATCTTTTTCTCGCGATTCACGGCTTATTTGATAAGGATCTTTTTCTTCTGTTGCTCTAACATTTTTTCCGTCAGCATCCATCACAAATTTTACCCATTCTCTATCTTTCATTGCCGCAAAATAAATTTCGGATCCGTTTTCCGACCAAAAAGGGAAAGAAGCATTTGAATTTACTTTATTTTCGTGATGGTAAAGCATCTTCTCTCCCGTCCCGTCAGCGTTGATTTTGTAGATGTTCAGATACAACCCGTCGCGTCTAGTAAAAACAATTTCTCCTTTTAAACTGCTTAAAAACGAATCGCTCCTCTGCTCATCACTGAAAAAATTTAAAATCAATATCGCCACCGCAACAATCACTATCAGTAAAATTCCAAATGCCAGAAAAATATTTTTTTTATTCATAAACCCTCCTTTTTAAAAATATGAATTATATAATGAAATTACTTTCATTTTTTTGAAATTATTTATTTAACTGACAAATAATTTTTTAATAAAAATAAAGTTTCTTGTTGTAAATTTTTCTTTGCCCAATTTTTATCTTTTTCATTCAAAATCTCGCCTAAACCCTGCAAGATGTCTCGGTTATTAATTTTTTCAACTGTCTCAATGCTCTTTTTTAGCTGCTCTTTTATATTTTTGCCTGTCCAAAACCGAATAACTTCTTCATCCGCATCCCACCTGTTTTTAGCAAAGCAATAAACATCATAAACATCTCTCATTGCCATACTTTTTCGTTCTGTCAGCGCCGCTAATTTATTCGCGAAAAGAGTTTCTTTTTTCGCGCTAAGCATTGAAATACCAAGATATTCTTTTTGCTCGTATTTATTATTATTTTTACGGGTGGAAATTTCTATTTTAATATTATGGTCTTCATCGCCATAAGATAAAAGAAAAAATATTGTCCATTTTTTAATTTGTTTTTCTTTGATTATCCCGAATTTTTTTAAAATATTTTCTATTTTATTAAAAATTAATTGCTTATTTGCCTGATTTGGTTCAATTAAATCAAAATCCAAATCAACAGAAAATCTAGGGAGGTTATAGAAAAAGTAAGCGCAAGTTCCGCCTTTAAACCCAAACGATGACGAAATTTCAATATCACTGTAAATTTCCTTTAAAATTTGCGTCATTAATAATTGGTGTTTTTCTTTATTGAGCATACCCGGCATGTTTATAATATTTTTTTAATCTAATTTCCAATTGCTTGTTTTTGTAAATTTTTGCCAATTGGCCGCACTTACTCCAGTCAATACTTCTTAAATTATCAAAATGATAATCTTTAAATAAATAAATCATATCAAGAAACGCGCGCTCTTTGCTGGCCTGGCTATAGCCATCTTTATTAATAATGCCCTGATTATTAACCAAAACCTCGCCTTTTAGTTTTCTGAATATGAGCTTGTATTTCCCGCATTTTAATTCTCGCGATAAATAACTGGCGACAAAGAGCGCATTATGCTGTTGGAAAATAACGCCTTCTTCGCGCAATGCCGTTTCATAACTGATATAAGCTGGGATGTAAATGCTGGTGGCTAATTCTTTTGGATTAAATTCTTTATCTTTACAAAATATACCTCTTCTTAATCTGTGTAAATTCCCCCTTTTCACATAATAAGAAATTTTTGATTTTAAATTATTTTTATCTTTTTCTTGCCATAAAAAAGCTATATCTTTTGTGGTTAGAATTGTTTTTGGCGAGGTATAAAGTTTTAATAAAGAATTATCCATAAATTTAGCCTAAAAGTAAGAATTTCTCTTACCTTTATTTTATACTTCTGTTTTTTATCTGTCAATTTAGAACCTACAGAGACCCGCTCTCCGGGGATTCTGGAATTTTTTCCTCTTTCTTTTTCTTTCGCATTTTAATAATTTCTTCCTTTATTTTTCTGAATTGGTCATAAATAATAATAAATGCCGGAATAATGATAATCAGGGCAAAGCCGATTGGTTGCCGCGCCGATTCCACCGCGTAGCCGAGATAGGGAATGGAAAATAAAACTTTGCCGATAATTTCTTTTTGGCTCACTTCGCGCGTGTCAGGCGCGTTATTGGCATCTCCTTTGGTAATGTAAACCGGCGTGCCAGCATTTACTTTAATATCAAAAATTCGGTGTGTGGTGGGCGTTTTGGTTTTACTCATCAGACCGAAAGTAATTATATCTCCAATTTTATAATCATTTACCGGCTTGACCACTACCACACTGCCCATTTTTATTACCGGTTGCATTGAGCCGGAAAGCACCACCATTGTTTTAAAATTGCCGGTAATTGGAATAACGGAAATAATCAAAAACAAAGCAATCACTGATAGACAGACCAAAAAAGCGAAATAAATTACTTTAAATATTTTCATAAATTATTTTATTTCAAGTTGTCATTGCGAGGAGCGACTGGAAGGAGCGACGCGGCAATCCCGTGTTTCTTGCGTCCTCATCGGGATTGCCGCGCTCGGCTGCCTACTGGCAACCTCGCTCGCAATGACACTATTTTTAAAACCTTTATCCTCCCGCCCATCACGCTACCAACCAGATGAGTGAGAGTAAAAAATTTCAACTTTTCTTAAAATAAGCGGTGGTAGCGCCGACTACCATAGTCGCCACTGCCGCAATGACACTTAAACTGATTAGACTTTTTTTATTCATTTCGATTTTTGATATTTAAATTTTAATTTTTTTTTAAAACCTTTATCAGCCATCTCTTTTAGGTGCCTTCTTTTAGGTGCCTGGCACCGATTAAAGCGACCATGGATAATGAAAGCTGGCGTCGGTAAGCTCGCCTTCAATAGCCGCGACTTTATAGCCGCTAATTTTATATTTATCGCAAAAATACGAAACCGCTGTCTTATTAAAATGCCTAAAGCTTAATTTTGCTTCTATGGGCAAAATTTCGTTTCCTTTTTTCACGATAAAATCTATCTCTTTTTTATCGGCGGTGCGCCAATAAAACAAATCGTCTTTTCCGTATTTTTTAACCAGCTCGCTGAAAATAGCGGTTTCAAAAACTCCGCCAAGAATTTCTTTTTGCAGCTGTTTCAGCCAAAGCATTTGCATTATGCCGCTATCGTAAAAGAATATTTTAGGCGTCTTAAATAATTCGGAGCGGATATTTTTGTAATACGGCCTGAGCAGTTTTATGATATAAGTGTTTTCAAGAATAAACAAATAATTTTCAACGGTTGGCTTGGCAAGGCGGCATGTGTTGGCAAGCTCCGCGACATCCAGCAATCGGCCGCTTTGCGAAGACAAAGTTTCCACTAATTTATTAAATTTGCCTATTTCTTTTATATTGGCCAGATCCCCGATGTCTTTTTTGATATAAGTATCAATAATCTGCTGGAGGTATTTTTCTTTAAGTTCCAAGTCGCCGGTCAAAACAATTTTGGGATATCCGCCATAAAGAACATATTCTTTAAACAACGCTTTTATTTCGTCATATTTTTTTCCCGTCAATTTTCTTTCTTTTAACAGCTCCGCGGTAATTTTATATTCCTTAAATTCAAGAAATTCGGCAAAAGACAAGGGAAAAATTTCAAAATTAACCGCGCGGCCGACCAAAGAATCTTTAAATTTGCTTTTAATCGCGAAACTGGACGATCCGGAAACGATAAGTTTGATGTTTTTCCAATGATCCGCGGCTAATTTTAAAAACGATGAAGGATTTTTTAAATACTGAATCTCGTCAATTAATACAAAAATTTTATTTTGCTTTTCTAAATTTTCAATGTCAAATCCTTCTTCTTCCAGATGCTTTATAAATTCATCAACGCCCGCGTCAAGTATTTTTACAAAGCGGGAATCTTCCAAATCAATATAATAAACTTTGCGATTATTATTTTTTAAATAGTTTTCAACTAAATATAAAATGTGCGTTTTTCCCACTTGTCGCGCGCCATGCAAAACAATAATATCGTCAGTTAAAAAATACCTTGAAACTTCATCAAAAATAGCTCTTTTATATATTTTTTCCGCCATAAAAGTAAAATTAATAGTAAATCTTACCTTATTTTATATTCAATTTAAAGTATAGTCAAGTTATCTTTATATTTCTGTTTCAAACCTTTATCAGTCGCCCCAATTTTATTTTGAGGCGACTTAAAAGACTTTAACTATACAACTATAATTATGGAGGTTGAACCTCAATAATTATTTATGGCAATGGTTAATCCCAAGGATTCGGATTGTTTCTGCTCTGGACTACTTCCATAATGATACTGGCTTTTAGGGAATCGGTCTGAACGATATTTCCCGTTGTCGCAAAAGGAAGATCCCATTCAAATCCGACATAATAAGTGGTATTTGGCTGTAATTTTCCGGGAAGCGGAATTCCACTTACTAATTCAGCCACTGATGCTCCATCAGCATCGGTTATCATGCTGTCAAATGTACCCACGTCAAATTTATTATTTCCTTCTTTTAGGTCAGTGGGGCATCCACCTTGATCAGTGCCACATTGCCAACCTTCAACACTTCCTTCATCCATCCAAATGTTAAATTTCAGATATTGGCTCATTTCGCCAAGTCCAAGTCCAATATCATCAGTGCCGCAAGTATTATCGGGATATTCTCTTTCCGGTTCTGTGCATTTGTATTCATAATCTTTAATATTAGCCATTCTTAATCTGCCCCAAGCTTCATTGCTTGTGACGTGCCAGCTAATTGTCACTTCTCCTTTATCGCCCGGTTTTATATCGCATTTGTTGAAGAAATTAACATCTTCAAGATCGTCTAGCGGATAAGTGCAATTATCGCCACATTGATAATCAATCTTTAAATCAATAGTTCCAGCAGTGAAAGTATTGCCCGTGGAAGTTTCGGTGTCAGTAAAGAAAGCAGTTGTCGCGCCGACCACAACAATTGCCACTAACGCGATAATGCTTAAACTTAAAAGTATTTTTTTCATAGGCTTTTTTTACCCGCGGGGAAAAAAATTAAATTATTAGATTTCCCCGCGGTTTTAATGCCCTCCAATTCGTGAATTTAGAAGTCGTGGTTAAGATTATTTCTGTGCTGAACTGCTTGGAACTTAATCGTGGCTTGAAGAGTGTCGCTCTGCGCCTCATTGCCTGTTGCGTATGGAAGATTCCACATAACAGCAAGCTGATAACTAGTGCTGCCAACTAAACGGCCGTCTCGCGCAATTCCTTGACAAATTCCGTAATTGGCATGTCCATCTCCGTCAGGATCACTGTTTGCACACTGCGATTCGATGGAAGCGCGATAAGCTGCCAATGCGCCCCAGAATTCATGAGTTTCACCAGCTAAATCAATTGTTCCCGGAGTAATCATAACTGGCTCATCTGTCTGACAAATATTGTCGCCTTCTGTCGGGTCTGCGGGACATTTCGGCTGGTTAGCTGGACATTGAAATCCAGGAATTGTTCCTTGGTCAAGACATGCTGAGAAAGTAAGATTTTCTCGAAGTTCACCATCTGTCTCAGGCGTGTTAACTGGTCTTTTCCAACAATCTACATCGGCTTGCACTTCTGTTTCTGGGTCAACGCAGGTATTGCCAGCATCAACAACACTTTCGATCACCATTTTTCCCCAAGCGTCATTGTCATAAACATGCAAACTGATTGTTCCTTCGCCAAAATCTCCCGGCTTCAAATCGGTGAAATAGAAGAATTTATCGGTTCCTACTACTAAATCCTTTTCATCCCAAGTGCCCGCATTAGGTGTTCCATCTGCTATTTTATTGAGGTAGCCGTCAAAATCAATCTTTAAATCAATCGCGCCGGCGGTAAAAGTATTGCCGGTTGAAGTTTCAGTGTCGCTGAAATAAGCAGTGGTGGCGCCGATAACAATGGCCGCCACGACGCCGATAATTGACAAACTAATTAATACTTTTTTCATAAAATTAATTTTAAATTTTTAAATTTTTTTACTCTGTAAATAATTTTATTTTGTCCGACCTTGCCAAAAATTTAAAAATTATTTAACAGGGTAAACCTTTATTATGTCATTGCGAGTGAGCCGCGAGGCGAACGCGGCAATCCCGTTACTTGTCGCGTATTGCCGCGGGATTGCTTCGTCGCCCGGCTGGGCTTCTCGCAATGACAGCGGAGAATACGGGATTGCTTTATCGCCCTGCGAACTTTTCGCAATAACAATTATTATAAGTGGCTTGCCTTATGACCCTCCTATAGGCCTTTAGGCTTTCGCCCTCCTTTAGAGGGCATTAAAGTAAGCCACTTTTTGCCTCTGAATTTTACAATTCAGAGTCCGACCTTTGATTATTTATTTCTAACAAAAAATGAAGCCTTGAATAAATTCAAAACTTCATTTTTTGAGAAACAAATAAAAAAACCCAGTCCCTCTTCCATCCCCCTGAAAATAAACTGCTCTCCTTTTGAAGTAACCGGGTTACTTAACATTTTATTTCTTTAATATTTATATATAAATATTTTTTAATTTAAATTTTTAACGTAAATTACAGCTTACTCTTTTGCTATAAATTACGCAAGTTTTTTATTAGTATTAACTAT
>VMGY01000001.1 GCA_007378955.1 Parcubacteria group bacterium Athens0714_12 | reverse complement strand
TAAAAATCAGAATCGGGATATTCTTCAAAAAAAGTTCGAATTTCATTCAATAAACACAACCATTTAAAATTAAAATCTAGGCATTCGCCCATGGCGAATGCCTAGATTTTAATTTTTAATATTTAATTTTAAATGGTTGCGGGGGTGGGATTCGAACCCACGACCTATGGGTTATGATTCCCTCGCTCTAACCAACTGAGCTACCCTGCCACGGGTAACTAACAACCCACAATTTACAACTAATAATTTTTTAACAATTTCTAAAATCAATTTAAATAATTCTTTGGCTTCTTTGTATATCTTCCAATCCAAAAACCTAAATCTTTTCATAAAGTTGTAAGTTATGGGTTGTAAGTTGTGAGTTAGTTTGGTTGCGGGGGTGGGATTCGAACCCACGACCTCGGGATTATGGGCCCCGCGAGCTGCCAACTGCTCTACCCCGCGCCGGGTAACTTTACAACTAACAACAATAAATATGCCGAAATTACAAGTTGTAAGTTATTAGTTGTAGGTTGTAAGTTGTTAGTTGTTTTGTTGCCTTGGTGCCGAAGGTGGGACTTGAACCCACAAGGGATTGCTCCCACAGCATTTTGAGTGCTGCGTGTTTGCCAATTTCACCACTTCGGCGGATAAGTTATAAAGAAAAATAGTTGATGAAATTAGTTAAAAGACCATTTGTTGATCCGATAATTTTTTCTTTATTCAATTATAATTAAAAAAATTTAATTTGTCAAAGGATTAAAGATTTTGTATAATTAAAAAATACTTAATTTAAAATTTACTATGTCTAAAACAAGAGAAAAAATTTTACAAATTTCACAATCTTTAATCCAATCCAATCCTTTCCAGCCGAGAAAAAAATTTGACCAGCAAGAATTAGAAGAACTAAAAGAGTCAATCAGAAAACATGGAATCATCCAGCCAATAGTGGTAACGGAAATAGGCGAGGGGCATTATCAATTAATCGCCGGCGAAAGACGTTTGAAGGCCTCGCAATTATTAGGGTTGGAAAAAGTGCCGGTGATTGTCAGAGATGAAGTAAAAGAAGACCAGAAATTGGAATTGTCTTTGATAGAAAATATTCAAAGAAAAGATTTGTCGGTCTTGGAAAAAGCGATTGCTTATAAAAAATTGCATGAGGAATGGGGATTAAGTCATCAGGAAATAGGCGAAAGACTTGGCAAGTCCAGGCCGGTGGTCAGCAACACCATCAGGCTTTTAGCATTGCCGGAAGAAATAAAAAGCGCTTTAGCCGAAGGCAGAATCAGCGAGACTCATTGCCGGCTTATTTTAAGCTATAAAGCGGAAGAAGACCAATTAAAATTTTTTTATAAAATCACCGAAAGCGGAGTGCCGTCAAGATTCGCTTTAAAGGAAATTCAGGAGGAAAGGGAAGAGGCGCGGTACCATTTAGAACCGAATAAAATTTCCAATATTTTTACGACGCCGGTCACTAAAACAATAAAAGATTTTGATTTAAGGGAGAAAGAAGAAAATTTGATGGAAGCTTTAGGGACAAAAGTGGAAATTAATAAAAGCGGGCAAAGCGGAAAAATAACCATTGAATTTTACTCCGAAGAAGAATTAAAAAATATAATTGAAAAAATTTGTTCTTAAATACTCCTACTACGAAAGAGACATTTCGTAATTCAAAGAAAGTATAAAAAGTAAATTAAAATTATTTCGTAGTTTCGTAATTTTTCGTATTTTCGTAACAATAATCGCATTCTTTGTTGCTGCAGGAAATTTTACCCCCCACCTTTTCTGAATCGCGCTTCGTGATAGAATGCGCGACCTGTTCGGAAAAGATGAGGGGTTTATTTTTTCCTTCTGTTAAGATATTGCCGCATTTAGGGCAAAATTTATTAATTGGTTTTTGCCATAAAGCGAATTTGCATTCGGGAAAATTATCGCAAGCGTAAAAAATTCTCCTTTTTTTTGTTTTCTTTTCCACCAGTTCTCCTTTTTCGCATTTAGGGCATTTAATCCCCAAATTATGGGCGAGTGATTTTATATTTTTGCATTCCGGAAATCCCGAGCATCCCAAAAATTTTCCATAACGGGACATTTTTACAACCATCGGTTTGCCGCATTTTTCGCAAATCTCGTCAGTTTTTTCTTCTATCGGCTTTTTCTTGGCGACTTCTTTTTCTTTATTTATTAAATTTTTTTCAAAAGGTTCATAAAATTCTTTGAGCACCGGCACCCATTCTTTTTCGGCTTGGGCGATTTTATCCAAATCATCTTCCATTTTAGCGGTGAATTCCAAATCCACGATTTTCGGAAAATGCTCAACTAATAAATCATTAACCGAAACGCCTATCTCGGTCGGCGCGAATTTATTATTTTCTTTTTGGACATAGTTTCTGTTTTGAATAACGTTGATAATGGGCGCGTAGGTTGAAGGCCGGCCGATGCCGTTTTCTTCCAATGCTTTAATTAAAGAAGCTTCTGAATATCTGGCCGGCCCTTCGGTAAAATGCTGTTTTTTATCCAATTTTTCCAGCTTAAGGCCTTCGTTGATTTCCAAATTCGGCAAAATATTTTCTTCTACTTTTGAAGGATAAATTTTTAAAAAACCGTCAAATTTTATTATTGAGCCATGCGCTTTGAATAAATAATCATTTGCGGCGATAATTTCCACGCCAGTAGAATCAAAAATTGCTTCTTTCATTTGTGAAGCAATGCTTCTTTGCCAGATTAATTTATAAAGCTTATATTGTTCTTCGGTTAAAAATTCTTTTATTTCGTCAGGAATTTTATTGGCTGAAGTCGGCCTGATCGCTTCATGGGCTTCTTGGGTTAATTTCGCTTTAGTTTTGAATCTATTCGGCTTTTCCGGCGTGTATTCAGCCCCGATTTTTTCTTTAATAAATTTTCGCGCCTGCTCTAAAAATTTATCCGCCAAATTAAAAGAGTCTGTGCGCATATAAGTAATCAAACCAATATGCCCCTCTTTATCCAATTCTACGCCTTCGTAAAGCTGTTGAGCGATAAACATCGTTTTTTTGGCCGTAAAGCCAAATTTTTTATTCGCTTCTTGTTGGAGGAGGGAAGTGGTAAAAGGCGTGGGAGGATATTTTTTGATTTCTTTTTTTTGAATATCGGAAACTTTATAGCTTCCATTTTTTAAACCTTCCAAAATTTGGTTTGCTTGTTTTTCATTCGCGATTCCCAATTTAGGAATTGCCTTGCCTTTAATTTTTATCAGTTCGGAGGCAAATGTTTTTTGTTCGTCTTTTAATTTTGAAAGCAGGGCGCTGACAGTCCAATATTCTTGCGGCTTGAAATTTTTAATTTCTTTTTCTCTTTCCACGATCAATCTTAGGGCGGCGGATTGCACTCGGCCAGCTGACAATCCCCGAGCGATTTTTCTCCATAAAAAAGGCGAGAGTTTATAGCCGACCAAGCGGTCTAAAATTCGTCTTGCTTGTTGGGCGTTAACCAAATTAATATCTATCTCGCGAGGATTTTTCAAAGCTTCTTCAACCGCTTCTTTGGTAATTTCATGGAAGGCGATTCTTTTAATCTTTTCTTCCGGCTGATTTAAAATTTGGGCCAAATGCCAGCTAATCGCTTCGCCTTCGCGGTCTTCGTCAGTGGCGAAGAAAATAATTTTTGCTTTTTGGGCTATTTTTTTTAAATTTGAAGCGATTTTTTTGGATTTAACCGGAATAATATAAGAAGGCTGAAAATTATTTTCCACGTCAATGCCTAATTTGCTTTTTGGCAAATCGCGGATATGGCCATAAGAAGATTCAATTTTATAATCCTTGGATAAAAATTTTGAAATTGTTTTTGCCTTGGTAGGCGATTCGACAATCAGCAAATTCATAAATATATTTTAATTAATCACATAATTCATTCCGCCTAAATTTTTTACTTTATTTTCTATTTCCATTAAAGCCAGGCTGGAAGTTACGATAGCTGTTTTTAGTTTAGAGAGTTCTACCAATTTGTCAATGTGAATAGGCTCTTTGGATAAAAAATTCAGAAGAATTTTTTCTTCTTTGTTGCGGGGAATAATTTTTTTGTCTTTTGGCGCGATAATTTGTTTTAAGCACAGAGCTTCCAAAATGTCTTTTCCTGAAGTTACGGGATGAGCGCCAAGTTTTATTAAATTATTCGTCCCTTCTGAATTGCGGTTGTAAATATTTCCCGGGATGGCAAAAACTTCTCGGTTATGTTCCAAGGCGCAGCGAGCGGTAATTAAGGCGCCGCTTTCATAAGGAGCTTCAATTACTAAAGTGCCCAAGCTTAAACCGGAAATAATTCTGTTGCGTAAAGGAAAATTTTGTTTTAAAGGCGGAGTGGCGCAAGGATATTCGGAGATGAGCGCGCCGCCTTTTTCTATGATTTTTTTGGCTAAATCGCGGTTTTGGGGCGGATAAACAGTTTTTTCGTCTATGCCAGAACCTAAAACAGCGATGGTGCAGCCATTTTTTTCTAAAGCGGAAGAATGGGCGATAGTGTCTATGCCTAAAGCCAAGCCGCTGACAATTTCCATGCCGTTTTCAACTAATTCGCCGGTTATTTTTTCGGTTGCCTGCAAGCCGTAAGAAGTGCATTTTCTGGTGCCGACAACCCCTATTTTCTCCCCATCTTTTTTTAAAATTCCTTTGTAATAAATTACTACGGGCGGGTCATAGATTTCTTTAAGCAGAGCGGGATAATCTTTATCTTCAATAGTGATTAAACTAATTCCTTCTTTTTCTAATTTTTCCCATTCCCGAACAGGCTCAATTTCTTTTCTTGTTTCTAAAAATTTTTCAATCGTTTCTTCTTTTAAGCCAGCTTTCCGCAATTCTAAAAAAGAAGCATTGTAGGCGATTTCCAGAGAAGGGAAATAATTGATGATTTTTTTAAAAAAAATAAAATTAAAGCCGGAAAAAAATTTAAAAGCGTTCCAATATTTGTAGTCAGGCATAAATAATTGACTTTTTTATTTTAATATGCTATCATAAAGATAATAAAAATTTTGTTTTTTAACCTTAAAAAAAGGGGGGTGTAATGAACAAAGACGAATTGGCGCTTTTTCCGAATACAGGAGTTGAATCTCGGCAAAAGAAGTACAGATGTTATTTTGAGTTTGGCGGCGAAGTTAGCAGCGTTGATACATTTTTGCTTTGCGACAAGGAAGCGAAAATAGAAATAGCAAAATCAAGAGGGTGTAATGGCTGTTGTACGGAAGAAACTACATTAAGACACTTTTATTTGTTGAAAAAAATTTATGGAATAGAAATCGTAAATTGGGAACCCATTTTATAAACATCAAAAGGCTTGAGTTAAAAATTTAGCTCAAGTCTTTTCTTTACAACCAATTGACAAAAGTTTTTAAATATGATACCCTGTATATCATTGATAATTTAATTTTTGGTCTTCAGATTTCTACTTGCCAGCGGCGAAAACGAAGGAACCCCTCCTTACCCTAGTGATTAGCCGTAAGTCAAGGTTTCCTAGATTTTTCTAGTTGATCTTGCGCTGGTGAGTAGTAGTGTGAAGATTACCCAATCCTGCTCATTGCTTTATCAAAGCCTTCCATTAAAGATATTTCTATCATTTGGGAGGTTTTTTTTATTACCTCTTTTAGAATTTTTTTTTCTTTGGAAGTGAATTTTTCCAAAACAAAATCTTTTGTTTTTTTCTGTTTTTCAAGAAATTCATTGCTGATGCCTATCCTGAATCTGACAAAATCTTTTGTTTTTAAATGGTCTATGATAGATTGCGCGCCTTTATGGCCGGCCGAGCTTTTATCTTTGGAAATTTTTATTTTTCCTAAAGGCAGATCAAGGTCATCGTGGATAATCCAAATATTTTCAGGTAAAATCTTATAAAATTTGGCTATTTGGGATACCGCGATTCCGGATTCATTCATAAAAGTTTGAGGAAGCGCCAAAATTATTTCTTGCCCGTTAAAGAAAGCTTTATTAATAAAGCTTTCTAATTTTTTATCATATTTAAAAGAAAGCAAATCATTATTTTTCGCCCAAAAATTAAGAATCAGTTCTCCTGTATTATGCCTGGTATTTTGGTATTTTTCGCCCGGATTGCCTAAACCGACGATTAGTTTTGTCTTGTTCATCTCTTAAAGTTATTATAAAAATTATTTTGCTGAAGGTTTTTATTCGGAAATTAAATCTTTACCTAAAATAATCAAGAAGTCAACGTCAAGCCCTTCATTTTTAGGCATTGGATAAGAAATGCCCGCGCCTATTTTTTCTTTTAAGATTTTTAGCTCCTCTTCTTTTTTTCCTAAAGTTAAGTCATAAATAATCGTTTTTTTATGGTTTTGCTCAGGGGCGTTGCTAATTTCCGCTATTTCAAAATTTAAAGATTCTAATTTCTGAGCTAGATTAGACGCCAAGCCATAATAAGTTGTCCCATTTTGTATGATTATTCTGTTTTTTATAGCCACGGCCTCTCCTTCAGTAGCGTTGTTTTCAAAAATATTGTTGGCGATAGAAGATAATTCTTTAAAGCTTCCGGCTTTTGGCTTGAGAACGTAAACACCGTTTTCGGTCATCTCGGCGTAAAGAGGGCCTTTGTCGCCATTATCTAAAACTTTAGTGATTATTTTAGATGGATTTATCTCTTTGGCTAAATCAGCCAATCTTAATATTTCTTGCAGATTTAAATCAGTTTTTATGTGTTCATTCAAGCTATCCAAAAAGTTGCTCATTTTTTCAGGATTTAATAAAGTATTGAAAGAAAAAATTTTATCTTTTAACGCCATAATGATTTTTTGCTGCCTTTTTGAACGGGCGAAATCAGAACCTTCGCCATTATTTCCATAACGGGAGCGGACAAATCTTAAAGCTTGTATCCCTGACATTTTTTGCCATCCTTGATTGAATGAAATAATTTGCGTTTTAAAATCAAAAGTGGGAAACTGGTCGTCGGTAAAACTTTTTTCCACATAAACTTTAATGCCATCCACGATGTCAATCATTTCTTCAAATCCGCTAAAATCGCAAACTACATAATAATGGATAGGCAATTCAAAAATATTTTCCACTACTTTAGTTATTAATTCGCCGCCTTGATTTTTTATTTCTCCAAAAGCGTAAGCAGTGTTTATTTTTTTCCAGCTGTAGCCGGGAATAGGCGCGTAAAGGTCGCGGGGAATAGAAATGGTTGACACTTCTTTGGTAGAAGGCTTGAGGCTTAACAAAATTATAGTATCAGTCAAATAAGGCCCCTCGTGTCCCTCGCCGCCTACGCCTAAGACTAAAATGTTTATTCTATTCTCTTTTTCCCCTTTTAAGAATTTATCTTGAGCGCTGATTAGTTTGACCACTGTCCGCCAAATTCCCAAAAAACTTCCCGACCCGAAATTCATTAAAATATTTTTAGTGGAAACAATGGCCGGCGAAAAAAAAGACACGAGAAAAATAAAGATAAAAACAACAGCCAGAAGCAGGAATTTGCTCTTTTTGCTTTTTTTCGCGATGAGAGGCGGAAATTGCCGGTCAGTTTCTTTTTCTTTAAAGCTGTTCAAAAGAACGGTTTTTGATGGGGGTTTGTATTGGTTTATAATCGTGTTTTTAGATTGTTTTAAATTGTTCATTATCTTGTTTTTTTTAAAAAAAACTCTTATCAATTTAATAATTTTAATTATAAGCGAGAAGGATTGATTTGGCAAATATTTTTTTTAATGATATGATAAATATTATTCTTATTCATCAAGGGATTAACAGCTTAATTGATTTGAGCGCGTCGTTTATTCACTCGCCCCCTCATTTATAAAGCTTTGATAAAAATTATAACAAAAGTCATTTTGTTATTAATTATAAGTTATTAATTAATTTAGGGGCATGTAGCTCAGTTGGTTAGAGCGTACGGTTCACATCCGTAAGGTCTGTGGTTCAAATCCACACATGCCCATTTGCCTAAATTTAGACAGACAAGGCGCATGGGCTGCGGATTTAACTTTAAACTTGCTTATTATTTATATATTAGTATGCCTGAAATTAAAGACGAATTAAATGTGAACAAAGAGGTAAAAGAAAAAAGGCCATCTTTTTTTATTGATAATATTTTGGAATTTTTAAAGACAATATTCTCTCTTTCTTTTATTTTAGAAGTAATAAAAACTTTGATTATTTGTTTAGTTATTGTTTTGCCTATCCGCTTTTTTTTAATTCAGCCGTTTTATGTCGTGGGCGCTTCTATGGAGCCGAATTTCTATGACCATGAATATTTAATTGTTGATGAACTAAGTTATCGGTTAAGAAATCCGGAAAGAGGGGAAATTATTGTTTTTAAATATCCTTTGGATATGAGGCAGTATTTTATTAAAAGAATTATCGGCTTGCCCGGGGAAAGGATTAAAATTGATGAAGGAGTGATTAAAATTTATAATCAAAAATATCCCCAAGGGCAAATATTAAATGAAAATGATTATTTATCAAAAAATATAAAGACTTTAAAGCAAGCGGATATTACTTTGAGCGATGAAGAATATTTTGTTTTGGGGGATAATAGAAGTTCCAGTTTGGATTCCCGCAGTTTCGGGCCGGTCAAGAAAGAATTTATTATCGGCAAGGCTTTGGTGCGCGGCTGGCCGATTAATAGAGCGACTTATTTTGGCGCGCCAAACTATGATTTTTAAATTATTATATTAATTTTAGCAATAGTCATAATAATAAAAACAATTTATTTTATATGCCCAAAAAAACCAAAGATAAAAAATCAAAGCTCAAAAAAATAATTCGCCAAAAAGCAAAAAAAAGTAAAAGAGAAGTTCTTAAAATTCCTCAATTATTAAGAGGAATGAAAGATATTTTGCCGGAAGACCAGAAATATTGGGACTTGATTTTAGATAAGGCTATAAAATTGGCTAAGGATAATGGCTTCAAGAAAATTGAAACTCCGATCATCGAGGAGACTTCTTTGTTTAAAAGGGGCGTGGGCATGGAAACTGACATCGTGGAAAAAGAAATGTTTTCTTTTATTGACCAAGGCGGCGAAAAGGTTTCTCTTAGGCCTGAAGCGACAGCAAGCGTTGCCCGAGCTTATATAGAGCACGGAATGTTTAATTTGCCCCAGCCCGTAAAATTATATTATTACGGCCCGTTTTTTAGATATAATAGGCCCCAATCCGGCCGACAGAGGCAATTTTACCAGTTTGGCCTGGAAGTTTTAGGCAACGCCCTGCCAGTGATTGACGCCCAAATTATTTTATTTTCTTATGTTTTTTATAAAGAAATCGGCTTGGAAACAGAAATTAATATTAACAGTTTGGGGTGCAATACTTGCCGCGAGCGCTATAAAAAAGTTTTATTAAATTATTTAAAACCGAAAAAGAATTTTCTTTGCTCCAGCTGCCAATCAAGATATTTAAAAAATCCTCTTCGGGTTTTGGATTGCAAAGAAGAAAAATGCCACGAAGTCACTTTTAAAGTGCCGCAAATCGTGGATTATTTATGCGATTCTTGTAAAAATCATTTTATTAAAGTTTTAGAATATTTAGATGAAGTGGAAGTTCCTTATGTTTTAAATTCCAGACTTGTAAGAGGATTAGATTATTATTGTAGAACTATTTTTGAAATTTTTCCAAAATCCGCGGAAGAAAAAGAGAGTAGCGGTCAATTAGCTTTAGGCGGCGGGGGCAGATATGATTATTTGGTAAAAATGTTGGGCGGAAGGGAAACGGCTGCCAGCGGCGTGGCTTTTGGCATAGAAAGAATTATTTCCAAGCTAAAAGAAAAAGAGATAGTTTTTGAAGAGATTAAGCCGCAAATTTTTATTGCCCAATTAGGAGAAGAAGCAAGAAAAAAATGCCTAAAAATATTTGAAGACTTAAGAAAAGAAGGGGTTTTAATGAGCGAGAGTTTATCTAAAGAAGGATTAAGGGGGCAATTGGAAATGGCTGATAAATTAGGAGTTAAATTCACTTTAATTTTGGGCCAGGAGGAAATATTGAACGAAACCGTGATTATCAGGGATATGGAAAACGGCGTTCAGGAAGTGGTGGATTTAAAAAAAATTGTCAAGGAAGTAAAAAAAAGGTTGGGCATGTCTAATGGCGCGGCATAAGTTCGCGCGCCTACAAACCAGTTTTTAAAAAAATAATATTACTAATTCTAAATCGCGTAATCGCAGCTTGTTATTTTTTTAAAATTTTGTTATTATAAAAATATATGTTTTATAAATTTAATAATAATTTATTTACGCCTCGCTATAGATCAAGACCAGTGGCTTTGGATTATGTTTTTCTGGTTTTTTTCGGTTTGTTTCCGTGTTTAAGCGCAAGGTTTTGCGGCGAGGGGTTTGCGCCAAAAGAAGGAGGTGGAGAAGGTGTTTGAAGTCAAAAGAAGGCAAAACGAATCAAGTGAAAATTTATTAAGGCGATTTAAACAAGGATTGCAAAGAGGCAGAATTTTAATTAGGGCAAAGGAAAGACAATTTCGCCAAAAGGATAAAAGCAAAAGAGAAGTAAGAGAAGAAGCCCTAAGAAAAAAGGGCGTGCAAGAAAAAAGAGAATATTTGAGAAAAATTGGAAAATTGCCTGACATCAAAGAAAAATACGGGCGAAAAAAAATAATCCGCTAAAATTTTTGTGAAATATTTATAATAATTTTGCCAAGGTTGCGGTACTCCCCAAGGAGTGCTACGCGATTTAGCACGGGAATTTCTACATTTTTTATGATTTCAGGAGGAAATAAAATTTATAAAATTTTTATTTTAAGCTGCCCGACTATTTTAGTCGTGGCAGCTTTTTTTATTTTTTTCTTATTTGTCGCAAATTTAGTGAAAATAGAACCTGTTTTTGCCCAAGGAAGCTATGGTTTTGAGAATATTAATATGGGGTTAGGAAAAGCTGAATTGATTGATATTGTAAATAATGCCATTAGAATATTTTTATCATTTTTGGGAATAATCGCGGTAGGATTTATAATTTATGGCGGCTTTATTTGGATGACTGCTGGCGGAAGCGCGGAGAGCATAAAGAAGGCCAAAATGATTATCGTCAACGCGATAATCGGCTTGATTATTATTTTTCTTTCTTACGCCATCGCCAGTTTTGTTATCGGGCAATTGGAATCTGCCGTTAATGGCGGGGGAGGCGGCGGGGGAGGCGGAGGAGGCGATATTTTTCCCGGCGACAGATTTCAAATAAGAGGAATAGAAACAACTTATGCCCAGCCGGGCGGTTATCACCAAAATGTTTATTTATGCAGCAATATTCAAACCAGATTTAATAATTGGGTTGAGAGGGGAAGCGTTGAAAGCGCTGAATCTTCGGGAACCTTAAATATTATCAGAAGGTTAAATAATTCCAATCTGGAAGGAAGTTGGCAAACTGCGGGCAACACGGTTATTTTTAAACACCCGTCAATTTTTGAAAGCAATGCGGAATACCAAGCTATTTTTCCTAAAACCATTTCCAATACCCAAAATCCGCCAAAATTTTTAAGAGCCTGCGTGGCAAGCGGCGGCTGCCAAGAGACTGAAACGTCATTTATTTGGAATTTCACCAGCGGCGAGGAGAGTGATTCCGAATCCCCGAGGATTACTTCCACTTATCCGATTTCCAACAGATCATCTGAAGATTATCCCGATGAAAATGTTTTCCGTTCCCCGATAATCAGTGTTAATTTTTCCGAAGCGATAGATGCCAGCACAGTGATTGAAGAAAATTCGTTTATGCCAATAGCTAATAATATTATTATTCAGAGAATTAGCGTTCAAGAAGGGCAGATATTGGAAACTTTAAATAATAGCAATTTTGAAATTGAGATCAAAGAAAAAGGATTTTATTTGATTTTAAATAATAATTACCTTTTTGATTCTTTGACTTGGTATAGAATCACTTTGAATAATATAACAGACCTTTGCAATAATCCTTTAACATCTTCTTTTATTTGGGAATTTAAAACCAATGACCAAATAGGAAGTTATTGCGTTTACCATAGCGATTGCGTTTCCAATTGTTGCAGTAATGATGTGTGCGCTTCGGCCAATCGGTGCGGCTCTGACGGCGGAGATGAAGGCGATGCTTGTGTTTGGAATAATGAATGCGCCAGCGCTTGCTGTAGAAGTGACAGGTGCGCCAGGCAGGAACAATGCGCTTCTGTGGTTATCCCTTCTGTTGGTAGCACCGCGCCGCCCGCCAATGCTTCCAATGTTTGCCGCAATATTTTAATTTCAGCTTCCTTTGACCAATTAATGGATGTCGGGAGTTTTAAAAACAATGTTTTTTTAACTTCAAACGAACAAATAATTGAGGGTGGTGTTTCCGGTTATAGCATAGATTCTAATAATGACAGGATAGTTGACCGGACGATTTTGACTTTTTCGCCAAAAAATTTATTGGCGGAAAATTCCGCGCATCAGGTTTCCATTAGAGGAGGATTAGACGGGGTGAAAAGCCGGCAAGGCATAAGTATGAACAGCGACTATAATTGGAATTTTACCACGGGAAACACTATTTGCCAGATTGATAAAGTGGAAATTATGGTGGAACCGCCGGGAGAAGTAAAAGAAAAAGATTTATTTGAATGCGCGGGTAGGAATGATTGCCCTAATGACCAAAACGCGATGCCTGGAAATCAGCACCGTTATATTGCTCAAGCTTTAGACAGCAGTGGTAATTTACTTTCCGTTTCTTATATTTGGGCTGAAATAGACCCTCAAGAAATAATAAATATTTCCTCTAATTCTATAAATAATCCATTTATTACGGCGCAAAGTAAAAACGGCCGGGCTTTTTTAAAAGTTCAAGCGGAAACGCAAGGCTTTGAAAATGAATCAAGTATGGGTATGGGAGGAATAAGCATTGACGTGTTTATTTGTGAAAATCCATGGCCTTCTTTGATAGAATTTCCTTATATTGACAATGAAACGAATTTTTCCACCACTTATTGCCGAGACGGAAAAACCTTACTGCCTAATTTTGACAGCCAAGTGGTTATTCTCGGCAGAGGCGAAGTGGTAAAAGAATTTTTATTTAAAGAAAACAACGGCAAAGACGCGATTGGCATCAGAGTAATGAAAAACTCCAAAAAATTAGATTCTTTGGCATGGTACCGAGAAAACGCGCCAAATCCGGGAAATCCCGCTTCTTTGATTATTGATGGATATGAAGCATGGAAAGATGGAAGAACGGTCTATGTTAATGCGGCCAACTCAGCAGGCGGAATAACTTATACTAATATTTATTTAATTTCTTACAACCAAGATGCCGCTAAAGAGACGATAGATATTTTTAATCAAATGCTGAATAATTTAAGGTTTAACACTAACATAGAAAGTTTACAGGAAAAAATCGCCTTGCAAAGGAATGTCAAAAGATGGGGCGACATAAACGAAATAAGCGATTTATTGGAAAAATATAAAAATAGTTATGGTTATTACCCGAAATTAGAATCAGGCAGTTACCTTAAAGGAATTTCTGTTTCTGCCTGGAAGTCTTGGCAGGATACTTTAGGTAAAGATTTGGGAGCGGTTTTGCCGATTGACCCTGTTAATGAATTTGGCCTTTGTCCCGGCTATGATGCCAAAACCTGCTGGAATGAGGAAAGAAAGGAGTTTGATGGAAATTTGCCCGAAGAATTTCCAGAAGAGAGTTATATTTATATTTACACTACTTTTGATCAAGGAAAAACTTATTCCTTGAATTATGTTTCTGAATACCCAACCAATGCCTGCCAAGAGCTTAGCCAATGTGAATTTGAAAATAATTGCTATTCTTTTTCTTCCTGCCATCCAAATGGAAGCGGATATTATTGCGTTTTGGGCGAATGGAAAAATTCTTGCGGCAATAAAGTAACCCAATGCGGAGAAGAATGCGATGGAAATGATGAAACAGCTTCTTGTCTTGCGCCAGGAGGTTATCAGGGCGCAAGAAAAAGAATTTGCGGCAATAATTGCGTTTTTGGCGAATGGACGGAATGCTTGGCCTTGGGTTCTTGCGGCAATGGAATAAGAGAGCCAAATGAAACTTGCGACGATGGATTTTTAAATGGACAACCGGGATATTGCAGCGCTAATTGCGATATTTTAGCTAAGACATGGGATTCATCTTTAGAATTTAGCGAAGGCGAACAAGTTAATGTAAATTTAAACGGCAATCAAATTCAATTGGATTTACAGGAAATTGAAACAGAATATATTTGGCTTGCCAATTCTTCTGATAATAGAGTGGTTAAATTAAATATAGAGGACGGTTCATTGGTCGGTGCTTATCTAGTCGGCGTTAATCCTTCGCGCACCGCGGTTGATATTAGCGGGGATGTTTGGATTGCCAATCGCGATTCAGCCAATGTAACTAAATTAAGAGGCGCTGACGGCGGTTTATTAAAAACTTGTTCGGTTGGCAATGGACCAAAGGGCGCGGCGATTGATAACCAGGGTTATGTTTGGATAGCGAATTATGAAGATGGTATAAACGGCACAATTATGAAGCTTTCTGGCGATGATACAAATTGTCAGATTTTAGAAACTATTAATGTTGGCGGCGGGCCTTATGGCGCGGTTGTGGATGGCCTGGGCAATGTATGGATTTCCAATAGAGGAGCTAATAAAATAGATAGAATTGAGATTAGTAACAGCAGATTAACTAATTATACGGATATTATTTCTCCTTATGGCATTGCGATAGACAGGGATAATAATGTTTGGATTGCTAATTATGACCCATCTGGAGCGACTAAATTGGATCCAGTGACTGGCTTGAGAACTTTTTTTAGTATTGAAGGAAATGGCCGAGGCATAGCAGTAGATAAAAATAATAATATTTGGATGGCTATGTCCGGTGATAACACAGTTGTAAATCTTAATAATCAAGGAAGTCTATTAGGGCGTTACGGGGTAGGCGAACATCCTATAGGCGTGGCGTCGGACAGCGACGGCAATATCTGGGTGATTAATCTTAACAGCGGGAACGCGACAAAATTAAGAGGACTTGATGGTGTAGTTTTAGGAACATATCCAGTAGGTAATAATCCTTATACATACTCGGATATGACTGGGTATGCTTTGCGCAGTATCACAATGCGAGCGGGAATTTGGCGGACTAATTTTGACAGCCAAAGAATAGGAATGCATCAAAGTCAGATTGTTTTGGAAACAGAAGAACCCCCTCTTACCAATATCAGAACCAGAATTAAAAGCGCGGTCAATGAAGATAGTTTAGCGGCGGCAGAATGGTCTGATTATTATACAGAAAGAAATATTATCATCGAAACAGATCGTTGGCTGCAAATTGAAATAGTTCTTAGTTCGGAAAGCGACGATGTTTCTCCGACAATTAGCAGTATTTCCGTAAGTTCGCCTTAATGTTTTTAATTAAAAAATATCCGTTAAAAAAATTGTTGGTTTTAATAATTAGTGTTATAATTATTATTAATTAATTTTATGTTTGAAGAAAAAAGGCAAAGCTATCCATTTTCCGCCGACAACCCTCAAAAAAATGAACCAGAGGATATTTTTTCTAATACGGAAAAGTTTGGCGTGAAGCCAGTGGCGGAAAAACAAAAAGATATTTTTGATTTTAAAGATGAAAAATCGCCAATATGGAAAAAATTAATAACCATCGTGATTGGTTTTTTAATCGTGACAGGCGCGGTTTGCGGCAGTTATCTCGCTTATCTCAAACTGTCGGAAGTATTTAAAAATAGAAAAGAAAAATCAACAATTGAAACAGAAAAAATAAATCAGCAAAAAGTGAAAATTCCCCTTCTTTCAAAAGACAGCGACGCTGATGGCTTGAGTGACCAGGAAGAAATCGGATTAGGAACCAGCATATATAAAATTGACACGGACGGAGACGGTTTGAGCGATAGGGAAGAAGCAAGGGTTTATAACATAAACCCGCTTAATCCGGATTCGGACGGAGACGGTTTTTTAGACGGTCAAGAAGTAAGGAGTGGCTACGACCCGAATAATCCGGCTAAAGGAGCAAAATTATTAGACTTAAACGCGGAGATAGAGAAATTAAAGTAAAAATTAGTTATTAATTATAAGTTACTTATTATGTTTGAGGCTCCAAAAAAAATAAATCTTGACGAAGAACAAAAAATAAATAAAGAAGAAATTTTTTTTTCTGATTCTTCCATTTCTAATCTTTCGGCGGGAGAAGAGAAGATTTATGTAATGCCGGAAAAATTTATTCCTAAGATAAAAAAGAAGAATAAAAATAAAAAAGTTATAATTTTAATTATTTTAGTTTCTTTTTTTATAATTTTAGCGATAGGAATCGGGATTTTCTTTTTTAAGCTGTTATGGGATAGGTTGGGAGAAATAGAAAAAAAAGAACCGGTTGAAAAAGTTGAACAAAATATTGAACAAGAAGAAACCGCCATTAATCCCTCGCCGGAAATAGCTTCGGAGCAGGTCATTGCTCAAGAACTAAAAGATGAAAAAGGCAAGGTAATTGGAAAAGCGAAATTAGTTGTTCCTGTCGGGGCGGTTGAAGAAGGTTTGAATATTAAAATTACGGCTTACCCAAAAGAAGTATACGAAGATTTTGACCCAACAATTCAAATTATCGGTCCGGTTTATTTTTTAGAGCCGCAATTAATCAGCTTATTCAAGCCCGTTACTCTTTATTTGACTTGCGCGGGAGAAGAACTTTTAAAGATTGAAAAACAAACAAAAGATTTAAAGATAGGCTCTTGGGGCGATAAAGGATGGCAAACTTTAGAAGGAAATATTGACGAGCAAAATAACACGATTTCTGTTTCTTTGGATAAATTAGAAAGTTATACTTATGCCATCATTATTTCTTTAGAAAGCGAAATAGAATTGCCTGGCGAAGAATTGTTTTCCGGCGCGGATTTGGATAAAGACGGCTTGACCGACGAGGAAGAAAAAATTTATAAAACCAACCCCCTTAATTCGGATAGCGACGGCGATAATTATTTAGACGGTGAAGAAGTAGTTAAGCTTTATAGTCCTGTTTCAAGAACGGGAAAGCTTGACACGTCCGGCTTGATTAATATTTACAGCAATCCCATTTTTAAATACAGCATTTTTTATCCGGCGAGCTGGATAGCCCAAACATTGGATGAAACTTACGCCAATATTATTTTTACTTCCGCGACAGGAGAATTCATGGAGATTTTAACTTTAGATAATCCGGGGCGGCTGAGCGCTTTAAAATGGTACGAGGAACAATTTACCGCGGAAGAAAAATTGAATTTGGAAAAAATTAAAAATGTAAAAGTAGCTGATTATGAGGGAATAGAAATTTCCCATACTTCAGGACAAAAAATTATTTATTTTGGCGAGCTGGATAAAATTTATGGCCTGATTTATAATTATGGGGATAAAGTAGAATTAAATTTCAAAAATACATTTGAAATGATGAAAAATAGCTTAAAAATAGAATAATTTATGTAAATTCGCCGATTAGTATTATATTACAATGATTGAAATTAATAATTTAGTTAAAGCGTCGATTAGCAAAGGATGGATAAAAAAGATAATTAAAGAATGTTTAAAAGAAATGGCGGAAAAAGAAAGCAAGGAAATTTCCATTGCTTTTGTCGGGGACAAGGCGATAAAAAATTTAAATAAAATTTACAGAAAAAAAAATCGTATCACCGATGTATTAAGTTTTGAAGATGTTAAGGAAATTATTATTTGTTATCCACAGGCAAAAAGGCAGGCGAAAGAGAAAAAACATTCCATAAAAAAAGAAATAGAAATTTTATTGATTCATGGCCTTTTGCATTTATTGGGATATGACCATCAGAAAGAAAAAGACGCTTTAAAGATGGAGAGATTGGAGAAGAGATTGTTAAAATTCGAAATACAAAATTTGAAATCCTAAACAAATTCAAAATACAAAATCCAAATAATCAAAAGGGTTTTGAATTTTGAACATTTGAATTTAGAATTTTTTTAGGATTTAGATATTAGGATTTAGAATTTATTTAAGTATGGCTAAAAAAGGAGCATAAGATGGCTAATTTTAAAAGATTTTTTAAGAGTTTTCACAATGCTTTTAAGGGATTAAGCCATGCTTTTCGTTACGAGCAAAGTTTTCAATTTCAAATAGTCGTAGCGGTTTTGGTTTTAATTCTTGCTTTTTATTTTAAATTGAAAGTTTGGGAAAAAATTAGTTTAGTTTTGGTTATTAGTTCCGTATTGGTTTTAGAGCTGATTAATACTGTTTTTGAAAAATTAAGCGACATTTTAAAACCTAGAATTCATCATTATATAAAAGACATAAAAGATATTTTAGCGGGGACGGTTTTAATCGCGACGATTGCCGCGATAATCATAGGTTTGTTGATTTTTATGCCGTATTTTTTTTAAATAAATTTTTATTTTTTTATTTGCGCTTTTATATTAATTAAATTTTTTGTATAATAATATTATATGAAAGAAAAAGTTATCATTGGTTTGGATATAGGAACTACCGCTATAAAGGCGGTAGCGGCTCAATTATTGGAAGATAAAATTCATATTATCGGCGCTACGGAAAAACAATCCGAGGGAGTGAGTAAAGGGACAATTAGCAGCGTTGAAGACGCGGTATCCAGCATTTCCGCTTGCTTGGAAAAAATGGAAAGAATGATCGGCGTCCCTTTGGAAAAGGCTTACGTGGGAATTTCAGGAAATCATATTACCTCGCAAGAAACTAAGGGAGTTGTCACCATCTCTAAAGCTGACGGTGAAATAAAAGAGGAAGATATAGAAAGAGTATTGGAAGCGGCCCAAGCAGTGGCCACTCCTCCTAATTATGAAATTTTGCATGTCATTCCAAAGTCTTTCACGATCGATAATCAATCCGGAATAAAAGATCCCCTTGGCATGGCAGGAATAAGATTAGAGGTTGAAGCGGAAATAATTGAAGGATTGTCAAATCAAGTAAAAAATTTAACCAAAGTAATTTATCGGACTGGTTTGGAAATAGAGGATTTGGTTTTTTCTATTATTGCCACCAGCGAGGCAGTTTTAAATAAAAAGCAAAAAGAATTGGGCGCGGCGGTGATAGATTTAGGCGGCGCCACCACTAGTTTGGCGGTTTTTGAAGAAGGAGACCTTTTAACGGCTAAAGTTTTGCCGGTAGGCGGCAATCATATCACGTCAGATATTGCCATTGGTCTGAAAACTTCAATAGAAATGGCTGAAAAGATAAAATTGCTTTATGGTTCGTCTTCTCTTTGGCGCGGAGGAAGGAGAGGCGAGATTAATTTAAATGAAATAGATGAAAATGAAAATGGCATAATTTCCAAAAGGCAGATAGGAGAAATTATTGGAGCCAGAATAGAAGAAATTTTTAAAATGGCTGATCAAGAATTGCATAGAATCAGCAGAAGTGGTAAACTGCCAGCAGGAATAGTTTTAACCGGCGGCGGAAGCAAATTAGAAGGCATAATTGAAATAGCAAAGGAAGAATTTAAGTTACCGGCTAGTTTGGGGGTAAATCAAAACGTAATTAGCGCTGTTGATAAAATTTACGACCCAATATTTTCTTGCGCCTTAGGATTGGTTTTATGGGGAGCGCAAACAGAAAAAACAACCGGCGAGGTAAAATTTTTAGCCAAATTAAGCAATAAAATATCAAAAATAATAAAAAAATTGTTTAAAAAATTAATACCGTAAAAATAATTTTAAAATCCTAGACAAATTGCAAGCAGTAAAAGTTTAGGATTTTAAAATTAGACCTATTGCATAATTATTATGCAGTAGGTCTAATATAATGAAATATTAAATTTAAAACTATTTATATGCCAGAAGTGAAGCCAAATTTAGAAACTTTCGCTAAAATTAAAGTAGTTGGCGTGGGGGGAGGTGGAGGCGCGGCTATTTCAAGAATGATTCAGTCAAAAATCAGGGGGGTGGAGTTTGTGGTGATAAATACTGATGCCCAGGCTTTGCATCATATTCCGGCTCCTAAAAAAATACATATCGGTAAAAATACAACTCGCGGTTTGGGTGCGGGGATGAATCCGGAATTGGGCCGTAAATCCGCCGAAGAAAATGAAAGCGAAGTCAATGACGCTTTAAAGGGGGCGGATATGGTTTTTATTACTGGTGGCTTGGGAGGAGGAACTTGTTCCGGCGCTTCTTCTGTTATCGCGGAAATTGCCCGCGACTTAGGCGCTTTGACTATCGCAGTGATTACCAAGCCATTTTCTTTTGAAGGAGCGCAAAGAATTGAAATAGCTGAAAAAGCATGGGAAGAATTGAGAGAAAAAGTGGATGCTATTATTACAATTCCTAATGATAGAATTTTGCAAATCGTGGATAAAAAAACTTCCTTATTAGACGCTTTTAAAATAGTGGATGATGTTTTGAGGCAAGGAGTGCAAGGTATTTCTGAAATTATTACTATTCCCGGATTAATTAACGTAGACTTTGCTGATGTTAAAGCAATTATGAAAGACGCTGGCAGCGCTTTAATGGGAATTGGCAAAGCGTCAGGCGAAAATAGGGCGGTTGAGGCGGCAAAACAGGCGATTAGCAGTCCTCTTTTAGAACTTTCTATTGAAGGCGCGAAAGGAATTTTATTTACTGTTACCGGCGGAAAAGATTTAACGATGCACGAAGTTGAAGAAGCGGCTAAAGTGATTACGGAAAATTCCGATTCTAACGCTAAAATTATTTTTGGCGCGGTAATCGACGAATCTTTAAAGAATGATATAAAAATCACGGTCATTGCCACGGGCTTTGGAAAAGATTTTTTTAAGAAAGAAAAATTATTAATAGAAGAAGAAAAGCCGATTATAAATTTAAAAAATTCTCATTTTTTTGAAAAAAAAGAAGCTCTTAAGCAAATAATTTTTAATGAAGAAAAAACAGATGAAGATAAAGAATTGGATATCCCCGCTTTTATCAGAAAAAAAATGATGTAATTTTTTCGCGTTTTAAAAAAAGATGTTTTATTAGAAACTAAAATTTATTATTAGATATTTTAAGCTATGGCGATAATCAAGGAAATAAAAAAAAGAAACGGCCAAATTGCCAGTTTTGACCAAGAAAAAATTACTAATGCTATTTTTAAAGCCCTCACAGCCACTAATCAAGGGGATGGAGAAAAATCAAAAGAATTATCTAATAAAGTATCGCAGATCGCAGAGAGTAAATTTAAAGATGGGGAAATACCCCAAGTGGAACAAATCCAGAATATCGTGGAAGATGTTTTAATTTCAGAAGGCTTATTAGAAACTGCCAAGGCTTATATTTTATATCGAGAACAAAGAAGAAGGATTAGAGAATCGGCGGCGGCGATTGACGAGTCCACGAAATTAGTAGATAAATATATTCAAGAGTTAGATTGGCAGGTTCACGAAAACGCCAATATGACTTACTCTTTGCAGGGATTAAATCAGTATATAATTTCATCGGCTGCCAAAAAATATTGGCTGAATAAAATTTATCCCAAGGAAATAAGGGAAGCGGCGATAAATGAAGATTTCCATATTCATAATTTAGACACCATCAGCTGTTATTGCATGGGATGGGATCTTTATGATTTATTAATAAGAGGATTTGGCGGCGTGGCGGCAAAAATTGAATCAAAGCCGGCAAAACATTTTAAAACCGCTTTAGGCCAGCTTGTTAATTTTTTTTATACATTGCAAGGGGAGAACGCTGGCGCTCAGGCCGTATCAAATTTTGATACTCTTTTAGCTCCTTTTATAAAATACGATGACTTGAGTTATCATCAAGTAAAGCAAGCAATGCAGGAATTTCTTTTTAATTGTTCGGTGCCCACGAGAACCGGCTTTCAGACGCCATTCTTAAATGTAAGCTTGGACATAAAACCGCCAAAGTTTTTAGCCGAACAACCAGTTGTTATCGGCGGCGAAGCAAAAGAAGAGACTTATGGCGAGTTTCAGGAAGAAATGAATATGTTTAACCGCGCTTTTTATGAATGTTTAATGGAAGGCGACGCCAAAGGAAGGCCATTTACTTTTCCTATTCCGACAGTATCAATTGGAGATGATTTTAATTGGGATAACCCCGCTTTGGAAGCAATGTGGGAGGCGACGGCAAAATATGGCGTAAATTATTTTCAAAATTTTGTTAAGTCAGACATGAACCCAGAAGATTTTCGCAGTATGTGCTGCAGACTTCGTCTTTCGAATAAAGAGCTTTATAAAAGAGGCGGCGGACTTTTTGGCTCAGCGCCGCTCACGGGAAGTATCGGCGTGGTGACAATCAATATGCCAAGAATCGGCTATTTATCAAAATCAAAAAATGAATTTTTTGAAAGATTAAAACGTCTGATGGATTTGGCAAAAGAAAGCCTGGAAATCAAGAGAAAGACTCTAGATAATTTTATGGAAAAAGGGCTTTATCCCTACTCTAAGCATTATCTATCTTCAATTAAAAAGATAAGAAATACATATTATGGCAATCATTTTTCCACGATTGGCTTAATCGGCATGAATGAAGCGTCTCTTAATTTTATCGGCAAGGATATTGGCGCGGAGGAAGGCAGGAATTTTTCTTTGGAAGTTTTGGATTATATGAGAGACGCGCTGGTAAAATATCAGGAAGAAACAGGGCATCTTTATAATCTTGAAGCGACGCCCGCCGAAGGAACGAGTTATCGCCAAGCGAAAGCAGACAAGGAAAGGTATTCGGATATTATTACCTCGGGCACCAGAGAAATTCCATTTTACACGAATTCAACACAATTACCGGTTAATTATACTGACGATGTTTTTGAGGCGTTAAAGCTTCAAGATGATTTGCAATGCAAATACACGGGAGGCACGGTAATGCATTTATTTTTAGGGGAAAAAATTTACAATGTGCGGGCGGTAAAAAATTTAGTCAAAAAGATTTTTGAAAATTTTCATTTAGCTTATATTACTTTAACCCCGACTTTTTCTATTTGTCCGACGCATGGCTATATAGCAGGCGAACATTTTGATTGCCCAAAATGCGCTTTTAAACAGCCTTGCGAAGTGTATTCGCGCGTCGTCGGCTACCTTAGGCCCGTGTCCCAATATAATATTGGAAAACAGCAGGAATTTCGCGAACGCAAAACATATAAGATAGAAACTCCGCAGCCTACTTTTAATAAATGATTTTTCGCGGTTGGCAAAAGACATCATTAATTGAATATCCGGGCAAGATTGTTTCGGTTTTGTGGGTAGGGGGATGCAATTGGCGCTGCCCTTGGTGCTATAATAAAGATTTAGTTTTAAATTCAGAAAAATTGCCTTCATTTAAAGAGGGGGAAATTCTAGATTTTTTAAAAACAAGAAAAAAACTTTTAGACGGAATAATAATTACCGGTGGAGAACCGACTTTAAAAAAGGGGTTACAAAATTTTATTAAAAAAGTTAAAAAATTAAAATTTTTAATTGGGATAGAAACTAATGGCAGTAACCCGGAGATGTTGAAAAAAATGATTAAAGAAAAATTATTAAATTTTGTCGCGATGGATATAAAAGCGCCAGTAGATAACTTACAATTAACAACTTACAACTCACAACTTACAACTCACAACCTACAACCAAATAAATACGACGAATTAACAGGCGTAAAAGTAAATTTAAAAAAGATAAAAGAAAGTATTGGCATAATCAAAAATTCAAGCATTGACTATGAATTTAAAACTACCATTGTTCCAATTTTGACTAAAAATGATATAATAAAAATAGCTAAATTTCTAAAAGGGGCAAAAAAATTTGTTTTACAGCAGTTTAATCCGAAAGAAAGCGTTTTGAAAGAAGAATATAAAAAAATTAAGCCATACGCCGAGAGCAAATTAAAAGAGATGCAAAAGGCGGCGAAAAAATTCGTTGAAAATACAGAAGTTCGTTTATAAAATAATTAAAATTATGGCTAATAACAATGAAAATAATTCAACTTCAGAAGAAATAAAAGAACTTTTGCTAAAAAATTCAGAATCTATTGAAGAAATAAAAAAACAAGTTAAATTTATTTACAGTTATATTTTTTGGCAAAGGATTTGGAGGATAATTAAAGTTTTGGTGATTATCGCCATTTTTGTTATCGGGTTGATTTATTTGCCGCCATTGATTCAGAATTTTATCGCGCCCTATCAAGAACTTATCCAGGAATTGGGCGGACAGCAGAAAAATTTGTTTGAAACTTTGCAAAAGCTCCCGGGAGCGGAAATGTTTCTGAATAATCCCAATATTATAAATGCCAAATAAAATAGAAAAAAGAGTTTTACAACCATCTCATTATACATTTAGGGATTAAATAAAGTTTTATGGACAACCAAAATTTAAAACCTCAAAAATTATTTATTATTACCTTAATTATCAGTTTTTTCGTCGGCGGTCTTACCGGCGGGATTGCCGGAATTTTAGGCAGCAGCTATCTTTCCAATTATTTGCCGAATTCTTTGCCGCCGATGTTTCAAAAAATCGTCAAAGAGGTTCCGGTTTCCGATAACTCAATTAAAATAGAAGAATCTTCCACGATAAAAGCGGTGAAAAAGATTTCTCCTTCAGTGGTCAGTATTGTCATTACTAAAGATGTTACTAAATATTATCAGAGTCCTTCTTCTCCCGAAGATTTTTTTAATGACGATTTTTTTGGCGGATATGGCTCCCCGTTTAGATTTTATACGCCAAGAGTAGAACAAAAGACAGAAAAAGAAGAAGTCGGCTGGGGCAGTGGATTTATAATCTCCCAAGATGGCATGGTTTTGACTAATAAACATGTCGTCAGCGATGAAGAAGCGGAATACACCATAGTAACCAATGACGGTGAAAAATACAAAGCCGAAATTTTGGCCGTTGACCCGACAAACGATATTGCTATCATTAAAGTGGAAGCGAAAAATTTAATTCCCGTGGAATTGGGCGATTCTGATAAATTGCAAGCAGGCCAGACAGTAGTGGCGATTGGCAATGCTTTAGGTGAGTATAGAAACACGGTGACGCAGGGCGTGATTTCCGGTATTGGGCGGACGATTGTCGCCGGCGATACTTTAGGCAGAAGCGAAACTTTGGAAAATGTAATCCAGACAGACGCGGCGATTAATCCAGGCAATTCAGGGGGGCCGCTTATTGATTTAAATGGCAAGGTAATCGGCATTAATACCGCTGTTTCGCAAAGCGGACAATTGATTGGTTTTGCCATTCCGGTTAATGAGGCAAAAGCAGTAATTGAGAACGTTAAAAAATACGGTAGAATAGTCAGGCCGTATTTGGGTGTCAGATATTTAATTATCAATGAGGCGATTGCCAAGGCGAATAATCTTTCAGTGAATTATGGCGCCTTAATTCAGAGAGGCCAGAATGCCGTTGATTTGGCGGTTATTCCCGGCAGTCCGGCCGACAAAGCAGGCTTATTGGAAAATGACATAATTTTGGAAGTTAACGGCCAAAAAATAAATGAAAAACGTTCCTTGGCGAAAGAAATTTCTAAATACAAGCCGGGCGATGAAATAGAATTAAAAATTTTAAGCAAAGGAAAAGAGAAAAAAGTAAAAGCGAAATTGGAGGAGAGAAAATAAAATCGCGAATTAGTACAAATTTCCGCGAATTATTACGAATATAATAATTTAATTTGTACTAATTTGTGTTAATTCGTGAATAATTCGCGAGTCCGCCTTCGCTACCAGCCTTCACCAAGGCTTCGGTCGGCAAGAGGCTGCGGCGGACGCTCAATTTTGTAATCAAATCAAAAATTTAGATAAAATTGGCGAGAGGAGGTGAGAAATATGTGTTGTAAATTTATTAGCGAGAAAATTAAAAAATTGAATTGTTGCGACATATCTTGCGCGAAATTAGCCGTGATTTTATTCACGATTGTTTTGCTTAAAGGAATAAAAATTATTTGGGATTATGATTTAACTAATTGGTTGAGTATTTGGTGGTGGTTAGTTTTAGCAATTATTTTTACTATCAAACCGATTTATAAAATGTTTAAAAAATAAAGTTATGCGGGATTTGATAAATAAAATTGAAGATTTGCAAAAAAGAATTGCAAAAGCGCGGAGGTTGCTTTGACTTTGAAAAAAAGAAAGAAAAGATAATAGAATTAGAAGCGGAAATAAGTCAAAAAGATTTTTGGCGGGATAATAAAAACGCGAAGATAAAAAGCCAAGAGTTAGATGGATTAAAAGAAGAAATTGAGCAATGGGAAAAAATAAAGAAAGAAGTCGATGATTTGTTGGAAATCGCCAATTTGGACGAAGACGACCAAAACGTTAATTTGAGAGAAGATATAGAAAGTAAATTCAATGAACTCAAAAAACAATTTGAGAGGTTTGAATTTTTTATTTTATTTAACCAAAAATACGATAAAAATAACGCGATTTTAAGCATTTACGCCGGCGCCGGCGGAGACGACGCGCAGGATTGGGCGGAAATGCTTTTAAATATGTACTTGAAATTTTGCCAAAAAAAGAAATGGGGAGTAAAAATTTTGGACCAATCAAAAGGAGGTGAGGCGGGCATTAAAAGCGCGACTTTAGAGATAAAAGGAAAATACGTTTATGGTTATTTAAAGGCAGAAGCCGGGGTTCACCGTTTAGTCAGGATTTCGCCTTTTGACGCGGAAAGAATGCGCCATACTTCTTTCGCCTTGGTGGAAGTTTTGCCGGAATTAGAAGAGTTGGAAGAAAAAGAGATTGAAATAAATTCTAAAGATTTAAGAATTGACACTTTTTTGGCTTCCGGCCATGGCGGTCAAAGCGTGCAAACGACTTATTCAGCAGTAAGATTAGTCCATTTGCCGACCAAAATTTCCGTTTCTTGCCAAAACGAGAGATCGCAAAGGCAGAATAAAGAAAAAGCTTTGAAAGTTTTAAAAGCAAAATTATTCCAATATGAACAAGAGCATAAAGACGAGGAAAGAAAAAAAATCAAAGGCGAATTTAAAAGCGCGGAATGGGGCAATCAAATCCGTTCCTATGTTCTGCATCCATACCATTTAGTCAAAGACCATCGGACTAATTATGAAACTAAAAATCCGAAAGATGTTTTAGAAGGAGGATTGGAAGATTTTATAGAGGCGTATTTGAAAAAAAATAAACTTGCCTTTTAAATTATAAAGGATTAATATATTAAAATATGACACAGCAAAGGCCCAATAAAGATGAATATTATTTGGAAATAGCCAAGCAAGTAGCGCGGCGAGGAACTTGTCAAAGAAGGCGTTTTGGCGCCTTAATCGTTAAAGATGACCAAATAATCAGCACCGGCTATGTAGGCGCGCCGAGAAAAGCGGTAAATTGCCAAGATTTGGATATTTGCCCGAGAACTAAAGCGAATATTCCATCGGGCGAACGTTATGAATTATGCCGCAGTGTTCATGCTGAAATGAATGTAATTATCAATGCGGCAAGGGCCGGTGTTTCTATTTTAGGCGGGGTTTTATATCTTTATGGAGAAAATATTAATGGAACTCCGGTTGAAAATATCCAACCATGCAAACTATGCAAGAGAATGATTATTAATGCCGGCTTAAAAGAGGTAATTTTTGAAAAAAACGGCAAAATAGAACGCATTAATCCAGAAAATTGGATTAAAGAAGAAATTTTAGATTTTAATGACTTAAAAATAAAAGGTTATTAATTAAAAATTAATATGTTCAGATTGATTATCGGATTAGTGGGACCAATCGCCAGCGGCAAAGGCGAGGCGGCTAAATTTTTTCAGGACGCGGGATTTGTTTATCTTTCTTTGTCTGATAGGGTAAGAGAAGAGGCAAAAAACAGAGGATTGGCATTAGAAAGAGAGACTTTGCAAAACATAGGTGATAATCTTAGAAAAGAGTTTGGAAAAGATGTTTTGGCGAAAAAAACCGCGGCGATGATTAATAACGAAGAAACACGCAATATTGTGATAGATAGCATCAGAAATCCCGGAGAAATAAATTTTTTAAAAGACAAATTAGATATATTTATTATTGGTATTACTGCTTCACGCGAAACCAGATTAGAATGGTATTTAAAAAGGAACAGAGATTCCGACCCCAAAAAAGCCGAAGATTTTTACAAAGTTGATTCAAGGGATTTAGGCAGTGGTCAGGAAGTGCACGGCCAGCAGGTTGAAGCTTGTTTGGAAATGTCGGATTTGATTATAGAAAATAATGGCCGCATAGAAGATTTAAGAAAAAAATTAGAAGAAATATTAAAAAAATTCAGGATTAAATAAAATTAAACATTTTGTTCTTTAAAAATAAATAAAGATGAGGTGAAGAAATGGCTATTTATGGTTTTGATATTGACGGCGTGATTTCCAAGGGGTTTAGTTTTTTCGGCAGAAATTTTGAACTAATGGTTTATCAGATTTTGAGAGTGCGGTTTTTCCGAAAAATTTACGATAAATTTTTCAGAAAAGTTGACGCTGGGGTAAGAAAAACAATAGCAAGGTTAAAAAGCCAAGGAAATAAAATCGTGATAATTTCCGCCAATAGCGAAAATTATCGTGAAGAGCTTGAAAGTTGGCTTAAGTGGAATGGAGTAATTTTTGATAAACTGATTCTTCGTGAAAACATGAAAGAAAGTTGTCAAGAGTATAAAGGAAGAATGGCGCAAAAAGAAAGGTGCGTTTATTATTTGGAAGACAGAAGAAGGATAGTGGACTATATTAATGAAAATTCAAATTGCCAAGCTATTCTTTACAAAAATTAAGGGAGGATAAAATGAGTAAAAAACAAAGTAAAAAAGGAAAAAGATTCATTTTCGGGTCAAGAAATAAGGTAAAAAATTTGTATAATACAAACCAGAAATTAAAAGAATGGGCGGATAGAATAAGAAAATGGAGGGCAGAACCATACCATCAAGCGAAGAATTTTTTTAAATTAGAAAAAAGAGCCAAAATAATTCCATGCTGAATTTAGCGTGGAATTGTTTTTTTAATAAAAATGTGCTATTGTTTTATTAAAGATATTTAATAAAAATTATTATATGAAATACGAGCCGGTAATTGGATTAGAGATACACATCCAATTAAAAACTAAATCCAAGATGTTTTGCGCTTGCGATAATACAGGCGAGGATAAAGAGCCGAATACAACTATTTGCCCTATTTGCACCGGTCAGCCGGGAACTTTGCCAGTGATTAATAATCAGGCAATTGATTGGGCTATTTTAATCGGCATGGTTTTAAATGGCAAAATAGCTAAATTTTCTAAATTTGACCGCAAAAATTATTTTTACCCTGATTTGCCGAAAGGTTATCAAATTTCCCAATATGATTTGCCGATAGTCAGCGGCGGCTATCTGGAAATAAATAATCGAAAAATCAAGCTTGAACGAATTCATTTGGAGGAAGACGCGGCTAAATTAATCCACAAAAAAAACTCAACCTTAATTGATTTTAATCGCGCGGGCACGCCATTATTGGAAATCGTTACCAAACCGGAGATTAAAACTCCGCAGGAAGCCAAATTATTTTTACAGGAATTAAGATTGATTATGCGTTATCAGGGCGTTTCTTGCGCTGATATGGAAAAAGGGCATTTGCGGTGCGACGCGAATATTTCTCTCAGGCCCATTGGCGGCAAAAAACTTTATCCTAAAATAGAAATAAAAAATTTGAATTCTTTTAAGGCGGTGGAGCGAGCTTTGGAATATGAAATTAAAAGACAAGCTAAATTATGGGAAGAAAATAAAGCGCCGAAAGAACAAGAAACAAGAGGATGGGATGACGCGAAGGGAGTAACGATTGAACAAAGAACCAAGGAAGAAGCGTCTGATTACAGATATTTTCCCGAGCCGGATTTACCTCCTTTAAAGATTGGCGAAGAAAGGATAAATAAAATAAAAAGAATGAAAAGGGAAACGCCGCAAGCCAAAAGAAAAAGATTCGCGGAAGAATATGAGTTTAATTCAGAAGAATCAAAAGCGTTAACTGATGACAGGGATTTATCTTACTATGCCGAACAAGTTATTTCAGAACTAAGGACTTGGCTTTTAACTTTGGGATTGGAAGGAACGGAAGAAGAAATATGGAAAGAGAATAAAAGAAAATTAGTTAAATTAGTCGCTAATTGGATAATTAATCGATTAAATAAGATTGTTGATGAAAGCGATAGTTTAATTAAAGAAATAAAAATTACCCCGGCTCGTTTTGCTAAATTTATCAGCTTGATTTATCAAAATAAAATTACCAGCAATCTTGCCCAAAGAATTTTAGAGAAAATGTTTAAAACCGGTTCCGACCCAGAGCATATTATTGAAGAAGATGATTTGACGCAAATGAGCGATGAAAAATCACTTCAGGAAACGTTAAAAAAAATAATAAAAAGCAATCCTAAGGTTGTTGAAGATTATAAAAAAGGCAAAGCCAATGCTTTGCAGTTTTTAGTTGGCCAGGCAATGAAAGAAACAAAAGGCAAGATGGACGCCCGGCAAATTGTTAATCTTTTGAAAGAAATTCTTTAATTATTTTTTTGGCTTTTTGGCGATTTTTTATCCAGTGAATATTTTTATCGCGTTTAAACCAGGAAATTTGCCTCCGGGCGTAGCGGCGAGTATCTCTTTTAATTAAATTAATCGCTTGATTCAGGTCAATTTCTTTTCTTAAATACATTCCCAATTGCTTATAGCCAATGCCGCTCATCGCCGGCAATTGCCATGAATATTTTTTAGCTAAATTTTCAACTTCTTTTAATAATCCTTGCTTGAGCATTTCATCAACCCGCCGGTTGATTTTTTTATATAAAATTTGCCTTGGCGTTTTAATACCGATTTTCAGAACATCAAATAAAGGTTCCCCTTTTTTTCTTAATTCTGAAAATGATTTTCCGGCAGTCAGGCAAACTTCCAATGCCCTGATAATTCTTCTGGGATTTTTTTCTTCTATAAAATTTTTCGCTCCCGGGTCTAATTTAAGAAGTTTTTGATAAATTTTTCCCAAGCCATATTTTTTTATTTCTTTTTCTATTTTTTTTCTTAATTTTTCATTCGGTTTTATTTCGGGAATTTTTAGATTATCGGTTATGGCGCTGATATACAAGCCAGTGCCGCCGACCAAAAAAGGAATTTTGTTTCGTTTTTGAATATCTTTGATAATTTTTATTACCTTTTTTTTAAATTGCGCCACGGTAAAACTTTGGTTCGGTTTGGTAATATCAATCATATAACCCCCTCCTTTAATTCTTCCCTTTTGAAAAAGGGGAGGATAGAGGAGGGGGATTTTATTCGTCCCAATATCCATTTCTTTATAAATTTGCCTTGAATCAGCCGAGATTATCTCGCCATTAAAAAATTTAGCCAACTTTATCGCCATTGACGATTTGCCTGAAGCAGTCGGGCCTAAAATAACGACTAACTTGTTAAGTTTTTTTCTTTCTTTCATAAAATTTATTTGTTTCCATTTTTCTTTTTTGTCCGGCCAAAGTCCCGCCTTTTAAGCAGTACTTTATTTTTAGGCGTTGTTTTTCCCTTTTGATAGATTTTAAATTATTATTTATTTTCATATTAATTCGCCTTTTAAGCTCCAGGGATTAGCTTGGGTTATTTTTATTTTAACAAATTTGCCGATTAATTTTTTATCGCCTTTAAATTGAACGTCTTTAAAATTAAAACCGCGCCCGAAATTATTTTTTTCCGCCAAAACTTCTATCGTCTTGCCGATTAGTTTCTGATTATTTTCCAAAGCGGTTTTTTTTAAAATTTCATTCAAAACCGCCCACCTTCTTTTCTTTTCTTTTTGGGAAACATCATCTTTTAACTTAAAGGCGGCGGTTTGTTGGCGCGGAGAATATTTATTCAGATAAGCCATATCAAATTTTATTTTCTCCATTAATTCAGCCGTATTTTGAAATTGATTTTTTGTTTCCCCGGGAAAACCGATAATAATATCAGTAGAAATGGCGATTTGGGGAATTTTTCGGCGGATTTTTTTTATTAAGTTTTCATAATTTTCAGCCGTATGCTTCCTGTTCATTTTTTTTAAAATTTGATTGTCGCCCGATTGGATTGGCAAATGCAAATAAGGATTGATTTTTTTAGATTTCGCCATTGTTTTTATAAGTTCATCCGATAAATCTTTGGGATGGGAAGTAAAAAAAGCCAGCCAGAAATCGCCTTTTAAATCATTAATCATTTTTAAAAGTTTCGGGAAATTAACTCCTTTGGATTTATAAGAATTCACATTTTGCCCCAGTAAAATTATTTGTTTGCAGCCGTTTTTTATTAAATTTTTTATTTCTTTGATAATTTTTTTTGGCGAACGGCAATATTCGCGGCCGCGGACATAAGGGACTACGCAATAAGAGCAGAAATTATTGCACCCGGTCATAATGGGAATATAGGCGGAAAATTTGTTTTGATATTTGGGGGAAATTTGAAAATAATCGTCGCTAATTTGTTTTTTTAATTTTTGGTTAAGAAAATTAGAAAGTTTTAGTAAATTTTTTATCTTAAAAATCAAATCCGTTTTATTTCTAAGTTTTTCTTTGTCTTTAGCCAGTAAACAGCCAGTCAGAAAAATTTTTATTTTTTTATTTTTTAATTTTAAATATCTGATTTGCCCATAAATTCTGTCCATTGCCGATTGCCTGACAGAACAAGCATTAATAATGATTAAATCAGCATTTTCTTTTTTAGGCGCGGGGGAAAGGCCGTATTTTTCTATAACAGAGGCGATTCGTTCTGAATCAGATTTATTCATTTGGCAGCCGTAGGTGATAATATGGTATTGCATATACTCATACGAAATTACGAACTCTCATGAAAGTACGAAATTGTACGAAACTACGAAATAATTTTAATTTAATTTTCGTATTTTTTCATACTTTCGTAGTATAAGATAAATTTTAAAAAAAAGAAACCCCTGCCGACAATGGACAGGGGTTTCCGCGATAAAGTTTTCAGATTTTTATCTGCTGAAAAGCTTTTTAAAGAAATTAAGAATTGCTTGAAGGATAGAGCCCGGAGGCGGGACATTGCCGCAATCAGATGGACAGGAAGTCATCGTTTCATTGCTTTCACAAGTTCCATTGCCGCAGACTCCGCCTGATGGAGGAGGAGTGCCGCCGCAATCAGATGGGCAGGAGGTTGTTGTTTCTCCATTATCACATACGCCATTGCCGCAAATAGTCGTGCTGGTTATGCAGCCGTTAGGACAGCCTTTGTAGTCAAAGATACAGCCGTTCGGGCAATTTGAATAATTACAGGCAAAACCAGTAGTGTAGTTGTTGTAAATGGTTGATGGACAAGTGGAATTTGTTGTTCCGCAGTCGCTTGGACAGGAAGTCATCGTTTCACTGCTTTCACAAGTTCCATTGCCGCAGACTCCGCCTGATGGAGGAGGAGTGCCGCCGCAATCAGATGGGCAGGAAGTTGTTGTTTCATTTCCTTCACAGATTTTATTGCCGCAAGTACCACTTCCTCCACAGGTGCGCCCTGGTCCGTAACACGGATTTGGATCTCCGCTGCACCAAACGCCGCATTCAGGTTTACTCATGCAAACGTTTTTATCTATAATACTGGCGCAACCCCCTGTTATTGGCGTAGGAGTGGCGCCGCCTGCACAGCGATTTTCAGATGAAGACCACCATTGGCCTGATGGGCAGGAAGGTGTTGCGGATTGGATAGTGCAGGAAGGGCCGCAATTACCATAAGTAGGTGTTTCGCCTGGGTTACATTGACGAGGCATAACTGCCGGACAGGCTTGAGGCGGAGTAACAGGGGGTGGTGGCGCATACATATCTTTCACGCATTGTTTTTTATAGAAATCCCAGAAATATCCTTGAGCGCATTGTTCAACTGGTTGAGCCATCATATCCCTAATACAACTATTTCTTCCCTGGTCCCAGTATTCGCCGCTCGGGCAAGATTTCCATTGGTCTGTTTTGCAACGTTTTTCATAGAAGTCAAAATATTCGCCTGGACCGCATTGTTGGAAATTTTCACGGACACAGCCGCGAATATTATCCCAAGATTCTCCCGGACCGCAGAAAACAGGCATTGGTTGAGTTATTTGTTGTCCTCTGCAAGTTTGCAAGCCAGAGTCCCAGTATTGGCCTTGAGGACAAGCTTGTTCTGTTTTGTATTGCGCGCAGCCATTTTTTCCCGCGTCCCAATATTGGTTAGGCGGACAAGGATTTTGTCCAGAGCTTACGCAAGCTTGTTTTCCAGGGTCCCAGTATTGACTAGGCGGACACGCTTGAGGCATTCCCGGCCTGATGCAAGTTTTTTTCCCTTCATCCCAATACTCGCCTTGCGGACAGGATGTTTTGAACATTACTTGGTTGAATTCGCAGAAAGCTTTTATGTCATTCCAGTTATAGCCGGGAGGGCATTTTTTGAAAGTTTCTGATATTTTTTGATAAGGGTCGTCGGTGCATACCCATTGTCCGGAACCTTTCGGCATATTAATTTGTCCTGGCGGGCAAGGAGGAGGTCCATACATTGGATTGTTCGCGTAGATATTTTGCGGCATTTGCCCTTCAACTGGCTGCGTCTGCGGCGGCATTTGCATTTGCATTGGGGCAAGCATTTGGCAAGCGGAAAAATTAAGATTTTCCTTGCAGAATTTCATGCAAGTTTCAGGGCTTTGGCATTTTCCCTGGAACGGGTCGCCGCCACCCATAGCAGGTTGAGTCCTTAATTCCATTTCAAACTCTCTCATCCGCGCGTCTTCCATAATATTTTGTTTTCTGTAATTTGAATCTTGCTCAAGAAATTGTTTTTGAATCACCTGGCATATTTCGTCGCAGAAAGGGTCAAATTTAATTCTTTCTTGCATCATTTTTTTTCTCGTTTCAAATTCTTGGTCAACTAAAGATAATTCTTTTTGCCTTTTTTCTTCATAAAGCGCTTTTTTAGCTTCGTCATTAGCCGCTCGCCTTAATTTCATCTGAAAATCATTTTCCGATTTTTTCCATTCTAATTCCATTTTCATCCGCGCCTCATTTTCTTTTAATTGCATTTCCGCTTCCGCGATTTTACGGGACTTGAACTGCATTACATTGCTGAATTCCGTGTCTTTTGTTTTTATTATTTGCACCACTTCTGTTCCGAAACGTTTATTAAAGCGGTCAAAATTTTCCGTGTTATCAATTCCTTGGACATATTCTTTAAAGCGATTAGTTTGATGTTGTGAAAATTGCTCTATCATCATTGGGTCGTAAAATTGGTCTTGCTCCATTTTTTGGAAGACCATCATATCTTCCGGATTCAAAGAACTCATTCGGTCAAAAAATCGTTCGCCTTCCATTCTGAATTTAGTTTCCATTTCCGCTTTGGTTTTAGTTTTTATTTCCTCAATAAAAGCTTTTTTCTCCGGGTCCTGGGCGACTTGAGTTTCTAATTCACTGATTAATTTTAAAGTTTTCGGATTTGGATTAGCAGTCATTTCCTTAACTAATTTTTCAAATTGTTTTGCCTGTTCTTGCGACTGGGCATCGGTAAATTTCTTTTTAAATTTTTCCATTCCTTCAATATTTTTTTGTTCCACTTTTTTCTTTAGGGATTCCTGTTTGGCGGTAATTTTCGCTTTCAATTCTTCCAAAACCATAATGTCATCCAAAGAATCGCCTTTCAAATCTTCAAAAAATTTTTCTTGAACTTCTGGTTGTTTAAATTTAATAGCTTTTTCTTCAAATCTTTTAACGGCGAATTCTTTGACTTCCTCAATTTTTTTCAAGATATCCTGCGGGATGTTCGGTAGTTGTTTTAAGTCTTCAAAAACGCTTAATTGGATTGTTTCATTGCCGGGCAAAGCATTGGTGTAAGTTTTAAATTTTTCCGCTCTGACAACCGCGGGCATGGCTTTCATATCTTCTTGTAATAATTCCATGGTTTTCGTTTGGGCTTTTTTAATCGCGTCTTTTGTTTCTTCAGGAGCTTGTTCTTGCAGTTTTTTCAAAATTTCCGTTGTTTTTATAAGTTTAAATTCGCTTCCTTGCTGCTCGTTCGCTACCGCGCTCAATCTTGCGGGGATTTTTTCCTGTTCATCTACATTTGTCAAAATTTCACCGAAATGTTTAAGAACATTGCTTTGGACATCTTTTAAAGCGGCAAAAGCGTCTTCGGCGCCAACGATTTTTTCTTTATTTTCAGTAATGCCTTCATTGAATTTTTCCAAAATTTTATGTTCCTTTATTTGTTTATCTGTCAGGTTATTCAATAATTCCTCAATTCCTTCGGGATTTTTAGTTTTTTGGCCTTTGATTTTTTCCGAAGCATTTTTAATATTTTCCATTTTGTTTTCAAACCAATCAACCGAATTAGTCAGAATTTTCGGGTTAATGTTTTCAATGCCTTTTTCTTCCACGAGCTGTTGGATTTCTGACAATTCCTGGTTGGCGTGTTTGAGTTTTAATTCAGCGTTTTTAACCGGGTCAAAAGTAAAAAATTCCTGGACATCCCTGCCGAATTGCTTGAAAGGATGAAAGAAATTTCCCGGTTTAATTCTGGCATTCACCGCGCCTAAATCTTCCGCGCTGATTTGCGTGTCTTGCAAGACTTCAGGCGGGGGAGCTGTTTCTTTAGCGAGAAGCCCGGTTTCAGGCGCGCTCGTTGCTTCGGGCGTGTCGGTTGCCGTGTCCGTAATGATCGGATTGCCGGATAGCGGAGCGTCTACCACGGGCAGAAGATCTGTTTCCGGTGTTTGCGCTTGCGCTTGAAAAATAAAAAGAACGGCGAAAATGATTATTCCCGTCCCCATTTTTTTCAAGCAGTGAGTAAATTTTTTCATTCTAACCTCCATCGTCCCAATTTCCAATTGTGGATAAGTAGGACATATTATTATTTAATTATATTTTACCATATTTATAGAAAATCATAAATGTGGATAAGTGGCAAAATAACAGGAAAAATAAAACAAGCTTTTTTTTCTTAAAATTTGTGGTATAATCTATTTATGGTTTATAAAAATAATTTAGAAAAAAAATTAGAAGATATAAATTTGAAAAGCTTGGAAAAAGAATCAGTTGAAATAGAAGAAGAACTTAGTCGGGAAAATGAAACAAGGGATTACAAGAAAGAAAAAGAAATTGGAGTTAAAAAAAAGCCGTTAAAAACCACAGCCGCGATTTCTATTGAAAAAACTTCAAAAACTCCGAGTAAAAGCCCGGCTTTAAGCAAAATAGAGAATATTTTGGAAGAAGACTTGGAAAGCATTTATTTTTCTTTAGATGAACCAGTTAAAAACAGTTTCAAGGCCAAAGGCGAAGAAACGGCCTTAAAAATAGAGTCTTTATTAAAAAAGGCAAAAACAGTATTCAGGCGAATATTTGAATTAATAAGAGAGTGGCTTAGAATTATTCCCGGCATAAATAAATTTTACATAGAAAAAGAAGCTGAAATTAAAACTAAAAAAATTTTAGAAATAAAGACCTGATGCGTAATAATTTTTCGTTGCGAAACGCGGAAATTTTGAGCGAAAATTATGAAGGACGACAAAGCTTTATACGGAGTATAAGGCGAGGAGTTCTGAATAATTTGCAGCCAAAATTTCAAGTTGCAGCAGAAAAAGTTATTAGGCATCAGGTCTATAATAAACAAATAAATGATTATCAGCCGTTTGCTTTTGCCAAAAGAATTAAGCGAAGAATTTTCCAAAAAAGAGCCAAAAAATTTGATTGCTTTGATGGAGACTTTTTACGGCAATTTAGGAGGAATTAAGAAAAAGGAATATTTTTGGAGTAAAAAAGATTATTTAGCCTTGGAGATCGCGGCGGAAAAAGATAATTTAATCACTTTTTATTTAATTTATCCCGAGGCGCTGAAAAGGTTTATTGAACGTCAATTGCATGCTCAATTTCCATCGGCAGAATTGGAAGAAGTGGGGGATTATAATATTTTTTTACCCCAAGGCGCTTGTTTAGGCGCTGATTTAATTTTAAAAAGAGAAAGCATTTTCCCCATCAAAACATACCTTAAAATGGAGTCAAACCCTTTAAACTCATTAACCAGCATTTTAAGCAAGTTTAAAAGAGGGGAAAGCGCGGTAATCCAGATTTTAATTAAGCCGACTTCGCAAAATTGGCATAAAAGAGGATTAAAAATCGCTTCGCAAATGCAGCAAGGAGAAAATTTAAATGAAGCAATGGCAAATGTTTCGCAAGGGATATTGCTTAAAAATTTGAAAGAAATTTTTTTTCCAAGCAAGTTGAAAGAAAAAGAAATAGAGCAAGCTCATCACCTTTCGCCAATAGAAGAGAATATTATTAATAATTTGGAAGAAAAGGCGTCTAAAATGGGATTAGGGGTTAATGTCAGAGTTTTGGTTTCCACTAAAAGCAAAGAAATGGCGTCAAGAGATTTGGATAGCATTATTAATACTTTTACCCAGTTTAATATTTATGAAGCGGGAAATAGCTTTAATGCTATTATCCCAAGGAATCAAAATCGTTTGATTAGTAATTTTATTTTTAGAAAATTTGATGAAAGCAAGAAAATCATTCTTAATACCGAAGAATTGGCCAGCTTATTCCATCCGCCTCTGCCTTCTTTAGAAACTCCGAATATTCGATGGATGCTTTATAAAAAGTCGGCGCCGCCGGCAAATATGGCGCAAGAAGGCATAATTTTAGGAAAAAATAGTTATCGCGGCGCGGAAAATATAATTAAAATTAAAGACGATGACCGCAGAAGGCATATTTATATTGCCGGCATGACAGGAACGGGAAAAAGCGTTTTAATCGCCAATATGGCTATTCAGGACATAAAAAATGGACACGGAGTATGCGTTATTGACCCGCATGGCGATTTAGTGGAAGATATTTTGCAAAGAATTCCCAAAGAAAGAGTAAATGAGGTGATTGTTTTTGACCCTTCGGACACCAGCCGGCCGCTCGGTTTGAATATGCTGGAAGCAAAAACGCCGCAAGAGGTTGATTTCGCGGTTCAGGAAATGATTGCCATTTGGCAAAAAATGTTTCCGCCGGAAATTTTAGGCCCGGTTTTTGAGCATCATATGCGCAATAATCTTTTGACTTTAATGGCAGACAAAGAAAATTCCGGCACTTTAGTGGAAATTCCTCGCCTGTTCACAGACCCGGAATTTCAAAAAGTAAAAGTGCAAAAAGTTCAAAATCCCCAAGTGCGCCTTTATTGGGAAAAAGAAATAGCGAAAACAAGCGATTTTCACAAATCAGAAATGTACGGCTATATTATCAGCAAAGTCGGCAGATTCGCGGAAAATGAAGTAATGCGGAATATTATCGGCCAGCCGGCCAGCAGTTTTAATTTCCGGCGGATAATGGATGAAAGAAAAATTTTATTAGTTAATTTGTCAAAAGGAAAAATCGGCGAAATAAACAGCAACTTATTGGGTTTGATTATCGTGGCAAAGCTGCAAATGGCGGCCTTAGGCAGAGCAAATATGCCCTTGGAGCAAAGAAATGATTTTTATTTATATATTGATGAATTCCAAAATTTTATTACCGAGAATATTTCCACGATTTTATCAGAGGCGCGCAAATACAGATTAAATTTAACTGTCGCCCATCAGTATTTAGGCCAACTTATTAAAGGACAGGATACCAAGATCAGGGATGCTGTTTTAGGAACCATCGGCACAATGATTGTTTTTAAAGTGGGAATAGAGGACGCGGAAATTTTAGTCAAAGAGTTTCAGCCGATTTTTTCAGAACAAGACCTTATTAATATTGAAAAATTTAACGCTTGTGTTAAACTTTTAATAGATAATCAGCAAGTCAGAGCTTTTAATATGAGAACCTTTGATTTGGAGCCGGGAGACGGCAAAATTAGCCAAAAGATAAAAGAATCATCGCGTATGAAATACGGCAAGGACAAAAATATCGTGGAAAAAGAAATTTCAAAATTAAATTAAGAAAAAATCATTTTTAAGCAAAAAATATAATTAAAATTTCGTGGATAAAAAAAATTTAATAAAAGAAAATAAAGAATTAAAATCAAAAATCGAGCAATTGGAAAATCTGCTTATTTTAGATCCGTTGACAAAAGTTTATAATCGCCGCTATATAGAAGTGGAATTAAAAAGAATTTTTCAGGAAGTTTCCATGATAAGAGGAAACAGCGATCGCCGAACGAGCAAGAAAGGCGAGTTAAGCATTGTTTTTTTGGATATTGATAATTTTAAACAGAAAAATGACATTTATGGTCATCAAGCGGGAGATTTGGTTTTGAAAAAAGTCAGCAGTTTAATAAAGAATAAAATCAGGATTACGGATAAAATTGCCCGTTATGGCGGCGAAGAATTTCTTATTATTTTGGAAAAATCAAACCAAATTGACGCTTTTAAAAAAGTGGAAAGAATCAGGGAAATAATCAGCAATAAAACCATTGAAGTGAAAGGCAGTTCAATAAATGTTACCATAACTTTAGGCATCGCTTCTTTAAGTGACGAACAATCAGTAGAACAATTAATAGAAGAGGCCGATAAAGCGCTGTATCAAGGTAAACATAGCGGCAAAAATAAGACCGTAATTTACAAACAAAAATCAGCTTAAACTTTTATGTCTACGACTTTATACCGTAAATACCGCCCTCAAAAATTCAGTGAAATAGAAGGGCAGGAAGTGATTAAAACAACGCTTCAGAATGAAATAAAAGCAGGGAAAATATCCCATGCTTATTTGTTTTCCGGGCCTCGGGGAATAGGGAAGACGACCACGGCCCGTTTAATGGCAAAAGCGATAAATTGCGAAAACAGGAAGCAAGGCGAATACGAACCTTGTAATAAATGCAGTTCTTGTCTGGAAATTGCCGGAAACAGAAATTTGGATTTAATAGAAATTGACGCCGCTTCCAATCGCGGAATTAATGAAATCAGGGAATTGCGCGATCACGCGCGCGTCGCGCCGACCAAATCTAAATACAAAGTTTTCGTGATAGATGAAGCGCATCAGCTCACCCCGGAAGCTTTTAACGCTCTTTTAAAAACCTTGGAAGAGCCGCCAAGCCATGTAATTTTTATTTTAGCCACCACGGAAATCCATAAATTGCCGGAAACAATTATTTCCCGCTGCCAAAGATTTGATTTTAAAAAAGTTAATTTGAAAGAAATAGCGGAAAAGCTAAAAGTAATCGCCAAAAAAGAGAATATAGAAATTGACCATAGAGTTTTGGAAAAAATTGCCGGCCAGAGCGAAGGTTGTATCAGGGACGCGGAAACTTTACTCCAGCAGATTTTTTCTTTGGGCGACAAAAAAATCACTTATGAAGAAGCGGAAATATTTTTTCCGCGCTCGGACATTAATTTAATTATTGATTTTGTTAAGAATTTAATAAGCAAGAAGAAAGAAAAAACGATTTTTTTGATTAATAAATTAGTGGAAGAGGGCGTTGATTTAAAAGATTTCAGTTCCAATTTGATTGAATTTTTGCGAAAATTAATGATTTTAAAGATTGACCAAGAGGCAAAAGGGATATATTATGGTTTGGATAAGGTTAAAGATGAGGAAATTATTTTATTAAGCAAAGAAATAGAATTAAAAGATTTAGTCCGAATGATTAATATGTTTATTCAGGCGCGGCGTGATTTGGAGTATGCTGAAATTCCACAACTGCCTTTGGAATTGGCAATAATTGAAATCAGTGAAGGTTCCAAGTTGTAGGTTGTTAGTTAGAAGTTGTCAGTTACCCATTGCGGGGTCGTCTAATGGTAGGACATCGCCCTCTGGAGGCGAGTATCGGGGTCCGAATCCCTGCCCCGCAGCCAAATTGTCATTTTAAGCCCTTCCACTTCGCTCAGGATAAACTCCACGAAGAATCCCGTTGAAAAGGAAAGGCAATCAATTATATTTATTATTAATTTTTAATAGGAGGAATTATGAAAACTAAAAAAAGCAAAATCGAGAAAAAATCCAAGACAGCGCTTAATCTAGATGAAAATATAGAAGGAGCGTTTTGTTATGTTTTTGGATTTGTAAGCGGCGTGGTATTTTTATTGCTGGAAAAGGAAGATAAATTCGTCCGGTTCCACGCGATGCAGTCTTTGGTGGTGTTTTTAGGGCTGTTTTTAATCTCGGTCATCCCTTTCATCGGTTTTTTGGCGTTGCCTTTCGCTCCCCTGACGATAATTCTCTGGCTGGTTTTGATTTACAAAGCGTACAGCGGAGAAAAATTTAAATTGCCGGTCATTGGAAATTTCGCCGAAAAACAACTCGCGAAATTAGATAAATAGCCGTTAATTCGCCATCAAAAAAATCTAAAAAATATATTTGGCGCATATTTAAATATGCGCCAAATAAAATTAAAGTTATAGAGGTTCAACCTTGATATCAAGTATATTTATTGTTTATTAATTTGCCATTTCAAAAAATTTTTTTATCAAAATAGGCCTTGCGTAAAACGCGCGAGTTACCGGCCGTTTTTTTCCTGTTTGAGGATTTATGCCGCCAATACCTTTTGTTCTTGCTTGTATCCATTTCCCATCTTTTCCAGTTAATGCGTCAAAGCCATTAATAATTAGCTTGTTTCGTATGAAGTCATAATCATCCCTTACTTCCTTTATTAAATCATCATTTTCCGCAAAATCCAAGCTTATGACTTTTAATAATTCCGATGTTTTCGCGTTTTTTCCATGCCACATCACAGCGCAAAAAATTAGAGATTTTAATTTTGCCCAACAATGGCTTTCAAAAAAAGAATGGGCTTTTAACTCTTGCGGATTAATCATAGTTATCGCCATAGTTTCTTTTGGCACAAGCTTGTTTTTTATATAATGCGAACTAACGGATTTTAATTCGTATGATAAGCCATTAGGAGCTTTAGAAATATTGTTTTCCAATCCGGCTAGTATTTCTAGAATAAGACCTTTCCAACCCTTGTTTTGTTTTCCAGCTTTATAGGTTGTAATACCGTACTTTAAAGCTAACTTTTGTAAATCTTGGCCGATATATTTTTTTAGATTATTTATTGCCATTGCGCGAGTTATAATTTTCATATATTTTTCATGTTTAATTTGATGGATTTTTTAAATTACGTTCTAATTCTTCAAATCGTTTAATTGATAAATCTAAATATTTTTTTTCGGTATCAATGCCGATAAAGCGCCTTCCTAAAAGATGGGAAGCGATTCCTGTCGTAGAACTTCCGGTAAATGGATCGACAACTAAATCGTCTTTATTTGTACTCGCGAGAATAATTCTTTTTAATAAATCCTCCGGTTTTTGCGTTGGATGTTTCCCAAATTTTTTTTCAATCCGTTTCGGCGTTCCCATCGCCCAAACCGAACGCATCTGAAACCCGGGTTTTTTGAGCTGATCTTCCGGCCAGTTGCCATTTTTCATCAAATCATAATCAAAAGCATGCTTTGCGTTTTTATCTTTACGCGCCCAAAGCAAGGTTTCGTGGCTTGCGGTGAAATAACGGCAACTTAAATTCGGAGAAGCGTTTGGCTTGAACCACGCGATATCGTTTAAAATATGAAATTTGGCGACCTGAACCGCGAAACCGCATTGATATATGGAATGGTAAGTGCCGCTAATCCAAATAGTTCCGTGCGGCTTTAGAACGCGCCTCGCGGCTTGTATCCATTCAAGATGAAATTCAAAATCTTTTTTAAGTCCGTTGCTTTTATCCCATTCGCCCTTATCAACGCTTACGCGCCGCCCGGCATGAACGCTAAAACCGCCATTTGAAAGAAGATAAGGCGGATCAGCGAAAATCATATCCACAGAGTTTTCCTTCATACTATTGAGCATTGAGACGCAGTCGCTATGGTATAAAACAAAATTATTTCTATTGAAATAATGTTTTTGCTCTATTGCCGCAAGTCCTTTTGATTTTTCGTCAGATTTTAAAATAGTATCTTCTTCTTCAATTTTTTCTATATTTCTAAAAGCGCTGATAACTTTGCCCTGAATGATAACATTTTTAACAAAAAGAGGTTTTAAATTTGGATTCGCCGGCTGAAGCCGGATGCGATTTTTTTCTTTGTATATTTTTTTTAATGTAACCTCATTGCCGTTTATCAGAGCGACCGCAGTTTCCCCGTTTTCAATGGTATCTTGTTTTCTGATTATAACAGTGTCGTCGTCAAAAATACCTTCGTCAATCATACTGTCGCCTTTAACTTTAAGGGCAAAATGCTCGCCGGATTTTGAAAGAAGATTTTTAGGAACCGTGATTGTTTCGTTTGTTTGGAACGTTTCAATTGGTTGGCCGGCGGCAATAGTTCCCGCAAGAGGAATTTTGATTAAATCTTTTCTATTTTTTTTATTTAATTCAATTCCGCGAGAGTTGTAATTATTTTTAATAAGCATTTCTTTTTCTACCAAAGCCCCAATGTGCTGATGGACTGTTGAAGCAGCCGACAATTTGAAATGTTTTTTTATTTCATTAAAAGTAGGGGAGAGGCCATTTTTTTCTACATAGCTTTTAATATAATCGTAAATTTGTTTTTGTCTTTTAGTAAGCGTAGGCATAAAATTATTGATTGCGTCAATCAAAGACTTGGCGAAGATTGACGAGAGTATTAAATTTATTATATACGATCATTATACCGAACATTCACCGAAATGAAAACAATAAGTTATCCACATACATTTTCAATAAATAAAAAAGGTAAAATTAGTAAAAAATTAGCTTATCTAAGGGACTCCAATGATAAATGAAAAAAGTTTGGGGTAAGTAGAGATATAGTTTTGGCATTAGATAATTCGTGAGTCATAAGAAATGAAAAAATAATACATAAGAATATACCTTTGAAATATAATATTTCATTTATGGTTGCTCTAAGTTTTGCTTATTTAACATTATTTTTTATTGAATGTGTTATATTGAATGGAAAAATTATTAAAGAATAAAATTAATAATCTATCTGTGAATTACGAAATACGAAATGGGTAGCTCCGAGCCTCTACTCGGAGCAAGATTAGCTAAGATTGGAGCAGAGGCTCCAATCTACCCGCGTATTTTTGTTTTAAAAAACGCATTTCGTAATTCACAGAATCTATTATTTAAGATTTTAGAAATCGCCGTAAACGACGGTTTTTGGTATAATGGATGTAAGTAATTAATTACATATCAAGCGCGATAATAATTATAATTATGACACAAAAAGAGGCGTTGGAAATATTAAAATTAGGAAAAAATGTTTTTTTGACTGGACCGGCCGGAAGCGGGAAGACATTCGCGCTTAACGCTTATATTGATTTTTTAAAAAATAAGGGCGTCGGCGTCGGCGTTACCGCTTCCACGGGAATTGCCGCCACGCATCTGAATGGCATCACGATTCATTCTTGGGCGGGAATCGGCATAAAAGAGAGTATGTCTGAAAGAGAAATCAGCGATCTTTCAAAAAAACGTTATCTCGCCAAAAGGTTTGAAAAAACCAAAGTTTTAATCATCGATGAAGTTTCCATGCTTCATTATTTTTATTTGGATTTGGTTGATAAAGTATGCCGGGCTTTCAAAAAAGACAATCGGCCATTCGGCGGTATGCAAGTCGTCCTTTGCGGAGATTTTTTTCAATTGCCACCGGTTTCAAAAAACAGCACGGAAAGAACTTTTGCCAATAAATCAAAAATATGGCAGGAAATGAATTTAAAGATTTGTTATTTAAGCGAGCAGTATCGGCAGGGCGATGACGTTTTAATCAAAGTCTTAAACGACATCAGGGCGAATAAGGCGGGAGAGCGGACATTGTCATTTTTAAGAGAAAGATACCAAAAAAGTCCGCGAAATTTTTCTACCGCGACCAAACTTTACACGCATAATATTGATGTTGATATTATCAATAAGAAAAATCTTGAAGCGCTTGGCGGAGAGATGAAAACATATTTCGCGACTAGCCGCGGCAACAAAAAATTGGCGGCTTTTCTCAAAAAAAACTGTCTTGCGCCGGAGGAATTGCGACTTAAAAGGGGAGCGGCGGTGATGTTTGTTAAAAATAATTTTGACAAAGGCTACGTGAACGGCACTCTTGGTATAGTTGAAGATTTTGACGAAGACGGTTTTCCCGTGGTACGGGTTTGTAAAACAGGAAAAGAAATAATCGCCGGCCCGGAAAGCTGGCGGATAGAAGAAGAGGGGATGGCGAAAGCGGAAATTATCCAAATACCGCTTCGTTTGGCCTGGGCAATCACCGTGCATAAAAGCCAGGGGATGAGCTTGGACGCGGTGGAAATTGACCTTTCCAAATCATTTGTTGAAGGAATGGGTTATGTCGCGCTTTCGCGGGTCCGCTCATTTGAGGGATTGAAATTGATGGGCTTGAATCAGATCGCTCTTCAAGTCAATGAAGAAGTGTTATTATTAGATAAAGAATTAATGCGAATGTCAGAGATGGTTAGTATTGGATTAAGAAAATTAAACCAATTGGAAAAAGAAAAAAATCAGGAAGAATTTTTAAAATCTGTCGCGCCGGCGGAAAAATTAAAATCCGTTTCAACATATGAGGAAACGGAAATGTTAGTTTTACAAAAATTTTCCATTAAAGAAATTGCCGAAAAGCGCGGCTTGACCGAGGATACGATTTTAGGGCATCTGGAAAAATTAATTGAGCGGGATGAAAACCTTGATTTGTCATATTTGCGGCCATGGGGCAAAAGGTTTGAATTAATAAAAAATGTTTTTAAGGAGACCGGGGATACGAGATTGACGGTGGTCCGCGAGATTCTCGGCGAAAGTTTTTCCTACCGCGAACTGCGCCTCGCGCGGCTGTTTTTGAAAGAATCTGACGCGCGATAATTTTTTATCGCAAAACGTGAAAATTATCAATTATCAATTATCAATTATCAATCAAATTTTAACTGTTCAATAATCATATGTCAAAATATTATACCCCTAAAAGAAAATCGAATTTATTTGACCCGAATTCAAAATATCCTTTCAGATTAAGCCGTTCAAAAATTGATTTATTTTTGAATTGTCCGCGCTGTTTTTATCTTGACAGGCGATTGGGCGTCGGCCAGCCGCCGGGTTATCCTTTCACCCTTAATTCCGCGGTTGACGCGTTGCTCAAAAAAGAATTTGACCTTCATCGGGCAAAAAATACAATCCATCCTTTAATGAAAACTTATGGCCTTGACGCGGTGCCTTTGGCGCATAAAGAATTGGATTTTTGGCGAGACGCTTTGCGCGGCGGAATCGCTTTTTTGCACAAGCCGAGCAATTTTTTTGTTACCGGCGGAATTGACGACCTTTGGGTTAATCCAAAGGGAGAATTTATCATTGTTGATTACAAAGCGACTTCAAAAACAGGGCAGTTAAACTTGGACGCGGATTGGCAGATTGGCTATAAGAGGCAGATGGAAATTTATCAATGGCTTTTTCGCCAAAATGGCTACCAAGTTTCGCCGGTTGGTTATTTTGTTTATTGCAATGGCAAAACAGACTGTAAGGCTTTTGACGCCAAATTAGAATTTGATATTGAATTAATCCCTTATAAAGGCGATGATTCTTGGATTGAAAACGTTTTACTTGAAGCGCGCAAATGTTTAATGAGCGACAATATTCCCGGCGCTTCGCCTGATTGCGATTTTTGCCGTTATCGCGCGGCAGCCGGCGAGGAAGAAAGAAAATATAACCGCAAAACTCTTTTTTAATCCATTAAGATAATTATGTTCATCTCGTCGCGCCTTTTCTTGAAAGATTTAAGGCAATGAGCTATAATAATTAATATACACTGCCACAAATAGAGCGGCGATTAAATTAATAATTTTAAAACATTAATTATGAATGAAAATTTTAAAACAACGCAACCCACAACAACAGAATCTCCTCTAACACGAGAAAATTATTTAAAAGAGATTAAAAGACAAAGGCTTTTTGGCATAAAAATTGCGGCGATTGTTGTTTTGGTCGTTCTAATCGGATTTTTCGCTTTTTATTATAAAAGATTGTTCATTGCCGCTATGGTAAATGGAACTCCCATCAGCCGGTTTGCTGTCATTAAAGAGCTTGAAAGCGTGTCGGGTAAAAACGCGCTGGACGCGCTTATCACCCAAAAACTTATTAATGACGAAGTGCTAAAAAAAGGAATTACGGTAAGCAATGATGAAATTGACGCGGAAATAAAAAACGTGGAAAATCAAGTTGAAGCGCAGGGCATGACGTTATCGCAAGCGCTCGCGGCGCAGGGCTTAACGCAAGAGAATTTTAAGAAAAAGATTGTTATTCAAAAAAAATTAGAAAAACTTCTCGCTGACCAAGTGCAAGTTACTGATGATGAAGTGGCAAAATACATTAAAGATAATAAAGTTGAGATTCCCAAAGGCCAGGAAGATAGTTATAAAGCGCAGATTAAAGATCAAATTGAACAGCAAAAAATGTCAGAGGCGGCTAATTTATTAATTAATTCTCTTAGGTCTCAAGCAAAAATCAATTATTTTACGAATTACTAGTATGAGATGGTTACAAAACTACTTCTGCTGTAATTTGCTATTTTCAGCCAATACTTCGTCAAACTGCGCAAAATGATTTTCGCCGTAATTCTATTACGACTCAAATCATTTTGCTTGTTTTCCTCGTCTTGGCTGAAACTATCTAAATTTCGCGACGAAGCAGTTTTGTAACCATCTCTATAAAAAATTTTATAATGTTTTTTATTTTTTCTTTTCTATTTCTTCTCTGATTTTTTCTTCAAATTTTTTTCTGGACATTTTAATCATTTCTTTTTTGCCTCTGATCCTGACTGTTAAATTTTTGCTGTCTATTTCTTTATCACCGATGACTAAAACATAAGGAATTTTTTGTTTTTCCGCTTTTCTGACTTTATAACCGACTGTTTCATTCAAATCATCAACCTCGCATCTGATATCTTTTTCTTTTAATTCTCGGGCTAATTTTTGACTGGCTTTAATATGCTTGGAGCCGACAGGGACGACGCGAACTTGAATTGGCGCCAGCCAGACTGGAAAGGCGCCGGCGTAATGTTCTATTAAGACGCCGATAAATCTTTCCAAAGAGCCCAAAAGAGCGCGATGGATCATAATCGGCTGTTCTTTCTTGCCTTCTTTATTGATATAATTTAATTCAAATTTTTCCGGCAGATTAAAATCAACTTGAATGGTGGTGCATTGCCATTCTCTGCCTAAACTGTCTTTTATTTTAATGTCAATTTTAGGGCCGTAAAAAACTCCGGCGCCAGGGTCAATTTGGTAATTAAGCTTTGATTTTTCCAAGGCGTTTTTCAAAGATTCTTCCGCCTTGTCCCAATGTTTAGGGTCGCCGGTAAATTTTTCCGGCCGGGTGGAAAGAAAAATATTAAAATCTTTAAAGCCGAATCTTCTGAGGATTTTTAAGCCGTCTTTTAAAAGATTGTTTATTTCTTTCGGCAATTGGTCTAAAGTACACCAAATATGAGCGTCGTCCTGGGTAAAGCCGCGGACTCGGGTCAAGCCATGCAGAACGCCTGATTTTTCATAACGGTAGACTGTGCCAAATTCAGCGAATCTGATGGGTAATTCTTTATAGCTGCGAATTTTAGAATTATAAATCTTGATATGAAAAGGGCAGTTCATCGGCTTTAATAAAAATTCTTCCTCGTCGATTTTTATCGGCGAATAAATATTTTCGCGGTAAAAATTCCAATGGCCGGAAGTTTTCCATAGATTAATATTGCCGATATGCGGCGTTACCACCCATTGGTAGCCGGATGAATTTAATTCTTTATAAAGATAATTTTCAATTAAATGGCGGAGAAAAGCGCCTTTTGGGTGCCATAAGGGCAGGCCCGCGCCGATTTCTTCTTCAAAAGAAAATAATTCCAGTTCTTTGCCTAAATTCCGGTGGTCTCTTTTTTCCGCTTCTTCCAAAACTTTTAAATGATTATTTAATTCTTCTTCATGGGAAAAAGCCAAGCCGTAAATTCTGGTGAGCATTTTATTTTTTTCATTGCCGCGCCAATAAGCGCCGGCTATTTTCGTTAATTTAAAAGCGCCGATTTCTCCGGTTGATTTAAGGTGCGGTCCTCGGCAAAGGTCGATAAAATCGCCAGTTTGATAAATGCTGACCGATTTTTCGCCTTGCTTTTTCATTTCTTCCAATAATTCAATTTTATAAGGCTGGTTTATGCTTTTAAATAATTTAATCGCTTCATCAACGGGCATTTCTTTTTTGATAAAAGGCAGATTTTGCCCGATCATTTTTTTCATTTCTTTTTTGATTTTTGGCAGAAACTCGGGCGTTAAAGTTGCAGGCAATTCAAAATCATAATAGAAACCGTTTTCTATGTTCGGTCCGATGCCAAATTTTGTTTCGGGAAAAAGTTTTTGCACAGCCGCGGCCATCAAATGGCCGCAAGAATGGCGCATTATCTCTAATTGAGATTGATTTATTTTAGGCATAATATTTGAATATAAAAAATCAAAAAATAAATTTCAAAATCATTTCTAATTTTCAATTTCATATTATTCTCCCATGATTTTAATTTCAATTTTATCGCTTAATAAAGGCATAGTTTTAAGCCAAAAAGGCTTTAATTCCACTTTAACATCCTTGATGATTGTAAAATTTTTAAGATATTCTTTAACTTCTTCTTCAGTTAAGCCGACAAGCTTATCTTTGGGGAAATTTAAAAGTTCTAAATCAGGCGCGAAGTTGCCTTCCGCGGAAACTTTTATTTTTCCGGATTTTTTATCCGAGTCGTAATTTAATAAAGTATGAGTTAAATTATTTTTATTAATGGACAATAATTTTTTTTCCTGCGGGATTAAAGCTTTAAAACTAAAAGAAAGAAAATCTTCCAATGATTTATCGCTAAAGTCAATCATCATAATTTTTATTTTTAACTTAACTTTGAAATTTTCCTTTTCCTCATTCGGCTGGCTGTCGGAAAATTCTTCCAGAATTTCCGTTTTAATAATTTTGGGCTCGTTTTTTATTTTTTCTAAAACCTCTTTAACCGCGTCTCCTTTAATTTTTTCTTTGGCTTTGTCTATATCTTCTTGGATAATCGCGCTTATTTTTTTAACATTTCTCTTCATTGGTTCAAAGCTTTGGCCGTAAATTTTATCCTGAAGCCCTTCCCATAAGCCGGGAATGGTAAAGGTGGACGGTCCAATTTCGTATTTTTGCCCTTCTTGGTCGGTCTTAACTTTGACTTTAACTTTGCCGCCTGCCGGCGCCATCACATATTCAGCGGTTCTGAATAAAAACCCTTCCGGCGAAAGCAAGCGGGTCGTGGCGACTAACGGCTGATTTTTGCCGTAATTATTTATAATTGTCACCTCTCCCGAAGCCTTGCTTTCCATTGTTTCGGATTTGGGCGAAAAGGTCTCTTCTTTTTCTATAATTTCCTCGGCAAATTCGCTTTTGATGGTTTCTTTTTCCAAATTTGTTTCAGAGCCGAGCTGGATAATGAAATTAGAACTGATTTTTTCCGGTTCAAAAATAATTAAAACCAAGGCTTTTGAAGAAATTAAATAAAATATGGAGATAATTAAAATTACGGTTAAAAAAAGATAAACGTTTACAATTTTTTTGTAAGGATATAAATTAGATGTTTTTAATTTTGTTTTTTTTTCTTTGGGCATTTTTACGATCTTACCTTATTTAAAGCAGTTTATCAAGGGTTTTATATTAAATCCGCCGTTAAATATTATTTTGGCAAAAGTTTTGGCTTATTAATGAGCGCAAGCTCGCGATTTTATTGTTATTTTGGCCAAATTTTCTTGGTTCATTTCCATCGCCTTGTCGCTTAAAATTTTCATTTCATTTTCTTTTTTTGAGAGTTTTCCTTTGAGCAGAATAATTTTTTCTTCCTGCCAGACATCAGTTTCATTTTTTAAGTTTGAAGGAAAGACAATTACTTCCACACTGCCTGAACTATCTTCTAATTTTACAAAAAGCATTGGTTCGTTTTTTTTGGTGAAGAATTTTTTAATTTTAGTAATCACGCCAAGAATTTTAATTTCCCGCAATCCTTTATTAAAAGATTCATAAATTTTATCGCAAGGAGTGATAAATTTTTCCAAATAAGGCATAAATTCCCTTAAAGGATGGTCGGAAATATACAAGCCGATAAATTCTTTTTCCCAAGCTAATTTTTGCTTAGTGTCTATCGGCGGCGCGTAATCCAATTTTAAAGAAGTTCCGTTATGAGCGGGGATATTATTAAATAAATTTACCTGCCCGTTATTTCTTTCCTTATTTATTTGTTTAATGAAATTCAATAACTTGTCTATATTTTCTAATATTTGGTTTCTTTCACCGAATTTATCCAAGGCGCCCGCTTTTGCCAAGCCATCTAAAGATTTTTTATTCAAGTCTTTATTTTTAACTCTTTTTAAAAAATCTTCCAAGCTTTGATAAAAGCCGTTTTCTTTTCTTTCGTCAATAATGGCATTGACGATTCCCGAGCCGATATTTTTTATCGCCTTCAATCCAAAGCGGATTAGCGGTTTGCCGTCTGTTTCTTTTTGCTGGACAACAGTGAAATTTTCAAAACTTTCATTAATATCAGGCGGCAGGACTTTAATACCTATTTGTTTGCATTCATCTACTTCAATCGCTATTCTGTCCATATCATTTTGGTCTGATGTTAAGAGAGCGGCCATAAATTCTTCGGGATAATGGGCTTTAAGGTAAGCGGTCTGGTAGGCGATAGTGGCGTAAGCAGTAGCATGAGCTTTGGGAAAGCCATAACTGGCAAAAGGTAAAATCCAGCTCCAGATTTTTTCCGCCACTTCTTTTTTGATGCCGTTTTTTATCATTCCGTCTATTAATTTTTTTTCTTGCTTCAATAAGAGTTCCTTTATTTTTTTGCCCACGGCTTTTCTTAAAACATCAGCTTCAACCAAACTGAAACCGGCTAAATGCTGGGCGATTTGCATTAATTGTTCCTGATAAATTATTATTCCGTAAGTTTTTTCTAAAATTGGTTTTAATTTTGGGTGGATATAACTCGGCTTGATAACGTCATGCTTGCCCGCGATATATTGAGGAATAAATTCCATTGGTCCCGGCCTGAAAAGCGCCACCATCGCGATAATATCTTCAAATTCAGTTGGTTTTAGTTGTTTCAGATAGCGCTTCATTCCCGCTGATTCTAATTGAAATACGCCCGTGGTTTTCGCTTCTCTTAATAATTTAAAAGTTTTTTTATCATCAGAGGGTATTTTTTCAAAATCAATTTTAACATCTCTTGTTTTTTCAATAATTTTTGTCGCTTGTTCAATTAAGGTTAAATTTTTTAAGCCCAGAAAATCCATTTTTAAAAGCCCGATGGCTTCCACTAATTTCATATCATACTGGGAAACAACGGTTCGGTCGGACGAAGACGCGTATTGTAAAGGAAGATAATGGTCCAAGGGCTCTCTGGTAATTACCACGCCGCAAGCATGGGTGGAAGCGTGCCTCACCACCCCTTCTAATTTTTTTGCCGCGTCGATAGTTTTTTTAACGTCAGGGTCGTTTTGGTACATTTCTTTAAGTTCGGAAACAGTGTTTAATGCTTCGTCTAATTTTGCGAAAGGCGGAATTAGTTTAGAAATTTTATCGCCAAGAGCATAAGGATAATCAAGTACTCTGGCGACATCCCTGACACCGGCGCGCGCCGCCATTGTTCCGAAAGTGATTATTTGGCAGACATGATCTTTGCCATATTTTTCTTCCACGTATTTTATGACTTCATTTCTCCTTGTGTCGGCGAAATCCAAATCAATATCTGGCGGAGAAAATCTTGAATCAGTCAAAAATCTTTCAAACAGCAAATCGTATTTTAAGGGGTCGATTTCAGTGATATTCAGCAGATAAGAAACTAAACTGCCGCCGGCGCTTCCTCTGCCCGGGCCGACCACGATTTCGCGTTCCTTTGCCCAATTGACAAAATCCTGGACAATTAAAAAATAAGGAGCAAAGCCGGTTTTTTCTATTGTTTTTAATTCATGGTCAAGACGTTCCTCAATTTGTTTATTTTTTTGGCCGTAAATTTTTTTAACGCCTTCTTCGCACAAATCTTTTAAATATTCATCAGGCGCTTTAGAGTTAGGCACTTCAAAGTAAGGCAGTTTTATTTTACCCAATTCTATCTCTAAATCGCATTGATCCGCTATTTTCTGGGTATTTTCTATTGCTTCCAAATGATTTTTAAATGCCTCCTCCATTATTTCAGGGCTTTTAAAAGAAAAATTATCACCCAGCATGCAAAGCCGATTTTTTTCATTTTTTTTCCTTTTTGTCTGCAAACAAAGTAAAATATCTTGCACTTCATCATCTTCAGGATTTAAATAATGGACATCATTGGTCGCGGCGACGGGCACATTTAATTTTTTTCCTAAATCAAAAAGAGCTTGATTGATTTTATTTTGCTCTTTTAAATCCATTACTTCCAAGTAGAAATTTTCTTTTCCAAAAATATTTTGATATTTGATTATGGCTTCTTCCGCTTTTTCTAATTTATTTTCTAAAATAAGCTGGGGAATTTCTCCTTGAATGCAGGCGGTTAAAGCGATTAATCCCGAAGAATGTTTTTCTAAAATTTCCCAATCAACTCTTGGTTTGTAATAAAATCCCTCCAAGTGAGCGATGCTGGTTAATTTAAGCAAATTTTGGTAGCCTTTAATGTTTTTTGCCAATAAAAGAAGATGAAATGGTTTTTCATCTATCCTGGCTCTTTTTTGCAGCCTGCTATGCCGGGCTAAATATGCCTCCACGCCGATAATCGGTTTGATTCCTTCGGCTTTGCATTTTTTATAAAATTCTATCGCTCCGTACATAACGCCATGGTCAGTCAGCGCCAAAGCGTTCATTTTATATTCTTTCGCTTTGGCGATCAGCCCGTCTATTTTTGCCAGGCCGTCAAGCAGGCTATAATGGGAGTGAACATGGAGATGAGTGAACATATATAAAAATGTCTAATGCCAAATTTTTAATGTCTAATAAAAATCCATTCAATAGAAATTCATTTGCTCTTTTTCTTCGTTTGCCGTTTGATTTTCAAAAAATTTATTATCTGTTTAATTCCTTCAGCCAGCATTACGAATGAAGCGGCAGGGTGGCCGATTTTTTCTTTGATTAAATTAATAATTTCATCAATTTTTTTAAATCTATTCCCCCATTCTTTTATAATTTTAGAGCTCTGCCTGACAATAACAAAAAAATAGTAAAGAATGATGGATAGAAAGACAGTAAGCCATAAGACGGAGATGGCGATTACGATAAAGAGCAAATCTTGAGATGTTTGGAGCATAATAATTTAAATTATTTTAAAAAGACCTTTGTTAATATAATAATAGTATACCACAACAATAATTAACAAACAATAAAAATGTGATATAATAAAATTATGAATATATCAAAAACACAATTAAAGATAAATTATTGGCTAATCGCCAATAAACAGCGCTTAAAAATGGCTTGGGTTTTATTTTTAATAATTTTAAGCGTTTTTTTGTGGGGGATAAATATTTATAAGTGGTTTCGTTATGCCCAAGAAACAGTCAAGTTCCAGCAGTCTATGGAAGAAATAGGGCAAAATTTTATTGATTGGCAAGCCATTCATTCAAAAAATGATTTTTTGCCTTTGGAGATTTCTGATATTTCTTTCATTCCATTGGGAAATTCAAGATACGATTTAGTCGCCCAAATAAACAACCCTAATAACAAGTGGGCGGTTTCTCGTTTGGATTATAGATTTTTTTGGGAGGGCAGGGAGGCAGGGCAGTCAACTTTTATTTTAGCCCAAGAAAAAAAATTTCTTTTAGTTTTAAACATAAAAAGCGATATTGAACCGAAAGGTTTAAATTTGGAATTTTTAGAAGTCGGGTGGAAAAGAATAACTGCCAAAAATAAAATTCCTGATTTTAAATCTTCGGATTTCGCGGTTAAAGATATTTCTTCCAACCCGTCCTTGAAAAGAATCTCTTTTCAAGTTAAAAATAATTCAGCTTATAATTTTTGGACGGTTTATTTCAAGAGCATTCTTTATCAAGGCGATAAAGTTTCGGCGGTTAATAAAATTCCAGCCAATAAATTTTTATCCGGCCAAGAGAGATTGATTGAAATTCCTTTTCAGGGCGACTTCCCTTACTTTACCCGAGCAATTATAGAACCGGAAGTAAATATTTTAGACGAGAATAATTTTATGCCGATCAAGGCGGAATAAACAGATAAGGAGCGCTTTATGTTTTTGAAAAAATATTTTTCTTTTTTTAAATCTTTTGACTGGTCTTTATTCCTTATTGTTTTTATTTTAATTTCCATCAGCTTGGCCATCCAATACACTCTTTGCTTGGGGCTGGAGCAGAATGATTTCACTTCCTTTAACCACCAGCTTATTTTCGCTATTTTAGGAATAGCTTTATTTTTTTTATTGAGTTTTATTGATTACCGCAATTTCAAGGCGCATTCCCATCTTTTATATTTTATTCTTTTAATTATTTTAGTTTTAATATTATTTATAGGCATCACTTTAAGGGGGACAAAGGGCTGGCTGGCTCTCGGGCCTTTCAATTTTCAAGCGGTGGAGTTGGCTAAAATAATTTTAGTCATATCTCTGGCTAAATTTTGGAGCGCTAAAATTAAAAATGGAATTTATTTCAAGGAAATAATTTTAAGCGGACTTTTGGTTCTGCCGCCTTTTATCTTAGTGCTTTTACAGCCGGACTTCGGCTCGGCTTCTATTTTATTAGCAACTTGGTTTTTGATTTTATTAGCCATTGACCGCAAAATCAAGCATCTTATTTGGATTTTAATTTTAGCCGCGCTGATTTTTTTGTCCACCTGGAATTTTTTATTAAAAGATTATCAAAAAGGAAGAATTTTAACTTATCTGAATCCGCAAGAAGACCCTTTTGGCCGGGGATATCAAATTACCCAATCTATTATCGCCGTCGGCTCGGGAAAACTTTTCGGCCGAGGATTGGGCTTGGGGCCGCAAAGCCAGCTTCGTTTTTTGCCCCAAACCAAAACGGATTTTGTTTTTAGCGTTATCGCCGAAGAAATGGGCTTGGCGGGCGTTTCCTTGGTTTTAATTTTTTATTTAATTTTGTTTTACCGCTTGATGGTTTTGACTAAGTCGGCTTATGATGATTTTGCTTTGATTTTAATTTTAGGATTTGCTTCCATTTTTATAATTCAGATAGTCATCAATATCGGTATGAATATGGGCATGGTCCCTATTGTCGGCATTCCTTTGCCGTTATTGAGTTACGGCGGAAGCTCTTTAATTACCACTTTAATAATGTTCGGCATTTTAGAGAGCATTCTCTTGCATAAAACCGCCAGCGTTGACAATTTTTGATTTTTATATATAATTAAAAAGTGATGTTATCTTCAGTTTAAAAATTAATAATTTTATTTATGGAATTAAATGCCGCGGCAAGAATCATCAAAGGAAAAAACGTAAAAACATTAAGGAAAAAAAATATTATCCCCGCTGTTCTTTATGGCCATAAGGTAGAGCCTAAAATTTTACAGGTTAATTTTTTAGATTTCAAAAAAATTTACGAAGAAGCCGGAGAAAACACCATAATTGATTTAAAGATAGATGATAAGGAATCCGTCAAAGCTTTAATTTATGACATTAAAAAAGATTATCTTTCCAATGTCTTAAATCATATTGATTTTTATCAGATTAAAAAAGGCGAAAAGGTTAATGTGGAAGTGGAGTTAGAATTTGTCGGAGAATCAAAAGCGGTTAAAGAATTAAAAGGCGTTTTAGTTAAAAATTTAAATAAAATAAAGATAGAATGCTTGCCTGAAAATTTAATCCATAATATTAAAGTGGACATTTCCAAATTAAATACTTTTGAAGATTCAATCAAGGTGAAAGATCTTGCTATTCCGGAAAAAATCAAAGTTTTGGAAAAAGAAGACGAAACCGTGGTCTTGGTTCTTCCGCCAAGAGCGGAGGAAGTAAAAGTAGAAGCAGAAGTTGTTGAAGAGGTAAAAGCGGAAGCAACTGAAGAAAAAACAGAAGAAAAGAAAGAAGCCGAACCAACTAAAAAAGACAAGAAATAAAACATACTAATTTCTTAATAAATTTTAAGTTTCAATAATCAGCTTAATCTTTTGATTACCAACTATTTAATTATTGGAACTCGATTAGATTAATTAAAAATGCGCTCATCAAAGAATAAATATTTATTTTTAATTCCGGTTTTTTTGATTTTAGTTTCAATAGCCTTTTTTAGCGGCTATTTTATTTTTAGAAACAAAGAAACAGCTGTTGGCTTTGGCGATAATCATCTAATCCAATCTGCCGAAATTGAAAAAAAAGAAGATAAATTTTATCGCTCTTTGGACGGCGTAGAAGTGGAAAATAAGGAAGAAGTAAATCCTTACTTGATAGGAATCGTGATAGATAATTTTACGGAATCCAGGCCTTTAAGCGGTTTAAGCGAAGCAAATTTGGTTTATGAATTTTTAACTGAAGCGGGAATCACTCGTTTTTTGGCTTTTTACACGCCTGATAAAGAAGTAATAAAAATCGGGCCTGTCAGAAGCGCCAGACCTTATTTTTTGGATTTATCGGAAGAGTACGGGTCTTTATTTATGCATGTCGGCGGAAGTCCGGCGGCGCTTGAATCGCTTAAAAATAAAGAATACAGCTTGTATAATTTAGACCAATTTTTTAACGCGCAATATTTTTGGCGCTTAAAAACAAAAAAAGCTCCTTTTAATGTTTATACTTCATCCGATCTTTTTCAAAGAGCGTTAAAAGAAAAAGGAGCCAAGCCGTCGGAATTAAGCTCTTGGCAATTCAAAGAAGATTTGAATCCAGAAAATCGCCCTATAAAAGGCAAAGATTTGGCGATTGAATATTCTTATCCTGAATATCAAGTAAAATGGAAATATGACGCGGAAAAAAATGATTATCTGCGGGAACAAGAGAATAAGATATATTTAGAAGAAGATGAAAAACAAATCAGGGCAAAAAATATTATTGTTCAAACGGCAAAAACAACAATTCTTGACAAAGAAGGGAGAAAGGAAATAAAAATTATCGGAGAGGGGAATGCTTTTATTTTTCAGGATGGAGGAGTAATTAAAGGAACTTGGCAAAAATTCAGAAAAGGCGACAGGACTAATTTTTTTGATGAAAATGGCCGGGAAATCAAGTTTAACCGAGGGATAACTTGGGTTGAGGTGGCGCCTGATGAAAAAATTATCAGTTATTAAAATAAATAAAAAAAGGATTTGCATCAGCGCGAATCCTTTTTTTATTTATTAATTTGTATTTTTTAATTTTTCTATAATCGGGTCTAAATTTCCTTCCATAATTTGTTCTATGCCGTGCCAACTTTGTTGTATTCGGTGGTCGGTGATTCGGTCCTGGGGAAAATTATAAGTTCTTGTTTTTTCCGCTCTCATGGCCGTGCCGATTTGTTCTTTTCTTTTTTGCGCTTCTTCTTTTTGTTTTTTTTCTTCTTCCAAGGATAATAATTTTGTCATTAAAACAATCATCGCCTTATCCTTATTCTGTCTTTGAGATCTTTCATCTTGGCAGCCGACAACTAGATTAGTAGGCAAGTGGGTAATTCTGACTGCTGAATAAGTGGTATTAACGCTTTGGCCGCCGTGTCCGGAAGCGCAGAAAGTGTCAACTCTTAAATCTTTCGGGTCAATTTGAATATCCACCGAAGAAGCTTCGGGCAATACAGCCACACTGACGGTTGAAGTGTGGATTCTGCCATTTTTTTCCGTGGCGGGAATTCTTTGCACCCGATGAACGCCGGATTCGTATTTTAAATTGTCGTAGACTTTAGAGCCGGAAATTTCAAAAGTTATTTCCTTAAATCCTTCCAAAGGGGTTTTATTGCTGTTCATGATCCGGATTTTCCAGTTTTTATTTTGGCTGTATCGGTTATACATTCTAAAAAGTTCGGCGGCAAATAATTCCGCTTCGTCGCCGCCGACACCGGCCCTGATTTCTATGATCACATTTTTATCTTCTCTTCCTTTGAGTTTTTTTAATTCTTCTTTCGCTTTGTTGTATTCCTGGGAAAGCCGCTGGATTTTTTGCGGGTTACTGCAAATAGAAGGGTCCTGGAATGCGTTTCCCAGTTCTTCTATTTTTTTTTCTAATTCTTTGATGTCAGGCATATTATTATAAACAAATTCTAAATCCTAATATCTAAACCCTAAATAAATTTTAAATTATAAATTCAAATGACAAAAAATAGTTTTTTGTTTTGAATTTTGGTTATTTGGATTTTGGATTTGTTTGGGATTTAGTCCTGAATCAAGTTCAGGATCGAATTTAGGATTTTTTTGGAGATTTGCCTTTTACTTTCTTCCTGATTTCCTCCCTTTTTTCCATCAATTTTTTAAATCTGTCCACTCGCTTGGCCGTGTCAACCAATTTTTGTTTTCCCGTAAAAAAAGGATGGCATTTGGAACAAATTTCCACGCGGATTTCTTTAAGCGTGCTTCCTGTGGTTAAAGTGTTGCCGCAAGCGCAGATAATTTTCGCGTCAGGGTAATAAGTCGGGTGCGTGTCTTTTTTCATATTTTTAAAAATTTAATAATTCTAATTCCAATCTTAGTATAAAATCGTTTTTAAGTCAATCATTTCATTTGACAAAAAGAACGGCTCTTTTTATTTTACAGCCGCGATTTTAGCTTGACAATGTTTTCATAATGCCATAATATTTTAATAATATGCCAATAAAAATACCGAGTTTATTAGAAATGATAAAGGCCGGCGTCCACTTCGGGCATCGCACCTCCAAGTGGCATCCAAAAATGGAGCCATATATTTACACCGTTAAAAATACGGTGCATCTTATTAATTTGGAAAAAACCCAGGAAAAATTAAAAGAAGCTTTGGATTTTGTAAAAGAAGTGATGGAAAAAAACGGCGTGATTTTATTTTTAGGGACAAAAAAGACGATTAAAGAAGTTACTAAAAAATACGCCGAAAAAGTCAATATGCCTTATATCAATGAAAAATGGATCGGAGGCACAATGACTAATTTCTCGGTTATTTCCCGTTTGATAAAAAAATTAAAAGATTTGGAAAATAAAAAAGAAAAAGGGGAATTCGCGAAGTACGCGAAAAAAGAACAGAGTAAATTTAATACGGAAATAGAAAAATTAAATAAAGTAATCAAAGGCATTAAAAATTTAGACAAACTTCCGGAAGCTATTTTTATGCTTGACACCAAGGATGAAAAGACCGCGATTAGAGAAGCAAAAAAATTAAAACTCCCCACGATTGGCATTGTGGATACAAATTGCAATCCCGAAGAAGCTGTTTATCCCATTCCGGCGAATGACGACGCCATAAAGTCAGTAGAGATGATTACTAACTTGGTGGCGCAGGCGATAGAAGAAGGAAGGAAAGTGACTCCTGAGGCGTCATCCTAAAGGAGTCCGCCAGCTGGCAGACGACTGAAGGAACCCGCGGGATAAAAATGGGATTCTTTGAAATCGCTCAATCAGAATGAAATAAAAATTTAAAATTTATTTTTAAGTATAATGAATATGATTAGCGCGGAAACAATTAAACAACTTAGGGAAAAAACAGGCGCTGCGATATTGGATTGTAAAAATGCTTTAGAACAAGCCGGCGGCGACATTGACAAAGCAATAGAAATTTTGAGAAAACAAGGGCAAAAAATAGTTGAAAAAAAATCAAGCCGAACAGTTAAAGAAGGATTGATTGGAAGTTATATGCATAGTAATAATAAAATAGCGTCTTTAATAGAAGTAAATTGCGAAACGGATTTTGTCGCTCGAAATGAAGAATTTAAGAAATTGGTTCATAATTTAGCAATGCAGGTCGTCGCGGCCAATCCTAAATATTTAAGCCTTGAAGATATCCCCGCTAAAGAGATAGAAAAAGAAAAAGAGATTTACAAAGAGCAATTATTGAAGGAAGGCAAGCCGGAAAATATGCTTGATAAAATTATGCAGGGCAAACTGCAAAAATATTATCAGGAAGTTTGCTTATTAAAACAGCCGTTTATAAAAGAAGACAAAATTACGATTGAAGAACTAATCAAACAAGCGATTGCCAAGCTTGGTGAAAATATTCAAGTGAAAAGATTTGTCAAATTTAGCTTATAACCTCTTTAAAATTTATAAGCTCGCTTTTATGTTCCAGCAACAAAAAATTTCCAGCGAGGCGAAGGTAATTCAGGTTCAATTTGCGCCGTGGGATAAAATTTATAATTTTAATTCCGATAGTCATAAATTAAAGACAAGCGACCAGGTAATTGTTAAGACTGAATTAGGAATAGAAATAGGGGAAATAATAGGAATAAAAAGCATTGAAAATTTTAAAGCTATCAAAGAATTAAAGCCAATTTTAAGAAAAGCGAATTTAAGCGACATAGAAAAAGTTAATTTTAGAAATAAAAACAGAGCGGAAACTTTAAAAACTTGCCGAAATCTAATAAAAAAATATAATTTACCAGCTAAATTAATAGATGTTAAATTTTCTTTTGACGGCGGAAGGATAACTTTCGCTTTTACGGCTCCGGAAAGAATTGATTTTAGAAACTTAGTCAAGGAATTAACCGGTATTTTTCATAAGTCAATCAGGTTGCAACAGATAGGAGTGCGCGAAGAAGCGAAAATAATGGGAGGAATCGGACCTTGCGGAAGAGAGTTATGCTGCCTTAAGTTTTTAAAAAATTTAGGCAATATCAGCACGGATTTTATTTTTGACCAGCAATTAAATCATCGGGGCGCTGAACGTTTGTCCGGCTCTTGCGGCAGATTATATTGCTGTTTGGCTTATAACGAGCCAATGTATAAAGAATTAGCTAATAATCTTCCCGCTCTCGGCAGTATCATAAAAACAGAAAAAGGGAAAGGCAAGGTGGTGGGAAGAAATATTTTAAAGCAGACAATCAAAGTTGAAATTGATAACGGAAATTTCATTGAAATTCCTTTTAAGAAGTAATTAATACTTAAGAATATTAAATTTTAAACAAAATATGAAAAAAATAAAAATCGCCATCAATGGCTTTGGCAGAGTAGGTAGGCAAAGCTTAAAAGCCATTTTAACTAAAAAAAATTTGGAAATAACCGCCATTAATGATTTGACGGACAATAAAACACTTGCCCATTTGTTGAAATACGATTCTTTATACGGCAAGTATGAAAAAGAAATTAATTTTGATAAAGAATATTTAATAATCAATGGTAAAAAAATCAAAGTATTTGCCGAAAGCGACCCGGAAAAATTACCTTGGAAAAGATTGGGCATAGATATTGTTTTGGAGTGCACGGGCAGATTTACTTTAAAAGAAGAAGCGGAGAAACATTTAAAAGCCGGAGCAAAAAAAGTAATTATTAGCGCGCCTTCAAAAAGCCATGATATTCCCACTTATGTTTTGGGAGTTAATGAAAAAAAATATAATTCAAAGGAAAAAATTATTTCCTGCGGTTCTTGCACGACTAATTGTTTGGCGCCGGTGGTAAAAGTTTTGCATCAGAATTTTGGCATTAAACAAGGATTTATGACGACAATCCATAGCTATACCAATGACCAAAAAATTTTAGATTTGCCGCATAAAGATTTGCGGCGAGCTAGAGCGGCAGGTCTGTCAATTATCCCCACTACTACCGGCGCGGCAAAAACAGTGGAAAAAACAATTCCCGAATTAAAAGGAAAATTAGATGGCATTGCCTTGCGCGTGCCGACGCCGACTGTCTCAATTATTGATTTTCAAGCGATAATTAACAATGACGCCACGGCCGAACAAGTTAATAAGGCTTTTATTAAAGCGCAAGAGAAAGAATTAAAAGGAATTTTAGATGTCAGCGATGAGCCGTTAGTATCTATGGATTATAAAGGAAATGACAAGTCTTCCATTGTAGACCTTGCTCTGACGATGGCTAAAAATAATTTAGTAAAAGTTGTCGCTTGGTATGATAATGAATGGGCTTATGCCTGCAGATTAGTGGAGTTGGCGGAATATATTGGTTAAGTTATTGAGATGGTTGCAAAACTCATTATATTTTACGAATTACAAACCTACTATTTTTGTATTTTATTCAAGAAAATGTCAAGGTTCAACCTTGACATTTTCTTTTTGAAAAAATTATTCTTCAATCCAAGAAATAATAGAGTAAGTGGAAGTAGGCGCCGTAGGAAAAGAAGGCGGCGGCATAAAAATTAGATTTTCGTCAAAAGTAAGATAGCGGTATTCGTAGCCGGAACAGTACGAACCCCCGCATACCCAACGAAAGCCATATCTTTTATTAGTGCCCAACGCGCCTCTTAAAGTGAGGGAATTTCTTTTATAATAAGTAGAACTGCAATTAGAAGGAAAATAATTTCTTCCCACTCTTCCGGTTTGCGCGAATAAAGCGCCGTTAATTTCTAAATCATTTTCGCTGTAGAGTCCAACGCTGATATTATTTTGGGCGATCAATCCCAAACTATCACTGCCGTCATAATTAGTATAAGTAAGGTCATTATTAATAATAATGTCATTGCTGGTGGAAAATCCGACAGCAATAGTTAAGCGATTATTATTTATTTTGCCGTCAATCCAAAGCTTATCTTCCACAAATATTAAGCCATTAACAGGCATCGCTATGCCAATAGAACTTTCTCCTTGATAAGTAAAAGTTTTTTTATTATTAATTCGGTCGGTATCCTTACCATCGCATTGAGAGCTTACGCCGGTAACTTTGTAAATATCCAATTTTTGGTCATCGCGCAAATGGATATAATAACCTCTATTTCCCGAAGGAGGAAGATAAATTCCGTTAGCTTGCGCGTCAGATTTAATATCATTTAAATCTTTAGTGATTTTATTGAAATCCACTAAAGGCGCGGGATATTTTTTGCCGGCTAAAAAGACTTCGTTCTCATTAGGCAAAGCCGTCCAAACGCCTGGTTTGGTTAAGCCGCTGTCAGGGTCGGTGTAAGTTTCTTTATAGCTTGAGACAATATTATGAGCCACCCCGTCAAACCTAATTCCTCCATTAGAATGGACTTTTCCGTAAGTTTCAGTGTCAGGGCCGAATCGCATATTGTCATTAGCTATTACCGCGTAAGTTGTGAGAGAGGGGATGCCTTGTTTGGTGGCAATTGTTCTTTTAATTTGAGGTTGTGAAATTAAATAACCGGTAGATTTAACAGTGACGATCGTAGAGCCAATTTGCGGGGGTATTATTTCTAACTCAAATTTGCCGATTAAATTGCCGTTGATATCATAATAATCATGAATATACGGTCCCGGCTCGCCAGTTCCATCTTGATAGTCCTGAGGGTCATGAGCTAAATGCCAGTGATAATAATCTATGCCTGCTTCAGCAATCGCGAAAACTTTTTCTTTTATTTGGTCGCGAAAACTTTTTTTATTTTGCAACAAAACCCAATTTAAAGCGGAAATGCTTAAAGTCAGAAAAATGGCAATAAAAACAATAGATAAAACCAAGGTAGAACCGGATAAATAAATTTTTCGATTTTTTATTAACATAACGTTAAATTAGATATTTGTTTTTAGGTTTCGCAGATTAACTTCTGTTTCCAAGATATAAGGCGGAGGATTTTTTTCCGTGTCAACGTCCACAATTAAATTTATTTTTATTAATCTGATTTGATTTATTTCCAAAGGATAAGAAAGCGGCTCTTCCGCGCCAGTATAATTTTCATCAAAATAACTGAAAATTGGATTTTCATCATCATTTCTTACTGAAGAAGCGATAATTTTATTTTGTTCTTCCGAAGAATAAGCGGGCGGATTGCCAGTCGGCTTAATAATTCCTTTTATTAGATTTGTTCCTTGCGGGAAATATCGGATTTGTTCGATTTCCGGATCAGAGTCAATATTAGCGTAAAATGTCAGAGAAAGGGGAGAAGCTTCTTTTATGGGATAAGCGCCTGTTTCAGCCATTTGCGCTTTTCTCATTTCTTTGGTTATTTTATTAAGTTCGGTTTTTATTTGTTCTTGCGCGCCGCCTTGTATTTGAATTAAATCCCATGTTCTGTAACTTTGAATTATAAAAGAACACACCATTAAAACGACTAAAGTTAGCAAAGAGACTGCGATAATAATTTCTGTTAAAGTAAAGCCGCGCATAATTTTATATTAATATTGATTTAATATGATGGGATGATTTCCGAAGGCAGGTGAGGATTAGTTTCTTCATAAATTCCTTCATCAAAGACATTCGGATAAGAACTATTTGTGAATTCTTGTTCTTTAAGAGTTGGTATTGACTGTCCCGTGAATTCAGTTGATAAATAAGGAGAAATGGCCGGTTCTACAGAAGAAGCGGGCAGGGAAGGCAAGGAAGTGATAATAGCGGCATCATTTGGATTTTCTTGGACAAAAGAAATAAATTCTTCAGAGGTTAAATCCATGATTTCTATTCCTTCAGGTATTTCCGTTTCTTTTTCCGTTATTTCTTTATTTTCAATTTCTGTTAATTCAAAGATAGTTGTTCCTAAAAAGTTGATGATTTCTTTTTTAATAATAATGCCGTCGTCTTTAGAAATCCATAAGGTTTCTATTTCATTTCCCTTTTTAATTTCCACTACCCAGCAATTAAGATTATTGAATATTTCATTTTCTTTGATTATTTTCGCTCCCACGGGCAATTTTTTAAAAAGAGTTTCTTTTTTTTCAGTTTGAACAGGCATTTTAACGCCTGTTTTGTTTTTTAATTCATAATTTATAATTTCATTTTTATTTAAATCAGACACGGAAAAAAATATTTTTTCTTTTATTTGATAAGAAATTTTTATTTTATCGGAAGAAACATAAACGTAGCCCAGGTAAGTTTTATCTGAAGGAGCGATAATTTTTAATTTAGCTTCGTAATTATTAGCTTGGGCGATTAGTTCATTGATTTCTTCAAGAGAACTGGATTGAGAAATTACGACCGAATTAGATTTATTTTTTTCCGAGGTTTTAATTTTAAAAATAGTTGCCGCTGTCACAGCCCCGATAATTACTATTAAAGTTAAAATGGAAAAATAAAATTTAGACATAATTATTTATAAAATTTTAAATTTAGAGTTTGGAATTTATAGCTTTTTATGGATTTGGATTTAAAAAAATTTTCGTGGAATTATTTCCGGAAACATTTATGCTTTCAAAATAACCTTGATATCCCGCCAAGCTTATATCTAAATCGTAAGCCGTTTCTTCCAAAGGAGAAAAAAAGACTTGACCCGGGGTGCTGCAGCCGGAAGTAAAGTCAATGGTAATATCCGAAACAATCGGGCTGAAAGAAGAGTTTTCAGTAGAAAGTAAAATTTTGTATCTTATATATTGATGATTGTTATGGATGGGATTAATAGAGGCGTCCGGGCTGGTATAAAAAGTTTCTTCAGTGCCATCAGGCCCTTTAAAATTCCAAGTCGCCTTGTCATTATTCGCGGCAATTTGAAATTTTATTGGTGATTCTCCTAATTCTATTGCTTGATTTTGAGGTTCCCAGCTTAAATTGCCCCAAATCGTTTTATTTGTGCCGGTATCATAAGAAGAAGATATTAAGAAGCCATTATTAGCAAAAGGATTTGAATCAGTGTAATTAATAGAGATGCTTTGAATAGAAGGCGTGATAGAAACAGTATTCGTGGATAATTCCGCTTTCCATCGCAAATCATTGCCTTGATTAATAAAAATATATTCAACGCCGGAAATTACATTTTCCCAATCAATGCCTCCATTAGCGGATAAATAATAATTTATTGTTTCGCCGTTTAACGTATGGCTGGCATTTAAATAAGCCTTAGTAATCGTATAAGCGGCGGAATTTATTTTTAGCGATTCCCCGGTGGCGGAAGAAGAAAAGTCCGTTCCTATTTTAGGCAATCTTAATTCTTTTAAAGTAGTGTTCCAATCAGCCGTGGTGGCGGAAAAATTTTCATAAGCCGCGTCATCAAATGTTTCGTTAAAATTTTGCTGAGTATGGCCACCAGCTAATTTCATTTCTTCAGAATTATTAGTGTTAATATTTCCATCATCATCAAAATACATATCTTCTTCCTCCCAATTTTCTTGTCCGCTTCCTCCTTGCCAATCAGTTTGCCGCCAAATGCCTTTGCCGGTGATTAAAGTTTCTTCATAGCCGATTTTAGATAGTTTTACTTCCGCTCCCGATAAAACTAAGCCCGTGCTGTTATCTTTAACTGTCGCTAAAAGAGTATGAGCTTGATGAGGCTTTAAAATAAAATAAAAATTTTGGTTGGTATTAGGCAAGAGTATCAAAGGTATTAAGGGATTAGCGCCGGCAAGATCATAAGCCAGAGAGTTTAAAGCTATATTATAAGTATCAAATTCTAAATTATCAATAATTAACTCTCCTGAACTATTTGTGCTTAAATTCTGGTAATATTTAAAGACATCGGGGTCTCGGCCGATTAATTTTTGTCCTCGCATATTAAAAGAAATATTTGGAACAGAAGAGCAATATTTTGTTAAAGTAGATATTTTTAAGCTGCTGATTTTATCAATGGAAAAAGTTTTTTCAGTCAACTCTTTCTCAATTACTCTTAAATCTGGCTGAAGCGGAGTAGAGGCGCCTAAAGAGTCTGGCGCGATGGTATAGTCTTGCGAGTATCCCTCTTTGGAAACAATGATATGATAATTTTCCCCGGAAGGAGGAAGGTCTAAAATTTGCAAAATTCCCGCATTATTAGTTTCTCTATTAATCTTAATATTTGGGTCAAGAGCAAGATTTTCTATTTTAACAGAAGCTTGACTTACCGGATTGCCATTATTGTCAAAAAGATTAATTTTTAAGCCGCCGGCGCCATTAGGAATTTCTAATCCTTTGGCGCAGACATTAGTAGTCAGCTTAACTGGATTTATAGAAAAAAATTTATCCCAACTAACCATTACTTCCGCTTTTTTGTAATCATTTCCGGTCGTATCATCGGGGAATAGGGAGTCATAAGGGTCATCAACATATTCAATAATCGTTTGAATGGTATAATTAATTTTGTTTTGATTTATTATTTGAGAAGACGGAATATCGCCAGGCGGCCAGCCTTCCGTTGTTCCGAGTTTATCATAAGGCATATTTCTGATAATTTCTATTTGTTTGGCGGCCAAGCCTGTCGCGGTTAAAATTGCCTTGCTATTGCCGACCGTTTTAAAACTATAAGAAAAAAGGCCTAAAATTCCCAAAGAGGCAATAATAAAAATACTTATAGTAATAATAAGTTCTATTAAAGTAAGACCAGAATTTTGTTTCATACTAAATTTTAAAACGCTTGCGTCATTGAATACATCGGTAAAATAATGGCAGACGCGATTAGCCCGACGCCGACGCCTAAAACAACAATTAAAATCGGCTCTATCAAGGAAGCTAAGGTGTCTAAAGTATCTTTTACTTCTTGTTCGTAAAAAAGAGTCAAATCATTTAAAATATTATCCAAAGTTCCGGTTTGTTCGCCTACTTTGACCATTTGCGTTAAGAGAGGGGGGAATAATTTCGGTTTTTTTTCCAAAAGAGCGGCGACAGAATTACCCTTTTTTACTTCTTCGCAAGATTCTATTATTAATTGCTTGTAATGAACATTATTCAGAACATTGGCCGTGATTTTAAGAGTTTGGACAATGGGAATATCAGTTGTTAAGAGAGAACTGAAGGTGCGGCAAAATTTAGCCAAATTTATTTTTTTTATTATCTCGGAAAAAATGGGCGTTTCTAATAACATTCCTTGAATAATTATTTTTCCTTTTTTTGTTTTTTTAAATTTTATAAATAAGATAATTAAAATTATCAATCCGAATAGAAAATAAATCGCGTATTGGGAAAATAAATCGCTCGTTTTTATTAGAATTTTTGTTACTAATGGCAGAGGGGCGTCGATTTCTTCAAAAATAGCCAGCATTTTAGGAATAATAAAAAGAAACATAAAAATTCCAATTATTGCCATCACGGTTAAAATAAAAAGGGGATAGGTCAGCGCGCTTTTTATTTTTGAAACTAATTCATAATTTTTTTTCATTTGCAACGTCACTTGATTTAAAGCATCTTCTAATTTTCCGCTTTTTTCGCCGGCTTCTATCATATTAACGGTTATTTCAGAAAAAATTTCAGGGTATTTTGACAAAGAAGATGTCAAGGAATTTCCTTTTTCCACGTTTGCTTTGATATTTTTTAAAACAATTTCAAATTTTTTATTTGTCGTTTGATTGGCTAAAATTTCCAAAGCAACGGAAAGAGACAGTCCAGATTTTGCCATTACCGCCAAATTTTTAGTAAAAAATATTTTTTCTTTCATGCTTATTCTGCCAAAAATCCCCCAAGAAAAAATATTTTTTTTATTTGTATTTTTAGAATTTAAATCAGCCATTTATAAATTATTAAAAATAGAAAAATTTATTTATTTTTTAAATTTTTTTTTATTTTTTCCGTAATTTCGTCAGTCGTAAACTGGGCTTTTATTAAATAGTCGTTAGCGCCTAATTTTTTAGCTTTTTCTAGATCGTTTTCCTGGCCTAAATTAGATAAAATAATAATAGGAATAGTGATTATTTCCATATCATTTTGCTGCCTGATTCTTTTTAAAACTTCAAATCCATCCATCATGGGCAGGACAATATCAAGCAACACCAAATCCGGTTTTTCTTCTATAATTTTTTCCAAACCTGATTTGCCGTCAATGGCGGTTAGAACATTAAAACCTTCTTTTTTGAGCTTTTTTTCACAAAGCTCCCTTAAGAATTGATCGTCTTCAATAATTAAAATTTTTGTTTGATTTTGTTTGGGCATAGTTTTTTTATAATTTTTTATTATTATATAGAGGCAAACTAAAATAAAAACTGCTCCCTTTTTTTTCCTCGCTTTCAAACCATATCTTGCCTTTATGCGCTTCAATAATGTTTTTAACGATAAATAGCCCCAATCCGCTGCCCTCAGTTTGAGTTTTAGTTATATTATTTTCTCTAAAAAATTTAGTAAAAACTCTAGATTGCTGGTTTTTTGGAATGCCAATGCCCTTGTCTTTCACCTCCACCACTGCTTTCTTTTCTATTTTATCATATTTTACGGAAATAATCACCTCGCTGTTATTAGAACTGTATCTAATGGCATTTTCAACTAAATTTTGAATGGCCAAGAATATTTTTTCTTTGTCAATCTTTATTTTTGGCAGGGTTTCTGCGGATTTATTGAAAATAATTTTAATTTTATTTTTTTTCGCCAAAGGATTTATTAAATTGATTATTTCTTTAATTAATTTTTCTAAAGATTCCTCGGAAAATTGATATAAAAATCTTCCTTCGTCTATTCGGGAAACATTAAGCAGGTCATTAATCAACTTGATCATTCTTTCATTGCTTTGATATCCTTTATTTAAAAGATTTTTTTGTTCCGCGTTGATTACTCCGGTATCGCCATCTAAAATCATTTTTATCACCCATTTAATGGCGGAAAGAGGCGTTCTAAGCTGATGGGCGGCGATGGAAATAAATTCTGATTTCATTTTATCAACCGCTTTTTCTCTGGTGATATCGCGCAAAATAATCAAAATTCCTTTAAGTTCTTTAGAATAAGACAAAGTCGTTTCATAAATTAAATCATTTCCATGATCATCTTTTAAAAATAGAGCTTCTTCCAATTTGCCTGTCTCCCGCAATTTTTTTTGTTTTTCAATAAAAGATAAAAAAGTAGTAAAAAAAGGATAATTAACAAGAGCCTCCATGGATAAATCTTTTTTATTTATATCTTCCATCTTTAAAATTTCTTTAGCTTTCGGATTAAGGTGAAGAATTTTATTTTTTTCATCTAAAAGAATTAAACCGTCCGGCATAAAAGAAATCATATTTTCTACTTTTTCTTTTTCCCTTTCCATTTCGCCATAATAAAGAGCATTATAAAAATAAAAAAGGACAAACAGAAATACGGCGACGCAAGCTGTTTTCGCGAAGAAGTAAGCGATTTTATCGTTTTGCGTTGAATAGCAAATAGCGTATGAAAACAGCCAGACAAAAATTAAAAAATTAAAAACAGCGAAATTAATGTTTACGGAAGATTTTTTATTTTTTAAATAAACAAGTGACGAAAGAAATAAAAATCCTATTGATGCTATCCCGACGGGGATTGAATAAGGGCTTATTTGTTGGAACATTTTATTCTTTTGTTACTCTGATAATTTCTTCCAAAGAAGTGAGGCCGTTTTTCGCTTTAATAAAAGCGTCTTCCAAAATAGTAATCATTTCGTGTTTTTTCGTTATTTTTTTTAATTGGTCGGTGTCGGCCTCTTTAGTAACCAAATCTCTTAATTCTTCATTTAGCTCCAAAACTTCATATATTCCCACTCTTCCTTTATAACCATTATTATCGCATTGCTTACATCCTTTTCCTTTGTAAAAAAGCAGAGACTCCCAATTTTTTTCTTTTGGGGAAATTATTTTTTCTCTGATTAAAGTTTGCATGATGGAATCAAGTTCAAAGTTTTTTTTCAATTCTTCTATCTGTTTTTTATCCAAATTATAGCTTTGGATGCAGTTTGGGCAAATTTTTCTCGCTAATCGCTGAGCGACAATCACATTAATGGTGGAAGCGATTAAAAAAGCGGGCACTTGCATATCTAAAAGCCGCGGCAAACTTGTTATCGCGTCATTGGTATGCAAAGTGGAAAGGACTAAATGGCCTGTTAAAGCGGCGTTAATCGCGATGTTGGCGGTTTCGTTGTCTCGGATTTCTCCCACCATAATAACATTCGGGTCTTGTCTTAAAAGCGACCTCAAGCCAGTGGCAAAAGTATAGCCGATGCGAGGATTGACTTGACTTTGATTAATTCCTGTCAATCTATATTCAATCGGGTCTTCAATGGTTGAAATATTAACTTCCGCGGTGTTTAAAATATTAAGAATTGTGTAAAGTGTGGTGGTTTTTCCGGAGCCGGTCGGCCCGGTGACTAAAATCATTCCGTGCGGTTTTTTAATATTTCTTTTTATAATTTCTAAATTTTTAGGCAAAAATCCAAGCTGCTCCAAATCCAAAACCCCGCCGCTTTCTTTTAATAATCTTAAAACTATTTTTTCACCGTCAAAAATAGGCAAAACTGAAACTCTAAAAGAAAATTTGTAATCAGGGGTAACAATTTTGAATCTTCCGTCTTGCGGCATTCTATGCTCGTCAATTTTTAAGTTTGAAAGAATTTTTATCCTGGCCACTACTCCCGCGTTAGAAGATTTTGGCAATTCCATCACTTTTTTTAAAATCCCGTCTACTCTGAATCTTATCACAAGATTTTTTTCCATTGGCTCAATGTGGATATCAGAAGCATTTTCCGAGATAGCGTAATCCAATAAAGTGTCAACAATTTTTATAATCGGCAATTCCTGGGCTAATTTGCTTAAATCGCCGCCTTCTATTTTTTCAACCATTTCCGGCTGGATAATCTTTTCCACAGCTGTTTCCAATGGCTTTCGGTATTGTTTCAAAGTTTCTTTAATAATCAAGGGGGTAGTGATAAAAATTTTTAATTTTAAATTTGTTTTTCTTTCAATAAAGTCAAATATTTCCAAATTTTTAGGGTCCAAGCAGGCTAATTTTAAAATTTGGTCATCTTTTTCAAAGGCAATAATTTTATGGGTTTTAGCGATAGACTCGGGAATTAATTGCAAGATATCAGGCAAGATTATTTTATTTTTAAGATTGATAAAAGGAATATTAAAATAATTGGCAACCGCTTCATAAAATAAATCCTCGGAAATAATCTTTTTTTCATAAAGATATTCTTCCAAAGAAAGTTTGCTTTTTTTAATTTCAGGGCCGATGTCCGTAAACTCTTTCTCCGAAAGAATTTTATTATTAATAATAATTTCTTTGATTTGTTTTGTTGTTAGCATATAAATTAATTATACTATAAATTTTACAAAAAATGAATAAAGAGTTATAATGAGATGGTTGCAAAATTATTTCTACTGCAATTTGCTATTTTCCGTCGATACTTCGTCAAGCTGGCGCAAAATGATTTTCACTGTAGCTCTGCTACGGCTCAATCATTTTGCTTATTTTCCTTGTCTCGGCGAAAAATATTTAAATTTCGTTACAAAATAGTTTTACAACCATCTCAATTTTAAAAATGGCTCAATTTTTATTTTTAAAAAATGATTATTGGCGGGATAAAAAAATTATTTCAATTTTTATTTTTAGCCTGTTGCTCAATATTTTTTTCTGGTTTGTCGTCTGGTATTCAATCATCTCTTTTAAAGGCGATATTCCTTTACATTATAACATTTATTTCGGCGTTGACCTATTGGGCGACAAGAATGAAATTTTTAAACTGCCATTAATCGCTTTGCTGATTTTTTTAATAAATTTTATTTTGGCTTTTATTGTTTATAAAAAAGAAAAAATCCTTTCCTTGTTTTTAACCGTTGCCGCTTTGATGATTCAAATTTTTTTGCTGACCGCCGCTCTGATGATTATTAATTTGTGATATTATTATATGGTTGATTTTTCTATCATAAAAATTCTTTTTTTAACCACTTTTTCCTTTATCGCCGCGATTCTTTGGACGCCTCTCCTGACTAATTTTTTATACAAATACAAATTAGACAAGCAAATTCGCGACAGCAAAGAAACGCCCATCTTTTCTCAAATGCATAAAACAAAAGAGGGCACTCCCACTATGGGCGGATTATTAATTTGGGTGACGGTTCTTGTTTTAGCTTTAATATTTTTTTATTTAGGCAAATTTTTACCTTGGGAAATTTTTAAAAAACTTAATTTTTTAAGTCGTTCACAGACTTTACTGCCCTTAGGCGCCTTAGTCGCTTCGGCTTTGGTCGGCTTGCTTGATGATTATCTGGATATAAAAAAGAAAGGGCCAAAAGGCAGGGGATTGGGGATGAGGCACAGATTGATTATTTACAGCTTAATCGCGATTTTTGGCGCTTGGTGGTTTTATTTTAAATTAGATTGGGACATTATTCATATTCCATTTTTTGGAAATTTTGATATTGGCTGGTGGTATATCCCGATTTTTATTTTTACCATTGTCGCTACCGCTTTTTCGGTCAATGAAATTGACGGCCTGGACGGCTTGGCCGGCGGCACGCTTCTTTCCAGTTTTGCCGCTTATGGAATAATCGCTTTTTTCTTGGGTAAAGCCGACTTGGCCGCCCTTTGCGGGGTAATTAGCGGCGCTTTAGTCGCTTTTTTATGGTTTAATATTTATCCGGCCCGTTTTTTTATGGGAGATACCGGCGCGATGTCTTTGGGCGTAACTTTGGGGGTTATCGCCATGTTGACTAACTATGCTTTACTTATGCCGATTATCGGTTTTCTTTTTGTAATTGAATCTTTGTCGGTGATTATTCAAGTTATTTCTAAAAAAATAAGAAAAAAGAAAGTTTTTCTTTCCGCTCCCATTCATCATCACCTGGAAGCTAAAGGATGGATTGAACCAAAAATAGTAATGCGTTTTTGGATGGTCAGCTGGATGACTGCCGCCGTGGGTTTGATTATTTTTTTAATAGACAAAAGATAAAAGATAAAAATCCTAAATTCAAAATTCTAAACCCTAAACAAATTTTAAATTCAAATGTTCAAAATTTAAAATGACAATCAAATTATATTATGTCTCACTCTCATCGCCCTGATTATATTTTAATCGCTATTTTCGCTGTTTTGATAATTTTCGGTTTAATCGCGCTTTCTTCGGCGAGCGTCGTAATTGGTTATCAAAAGTTTGACGACAGCTATTATTTTTTAAAGCATCAGATATTTTATGGGCTTATTCCGGGCTTGATTTTGTTTTTTTTAGCTTATAAGACTGATTATAAAAAATTAAAAAAAGCCGCTATTTTTTTATTAGCTTTAAGCATTTTGCTTTTAGTTATAATTTTTATTCCCGGCATAGGGGCGGATTTCGGAAACGCTAAAAGCTGGCTCAATTTTAAATATTTTACTTTTCAGCCGAGCGAATTTGTCAAATTAACTTTAATTTTATATTTAGCTGTTTTATTAAGCAAAGAAAGAAGCGGGGGAGTAAAGCAAGGTTTATTGCTGCCTTTCTTGGGAATTTCAGGGCTTTGTTTTTGTTTAGTCGCGCTTCAGCCGGATTTAGGCACGGCTTTGATTATAGTTTTAACTTCTTTTGCTGTTTATTTCGCGGCTAACACGCGAAATAAAGAAATTCTTTTTTTAGCGCTGTTCTTTATCGTCGGAATGTTTTTTTTAATTAAAGTAATACCTTCTTCTTATAGGAGTGCTCGTTTTGAAGCTTTTTTAAATCCGGCCCTAGACCCGCAGGGCGATGGGTATCAAATCAATCAATCCCTTTTAGCCATCGGCTCCGGAGGTGTCTTCGGCAGGGGACTCGGCTTGAGTATCCAAAAATTCCAATATCTGCCGGAACCGGCTGGCGATTCCATTTTTGCGATTATTTGTGAAGAATTAGGTTTTGCATTCTCTTTTCTTTTAGTGACGTTTTTTCTCGTTTTAACTGTCCGCGGCTATAAGATCGCTAAAAAATGCAGGGACGAATTCGGCAAATTAATTGCTTTTGGCATTACTTCAATGTTCATCATCCAAGCTTTCATTAATATCGGCGGCATGGTTAATTTAATTCCTTTAACCGGCGTGCCCTTGCCATTTATCAGTTACGGCGGCAGCGCTTTAGTTGTTTCTTTGGCCAGCGCCGGCATTTTGCTGAATATTTCCAAACTATCTTAAAAATAAATTTTTTTAAAATAAATTTTCAATATGCTCCAAAAGCAAAAAAAGTTAAAAATTATGCTTACTGGCGGCGGGACAATCGGTTCGGTCAGTCCGCTTTTGGCGATTAGTCAAAAAATAAAAGAAAAAAATTCAGAAGTAAAATTTCTTTTTTTGGGAACTTATAAAGGCAGAGTAGAGAAAGAATTGGTAAAAAATTATAAAATCCCTTTCCAGCCGATTTTCAGCGGCAAGCTGCGCCGTTATTTGAGTTTTAAAAATTTTATTGATTTGATTTTTATTTTTTTGGGCTTTGTCCAGTCGTTTTTTATCATTTTAAAATTTCGGCCGAATGTTATTGTTTCCGCCGGCAGTTTTGTCAGCGTGCCAGTGATTTGGGCGGGCTGGATTTTAAAAATCCCTTCTTTAATCCACCAGCAGGACGCGGTTCCCGGTTTGGCTAATAAATTAATGGCGCCGTTCGCGACGAAAATCACCGTTGTTTTTGAAAAATCATTGAAAGATTTTCCCAAAGATAAAACTATTTTAACAGGCAATCCTACACGGGAAGATATTTTTGCCGGAGATAAAAAAAGGGCGAGAGAGATTTTTAAATTAGAAAAAGATTTACCCGTGATTTTGTTTATCGGCGGCGGGACAGGGGCTTTGGCTTTAAATAAATTGATTATTGAAGCATTGTTGGAGTTAACAAAATTTTGCCAAATTATTCATTTGACTGGAAAAAATAAAAATTTATTAGTGGATTTAAAAAATTTTGGCGGAAACTATCATGCTTATGATTTTTTAACTAAAGAAATGCCAGATGCTTATGCGGCGGCGGATTTAGTGGTTTGCCGGGCGGGAATGGGAACTTTGACAGAAATTTCTTTAATGGGACAGCCGGCGATTATTATTCCAATCCCAAATAGCCATCAGGAAAAAAACGCGGAAATTTTCAGCCAAAAAAATGCCGCCATACTTTTAAATCAAAGAGAATTAACTCCGGAAATTTTAATTCAAGAAATTAAAAATTTATTAAATAACCAAGAAAAACTTAAAATTTTAAGCGAAAATATTAATAAAGTAATGAAAAGCGGAGCGATGGAAAAAATAATAGAAGAAATAAATAAAATATGCGGCAAAAAATAAAAAAAATTCATTTTATCGGCATCGGCGGTATCGGCGTTTCCGCGATTGCTAAAATGATGGATAGGCAAGGCAAAAAAATCACTGGTTCGGATGCCGGCAATTCGGAAATTATCCAAGATTTAAAAAAAGGGGGCATTAAAATATTTTTAGGCCACCAAGAAAAAAATTTGGCCGATGATATTGATTTGGTTGTTTATTCTTCGGCTATTCCGCGGAATAATCCGGAAAGAAAAAAAGCGAAAAAATTAAAAATCAAACAATTAAGCTATGTTGAGATTTTGGCTGAAATCAGTAAGGAAAAATTCACTCTCGCTGTTTCCGGCACTCATGGCAAAAGCACGACCACGGCCCTTTTGGGCTTATTCTTGGAAAAAGCCGGTTTTAACCCATTGGTTATTGTCGGCAGTAAGCTCAAGGCATTTAAAGACGGAAATTTACAATTTGGCAAAGGCAAATTTTTTGTCATTGAGGCCTGTGAATATCAGGAAAATATGCTTAAGCTTCAGCCAAAGGCGATTATCCTGACTAATTTGGAAAAAGACCATCTGGATTATTATAAAAATTTGAAACATTTGGTTAAAAGTTTCCAAAAGTATATCAATAAACTACCTAAAGACGGCTTACTGATTTTAAATAGCGATGACAAAAATTTAAAAAAACTAAAATTGCCTGATTGTAAGATTATAAAATTCGGAATTGAAAATAAAGCGGATTTAAAGATTGTAAACAGAATCGTAAAAGAGGAGAAGCAAATTTTTAATCTGATTTATAAAAACAAAAATTTAAGTAGATTTGAATTAAAAGTTCCTGGCCTTTTTAATCTTTATAATTTTTTAGGCGCCTGTGCCTGCGCTTTGGAATTTGGCGTCAAACCAGAAGCGATAAAAAAAAGTTTATCTGATTTTAACGGCATCTGGCGGAGGTTTGAAAAAGTAGGCGAGAAAAACGGCGCAATTTTTATTTCCGATTACGCCCATCACCCTACGGCGGTTAAAAAGACTATTCAGGCGGCCAAAGAATTTTATCCCAAAAGAAGAATTGTGGCGGTTTTTCAGCCGCATCTTGCCAGTCGGACAAAAGATTTATTCAAAGAATTTATTGAAGCTTTTGATTTGGCGGATATAATTATTTTAAGCGAGATTTACCGCCCGGCTGGCAGAGAGGAAAATTTAAAAATCAGTTCAAAGGATTTAATAATGAAAATAAAAAAGCGCGGAAAAAAGATTCTTTACGCTGCTGATTTAAAGGAAATAAAAAAATTAATTTCAGAAAATATCAAAAAAAATGATTTAGTTTTAATAATGGGAGCAGGGGATATCTACAAATTAAAAATAAAAAATTAAAATTCAAAGAAGTGCGTATTTTTGTTTGACAAAAAATATTATTTATACCATATTTATAAAATAAACTGTAATTTGAAAATTTAACCAAGGCAAAACAAAAAAGGAGGTATTGTTATGGCAAAACTGTGCAAAAAAGACATATCCACCTCCCTTGAAACCGTTATTTCGTAATTCAAAGATACTTATGATTATTAAAGATTTTCAAAAAAATGTTTCATTGGCGAAATATACGACTTTTAAAATCGGCGGGCCAGCCAAATATTTTTATATTGCCAAAACTTCTAAACAAATAATAAATGCCGTGAAATTAACACAGGAATTAAAAATTTCTTATTTTATTTTAGGCGGGGGGAGTAATATTTTGATTAGCGACCGCGGCTTTAACGGTTTGGCGATAAAAACAGAAAGCCGAAAATTCAAGATAATTAAAAATAGAATATTCGCGGAAGCCGGCGCGAAATTAAATGATTTAATCAACGCATCCATAAAAAATAATTTATCCGGCTTAGAATGGGCTGTCGGCATTCCAGGAACTCTCGGCGGCGCGATAAATGGCAATGCCGGCGCTTTCGGCGAAGCGATCAGTGATTCAGTTGAGGAAGTGGCGATTTTAAGAAAAGGCAAAAAAATCAAATTAAAAAATAAAGAATTAAAATTCGGCTACCGCGAGTCTCTTTTTAAAAATAATCAAGACATTATTTTATCAGCCAAGTTAAAACTGAAAAAGGGCGAACGAAAGAAAAGCAAAAAAATAATAAAAGAATATTTAGAAAAGAGAAAAGCCAAACAACCTTTGGGTTTTCCTTCTGCCGGCTCTATTTTTAAAAAAATTTCTTTGAAAGAATTTGACGGAAAAATCAAAGAATTGATCATAAAAGAAAGGCCTGAATTTAAAGAATTCGCGCCTGCCGGCTGGCTGATTGAAAAATGCGGTTTGAAAGGCAAAAAAATACGGGAAGCGCGAATTTCAGAAAAACATAGTAATTTTATCATTAATTTGAGTGGAGCGAAGGCTGAAGAAGTAATAATTTTAATCAGTTTAATAAAGCAAAAAATAAGAAATAAATTCGGCGTCCAATTGCAAGAAGAAATTGATTATATAGGATTTGATATTTAAGGTGGTTTTTGCTTTAAAATATCGTAAAAGAGCCAAAAAATTTAAAAAGGGTTGACATATTTTAAAATAAATTATATAATTCAAAACATATTTATGGGAAAGAATAATGAATTTTTAGAACTCAACGGCATAGTAGAGGAATTGCTTCCTTCTACTACTTTTAAAGTAAAATTGGATGACGGGAGGGAAATTCTGACTTATCTTTCCGGAAGAATGCGTTTGCATAAAATTAGATTATTGCCGGGCGACAAAGTAAAGATAGAAATGAGCCCTTACGATTTAACAAAAGGAAGAATAATCTATAGATATTAAAAATAAAGTTTAAAAACAGCAATAAATGATTGTTGTTAATTTTATAATTTTTTTTAACAAGTATTTATGAAGGTTCGTTCTTCTGTAAAAAAAATATGCAAAGATTGCAAAACAGTAAGGCGCAGAGGCCGAATTTTTGTTATTTGCAAGAATCCTAAACACAAACAAAGACAAGGATAGTTTCCGAATTAGTACAAACTAACACGAATTATTGCGGAGATAATAAATAATTTATGGCAAGAATCGCGGGAGTAAATTTACCACCAAATAAAAGGGCGGAAATAGGATTAACCTATATTTTCGGCATTGGCAGAAATTTAAGCGTTAAGATTTTAAAAGAAGCGAATATTGATATTAGTAAAAAAATTAAAGATTTAGGAGATATGGAAGTTGAGAAATTGAAAGAAATTATAGAAAAAAATTATAAAGTTGAGGGAGAATTAAAAAGAGAAGTTTTAATGAATATTAAAAGATTAAAGGAAATAAATTGCTACCGAGGCATAAGGCACGCGAAGCATCTTCCTGTCAGAGGCCAAAGAACAAAAACTAACACTAGAACAGTCAGAGGCAATGTAAGAAGAACAATGGGCAGTGGCAGAAAGAAATCAGCTGAAAAAACATAATATAACGTTATATTTAAATTTTATATGAATAAGAAAAAAGAAAATAAAAGGAATATTATTAGGGGTAATGCTTATGTCAAGGCTACTTATAATAATACCATTGTAACTTTAACGGATGAGAAAGGCAATGTTTTGTCATGGTCAAGTGCCGGAAAAATGACTTTTAAAGGCCCTAAAAAAGCCACTCCTTACGCCGCGGGAATAGTTACTAAAGACGCGGTTGAAAAAGTAAAAGATTATGGATTAAGAGAAGTAAATGTGTTTGTCAAGGGAGTGGGAGGCGGAAGAGAAGCCGCGGTCAGGGCGCTTTACGCGAATGGATTAAATATTTTATCAATAAAAGATGTTACGCCGGCGCCTCATAATGGATGCAGGCCGCCAGGAATAAGAAGGGTGTAAATGATAAATTCAAAATTAAAAATCCTAAACAAATCCAAAATCCAAATGACAAAAATTCAAAACAATTCAGAAACAAAGGTTTAGAATATTTGAATTTAAAATTTGTTTAGAATTTTGATATTAGGATTTAGAATTTAATATTTATTTATGGCAAGAAATATAGACCCAAAATGCAGGTTATGCAGAAGAATAGGAGAAAAACTCTTTTTAAAGGGCGATCGTTGTTATTCTTCAAAGTGCGCTTTAGTAAAAAGGAAATATCCGCCAGGCATGCATGGTTCAAAGAGGAAAAGAAAAGTTTCAGAGTATGGAGTTCAGTTAAAAGAAAAGCAGAAAGCTAAATACATTTATGGCATTTTAGAAAAACAATTTAGAAATTATTTTAAAAAAGCGGCTAAGAAAAAAGGGGACACGGGCGTTTACTTATTCCAATTTTTAGAATCCAGATTGGATAATGCTATTTATCGCGTTAATTTATTTCCTTCAAAAGAATTAATCAGGCAGATGATTACTCACGGGCACATTAAAGTTAATAACAGAAAAGTAAATATCCCGTCTTACCAAGTAAAGCAAGGCGAGATTATAAAAATAAAAGAAAATAGCAGTTATTTAAAAAAAGCGCGGGAATTATCCAAAGAAAAGAAAGGCGAAATACCCGGCTGGCTCTTCTTTGACCAAAGCAAATTAGAAATAAAGGTTTTAAATTTGCCTACGGCAGAAGATTTTCCTAAAAATATTGACATCAAATTAATTATTGAATTTTATTCGCGATAATTTTTATACAATATTAAATAAATAAATTTATGCAAACCATTCCCTTGCCTTCAAAAGTTGAAATTAAAAAAAATAAAGAAAATAAAAATCAGGCAGAGATTATTATTGAGCCCTGCTATCCCGGTTTCGGAGTTACTCTAGGAAATGCTTTAAGAAGAGTCCTTCTTTCATCTCTTCCGGGAGGAGCAGTGATCGCCGCTAAAATAAAAGGAGCGACTCATGAATTTTCCACTCTTCCAAATGTAAAAGAAGATGTTTTAGAAATTATTTTAAATTTAAAATCGCTTCGAATTAAATTAGATACTCTTATTGAAGAGCCGATTGTTTTAAATTTAAAAGCTAAGGGAGAAAAAGCGGTCAAAGCTAAAGACATTGAAACTATAGCGGGAGTAAGGATTATTAATCCGGATTTAAAAATTGCCACTTTGACGGATGAAAAATCAAGTTTGGATATGAAATTATGGATAGGGGAAGGCAGAGGCTATTCCACCTCAGAGGAATTTAAAAAGAATGATTTTGAAGTAGGAGTAATTATTTGCGATGCCATTTTTACTCCGGTGATTAAGGTAAGCTTAAATATAGAAAATATCAGAGTTGGAGACAGAACGGATTATGATAAATTAATTTTAAATCTTGAAACAGATGGCAGTATTGACCCCCTAGAAGCTTTAATGGAATCGTCAAAAATTTTAGTGAACCAGTTTGGCTTTATAACCGGCGATAAAGAAATTAAAAAAGAAGAAAAAAAAGAAGAAGTTAAAGAAGAGATAAAATCAAAAGAAACCGCGAGAGAAGAAAAAAAGAAAAAAGAAAAAAAGAAAAAATAATCTCGCGAATTTGTAATAATTTACGATTATGAGACATCAAAATAAAGGAAAAATTTTAGATAGAAAAAAGGCGGCTAGAAATAGTTTGTTTAGAAATTTAGTTGCGAGTTTAATAACGCATAAAAAAATAAAGACGACGCTTGCTAAAGCCAAAGCCATACGAACTTTGGCGGAGAAATCCATTACTTTAGGTAAAAAAAATACTTTAAGCAACAGGCGAAGGTTACTGGCTTATTTGCCTGAAAAAGTTGTCATTAAAATTATTTCCGAAATAAGCCCGAGCTATAAAGATAGAAAAGGCGGATATACGAGGATTGTAAAAATTGGCGCGAGATTGGGTGATCGAGCGGAGATGGCGCAAATAGAATTAATTAGTTAATATCTATGGATAAAAAACAAAAAATTTCCAAAGACGAAAAAAATAAAAAAATTATTAAAAGAGATACGCATACGATTGACGCCGAGAACAAGGTTTTAGGAAGACTGGCGACGGAAGTGGCGATTCTTTTGCGTGGCAAAAACAAAGTTAATTTTTTGCCATATTTAGACCAGGGAAATTTTGTAAAAATAGTTAATATTAAAAAAATAAAAATTACTGGCAATAAGTTAAATGATAAAAAATATTTTCGTTATACCGGCTACCCGGGAGGATTAAGGGAGAAAAAAATAAAAGATGTTTTTAAAAAAGATCCGGGAGAAGTGTTAAAAAGAGCCATTAATAACATGCTTCCTAAAAATAAATTAAGAAAAGAAATGCTTAAAAGGTTAATTATACTATGACTTTAATAAAAAAAATAAAAGAAGAGGTTAAAACAAAAGAAGAAATCAAAAGAGAATATATTTATAGTACTGGCGGCAGAAAAGAATCCTCGGCGCAAGTAAGGCTTTTTGCTAATGGCAAAGGAAATTTTTTAGTCAATGAAAAAGATTATAAAAAATATTTTCCTTATTTTGAGTCTCAAAAAATTATTAATTCGCCTTTGGAGCAATTAGGTTTGAAAGAAAAATTTGATGTGTCGGTTAAAGTAAGGGGCGGAGGAATAAGAAGCCAGTCAGAAAGCATTAGGCATGCTTTGTCCCGCGCCTTGGTAAAACTTAATCCTGAATATAGAAAAAGCTTGAAGCAGTTGAAATTTCTTACTCGCGATCCCAGAGTTAAAGAAAGAAAAAAATATGGCTTGAAAAAAGCAAGGCGAGCGCCGCAATGGCAGAAGAGATAGGTTATAAACAATTAAATATAAAGGGGGCTATTCATGGCCCTTTTATATTTGTTAAAAATTATAAATTTTGTTATAATTTTAATATTAATTTAATATTTATACTAATTTACAGCTATGAATCAGGGTCAAATAACAAGAAATACGACTTATGTTTTAATCGCTTCTACTTTTCAAAAAGTAGGAGCTTTTATTTTTTTTATTATTTTAACCCGTTTTTTAGGGGTGGAAGAAATAGGTAAATATGTTTTCGCGATGTCTTTCGCGGGGCTTTTTGCTATTTTGCCTGATCTGGGTCTGAGTTTCGCTTTAACCAGGGAAATAGCCAGAGACGAAAATAAAGGCGCTTTTTATTTCAATACGGCACTATCTTTTAAAATTATTTTTTCTTTATTGACTTATTTAGTTATTTTTATCGCTATTAATTTATTAGGTTATTCGACTGAGACTAAAATTTTAGTTTATTTAAGCGGTTTAATGGTCGCGATAGATGGTTTTAATTTAAGTTTTACCGCTATTTTTCGGGGTTTGCAAAAATTAAAATACGAAGCATGGATTATTATCATACACCAAATATTAGTTATTTTATTCGCTGGCTTGGCTTTATATTTAAAGATGTCTCTGGAGATGATTATTGCCGCGATTGTTTTAACGAGCGTTATTAATTTTATTTATTATGTAATCACGCTTTATAAAAAAACGGATTTGCGGATCAAATTTAATTTTGATAAAAAAATTCTTGTCTTTTTATTGAAAATCAGCGCGCCTTTTGCCTTAGCGAGTATTTTCAGCCGAATTTTTTGGGATATAGATAAGGTTTTTCTTTCCAAGATGGCCGGAGACCAGGCGGTAGGATTTTATGGCGCTTCTTATAAATTAATTTTCGCTTTGCAATTTATTCCCTTATCTTTAATTGCCGCTTTATTTCCCGCTTTTTCAAAATATTTTATTAATGATAAAGAAAAACTTTCAAACACTTTTGAAAAAGCAATCAGTTATTTAATGATGATTGCCATTCCTATAACTTTCGGGATAATTTTTTTGGCTGATAAATTGATTTTAAAAATTTATGGCGCCAGCTATATTTCTTCAATTATTCCTTTGCAAATTTTAAGCAGCGCCTTGCTTTTTATGTTTTTAATTTTTCCATTAACGACAACCTTAAATGCCTGTGAAAAGCATAAAGCCAATATGTTTAATTGGGCGGTTGCCGCGATTTTTTGCATTGCCTTAAATTTATTTTTAATTCCCCAATATAAAGAAATCGGCGCCAGTATCGCTTTTTTATCCTCCAATGTCTTTTTGTTTTTTTTATCTTTATATCGCATGGAAAAAATCGTCGCTTACCGAAAAAAATATTTAATCAATGTTTTATTAAAAACAATTTTTTCCGCTCTCGCGATGTCCACCTTCATTTTTTATTTAAAAGAAATTTTTTCTATTTTTATCATTATTCCTCTCGCCGGCTTAATTTATGTTATTCTTTTATTTTCAACAAAAACTCTCAAAAAAGAAGATTTGCAGAGCATTAAAAAATCTTTTATCGTCAAATAATATAATGGGATGGTTTTTAAAGTAATTTTATGAAAAAATCTTTATTGATTACATATTTTTTTCCGCCGGAAATTGGCGGAATACAAAACTATCTTTATCATTTGTGCGATGGCATAGAGGCCGGCAAAATTGCTGTCTTGGCTAATCAGCGCGGGGAAGATAGTTTGAATTTTGACCAGAAACAAAAATTTAAAATTTACCGAAAAAATTTTCTTTCCCCAAAATTTTTTAAACTTTGGAATATTTTTTTATTTTTGGAAGTTTTAAGAATAATAAAAAAAGAAAAAATTGAATTTTTGCAATTTGGTCATTATCATCAATTTTGCTTAACGGGTTTTATTTGTAAAATTTTATTTAATTTGCCTTACTTGATTTATTTTCATGGCGTTGATTTATCCATTGTTAAAAATAATAAAATGAAAATTTTGTTATTTAAAATAATTGCCAAAAAAGCTGAATTTTTAATCGCCAACAGTGATTTTGTTAAAATTGAATTAATTAAATTAGGCGCGCGGGAGAAAAAAATTAAAATTATCACCCCCGCGGTTAATGCCGAAAAATTTGATTTGTCGGCTAAAAATGATTGGTTGATTAAAAAATATAATCTGTTGAATAAAAGAATTATTTTAAGTATTGGCAGATTAACAAGGATAAAAGGTTTTGATTTAGTCATTAAAGCGATGCCGCGTATTTTAAAAGAAATTCCTAATTTAGTTTATTTAATTATTGGCAACGCGATTGAGAGTAATTATAAAAAAGAATTGGAAAAGTTAATTACTGAATTTAATTTGGATAAAAAAGTAATTTTTTTAGGAAAAATCGAGGATAAGGAAGAAATAAAATCAAGATATTATAATCTGGCGGAATTGGTGATTATGCCTTCCCGCGAAATTAAGCATAAAAATTATTCCCATATAGAAAGTTTCGGCATTGCCGCGTTAGAGGCGCAAGCAATGAAAAAACCCGTGGTGGCATCCGCGTACGGCGGATTAAAAGAAAGCGTTTTAGACGGGCAAACAGGGGTTTTATTTGATCCGGAAAATATTGATCGCCTTAGTTTTATAATAATAAAATTATTAAAAGATGAAAATTTAATCTTAAAAATGGGCTTGAAGGGAAGAGAAAGAATGGAAAAAGAATTCAGCTGGTCTGACAGGCTTAAAAGATTTAGTCATATTATCAATATTTGATATTTGATTGTGGATTGTTAATCAGTTATAATTAAGATATATGAAAAGGAAAAATAATATTTCTAAATTTATTTTTTCAAAATTTTCTTTTATTTTTCTTTTATTTTTTTTAATTGTTTTAATCGGCGCTACCAGTAAGATAACCGCTAAGCGATATAAAATTAATAAAGAAATTTATAATTTGAAAAAAGAAGCCAATGATTTGGATGTTCAAAATAAAGAACTTACCAAAATGATAGAATACTTAGACACTTTATCTTTTAAAGAAAAAGAAGCGCGTTTAAAGCTCGGTTTGCAAAAAGAAGGGGAAAAGACGATAATTATTACTTCGCCTTATTCGGAATTAAAATCAAAAGAATTAAAAATTGAAGAAAAAGAGCTTGTTCGTTCTAATATTTTGAAATGGTGGGAATATTTTTTCAGTAAAAATAAAAATATTTAAAAGCCGCCTGTCAGAATCGAACTGACATTCACGGTTTACGATACCGTTGTTTTGCCATTAAACTAAGGCGGCGCAAGCGGGATACGGGAGTCGAACCCGTCTCTCCACCTTGGGAAGGTGATATTGAGCCGATCAACTAATCCCGCGAAACTATAAATTGTTATTATATCGTTAAATACTTTAACATTTTTTTTATGAAAAGTCTATTTCTAAAAATTATTACTTTTATTATTATAATTACATTTTTTATTCCTAAAATTTCAAAAGCGCAGAACAATATTTCCATTATTCTGGACAAGTTGACAATTAAAAAAGGATACACTTTAAAAAGCATAGATAAAAATTTTACTTTGGGGCTTTGGCCTGGTTTCGCGAGTGAAGATTTAAATAATGTTGAAGTGGCGATAAATGATTTTGGCAGAGATTTCGCGGTTATTCAGGATAATAAAAATTTAATCAGCAATTTATATGAATTTGAAATAAAAACACTTGATTTTGAAAAGCCGTATGTTTTAATTTTAAATTATGATTCGGAAAACGAGAGTGAGAAAGCGATTTATTTTTACAATCAAGCATTAAATAAATGGTCGGAAGTAAAACCGTCTTTAATTGATAAAGACAAAAAAATTATTAAAGTTATGTTGAAAATTTCTTACGCTAAATTAGCGGTTTTAGAAGAAAAACCATTAATAGGCAAGGCGAGCTGGTATAAGTGTGTTGGAGGAAATTACGCCGCTTCAATCAAGTATCCTAAAAAAACATTTTTAAAAGTGACTAATTTGGACAATAATAAAACCGTAGTCGTCAAAGTTAATGATTATGGCCCTGATAGAAATATCCATCCGGATAGGGTAATAGATTTAGATGTGGTGGCTTTTAAAAAAATTGCCGATAAGCATTTAGGAATTATAAACGTAAAAGTAGAGAAACTATAATTCAAATATTATAAATAAAATAAATTTAAATATTTTTTTACTTTAACGTTATTCGTAGATTAGTATTATATCATTATGATTATTTTTCAAAATATTACAAAAGCATATTCGCCCGCAAGTTGCGCTTTACAAAAAGTAAATTTGCGTATTGAAAAAGGGGAATTTGTTTCTATTGTCGGGCAGAGCGGCGCCGGCAAAAGCACTTTAGTAAAAATTTTAATTGCCGAGGAAAGACCGACAGAAGGAAAAATAATTGTTGGCGGAAAAGATATCACCAATATCAGGCACGATGAAATTCCTTTTCTACGAAGAAAAATAGGAGTCGTTTTTCAGGATTTTAAATTATTACCCAGAAAGACAATTTTTGAAAATACCGCTTTCGCGTTGGAGGTTTGCGGTTATTCCAATAAAAAAATTAAAGTGATTGTTCCTCAAGTTTTAAAAATTGTGGGATTGGGCGATAAGCAAGATCGTTTCCCTAAACAGCTTTCAGGAGGAGAACAGCAAAGAGCGGTCATCGCCCGCGCTTTAGTTTATCAGCCGGAAATTTTAGTGGCCGACGAACCAACTGGAAATTTAGACACCATAAACAGCAGGGAAATCGTTGATATTTTAAAAAAAATAAATCTATTAGGAACCACGGTTTTACTTCTTTCTCATGACAGGGAGATAGTCAACCATTTAAGAAAAAGAGTCATTACTTTGGATAAAGGCGTGGTGATAAGCGACAAACAAAATAGCCTTTATTTAATATAAAAAATTATGCTTAGATTGTTAAAATTCGCCTGGCAAAATTTTTCCCGCAATATCTGGCTTTCTTTGGTTACGATTATTATTATTATCTTATCGCTTTTTTTGATAAATTTAATAATAATTTTAAATATTTTAGTAAATCAAAGTTTGAATTATTATAAAAACAAGGTTGATATCAGTGTTTTTTTAAAGCCGGAAGTAACCCGAGAACAAGCTTTGGCAATCAAAGATGAATTATCGGGCAATGCGGAAATAAAAGAAATACAATACGAAAGCAGGGAGCAGTCCTTGGAAAAATTAAAAGAACGCTATCAGAATAATCCACTGTTTCTCGAGTCCCTGAAAGAATTGGAAAATAATCCCTTGGGCGAAACTTTAATTATTAAATTAAGGCAAATAGAAGATTATTCAAAAGTGATTTCTATTTTACAGTCGGAAAATTATAATAAATTCATAGAAATCAATTTTAATATTTTTTCCGATATCAAAAAAGTTATCAACAAGCTTGACGGCATTTCGCAAAAAATTTATCAAACCGAACTCATTACTGTCGCGATCTTTGGAATTATTATTTTTTTTCTTATTTTCAATACTATCCGCTTGGCTATTTACAGCCATCGCGAGGAAATCGCGATTATGCGTTTAGTGGGCGCTTCCTCGTGGTTTATCAGGGGTCCGTTTTTATTAGAGAGTATTCTTTACGGTTTTTTCGCCTGGCTGGCGAATTTGGTTTTTTTATTTCCCTTGTTGAATTTTATCCAACCATATTTAGAAAAATTTTTAGACGGCGATCAATTCAATATTTTTTCTTATTTCAGCCAAAATTTTATGCCGATTTTCGGCTGGCAATTAATAATTCTTATTTTTATCGGCGTTTTCAGCAGTTTTATCGCTGTGCATAAATACCTTAAAGTTTGACATTAACCAAATTTTATTATAAATTGTTGTTTGTCAGTTGTAGGTTGTTAGTTACCCGTTGCGGGGTCGTCTAATGGTAGGACACCACCCTTTGGAGGTGGCTATCGGGGTCCGAATCCCTGCCCCGCAGCCAAATAAATACCCTTAAAACAAATAATCAATGAAAAAAAAAATACTGCTTGTCATCACTCAAGGGGAAGAAGGAGGCGCGCAAAGATATGTGGTTGATTTGGCAAAATATTTAATTCAGCATAATTATGAGGTTTTTGTCGCTGTAGGCGCGGCAGGCGAGAGGGATAATTGGATATTTTCTCAATTAATAGCGGAAAAATTTGAAAAAAACCATCTATTTGTTGTCCCTGATTTAGTCCGCGAGATTAATCCTTTAAAAGATTTTCTCGCTTTTTTTGAATTAATAAAACTGATAAAATTTTTAAATATAGATATTGTTCATTTGAATAGCTCTAAAGCCGGCATCCTTGGCTCCATTGCCGGCAAGATTCTAAATAAAAAGGTGGTTTTTACCGCCCATGGCTTTGTTTTTAACGAACAATCTTCTTTTTTAAAGAAGATTTTTTATTTATTTCTGGAACGTCTGGCGAGCGTTTTCAGAGATAAAATAATTACTGTTTCGGAATTTGACAAAATTGAGGCTCTAAAATATAAAATCATCGCGCCGGAAAAAATTGTCGCTATCCATAATGGTTTAGACCCGGAATTGGCGAAAAATATTTTAGATAAAAAATCAGCTAAAAATTTTCTCCAAAAAGTACTTCAAAAAAGGGGGCTTTTTGCCGGCAAAAATATTTTTGATTATAAAATTATCGGCAGTGTGGCTAATTTTTATCCCGTAAAAGGATTGGAAAATTTTATTAAAATAGCGTATAATATACATAAAAAGCGCCAAGATATAATTTTTATTGTTTTCGGCGACGACGGGCAAAGAAACAAGCTGGAAAGATTAATTGTTGATTTAAAATTATCCGAAGTGGTTTTTTTGCCGGGCATTGTTCCCGGCGCGTATAAATATTTAAAATGCTTTGAGGTAATTTGTTTAACTTCAATTAAAGAAGGATTTCCTTACATTCTTTTAGAGGCATTATTAGCTGGTATCCCGATTGTTGCGACAAAAGTCGGCGGCGTGCCCGAAGTTTTAAAAAACGCGCTGTCGGTAAAATTGGTTGAAGTTAAGGACATTGAAGGGTTATCTTCCGCGGTAGAAAATATTTTATTTAAAGAAAAGAATGAAGAAAATCAATTGCCCGTAGAATTTGAAATGGGAGAAATGGGCAGAAAAACTTTACAAGTTTATGAATCTTTATAAATTATTATTAATTTTAAAATATGGAAATTCAAGAGGAAAACATTTTAAATCCGCGCCAAGCGAGGATGGAAAAGTTAAAAAAACTTATTGCCCAAAAAATTAATCCTTTTCCAAGCCAAGCGTCAAGAACTCATCGCTGTTTGGAAATTATTGTTGATTTTGACGAATTGGCAAAAAAACAAATAAAAGTAGTTTTGGCGGGAAGAATTAGAAGCCTGCGTTCTCATGGCGGAAGCTGTTTTATCCATTTTGAAGATGAAACCGGAAAACTTCAGGCTTATTTTAAAAAAGATATCTTAAAAGAAAATTATGAAACTTTAAAAGAATTAATTGATATCGGAGATTTTATCCAGATAAAAGGAAGCTTGTTTTTAACAAAAAAAGAAGAAAAAACTATTTTGGCGGATGAATTTAAATTGTTGTCAAAATCTCTTTTACCTTTGCCGGAAAAATGGAATGGTTTAAAAGACGTGGAAATACGGTACCGCAAACGTTACCTTGATTTAATTTCCAATCCAACAGTAAAAGATATTTTTATCAAAAGAAGCATTGTTATCAACGCTATCCGCCAATTTCTCCATCAAGAAGGATTTATGGAGGTAGAAACCCCTATTTTACAGCCTATTCCCGGCGGCGCCAGCGCCAAACCTTTTATCACTCATCACAATGCTTTAAATATTGATTTATATTTGAGAGTAGCGCCTGAATTATATCTTAAAAGGCTGATTGTCGGCGGTTTTGAAAAAGTTTATGAATTGGGCCGGTCTTTCCGCAATGAAGGAATTGACCATCGTCATAATCCGGAATATACTAGCTTGGAATTTTATTGGGCTTACGCAGATTACCAAATTTTAATGGGCTTCACGGAAAAATTATTTACTGAAATAATAAATAAAATACAAGATTCGTTTGAGATTAAATATAAAGACAAAATTTTAAATTTTAAACCGCCTTGGCCGAGAAAGACATTTAAAAAAGCATTGTTCGATTTGGCGAATATTGACATTACCAATTTATCAAAAGAAAAATTAATAAAAGAAATGAAAAAGTTGAAATTGCAAGCTAACAAAAAAGACGAATTAGTCGCTCTTTACGAAATTCTTTATAAGGAAATTATTTTGCCTTCCATTGAACAGCCGACTATAATCATGGATTATCCGATTGAAATGGAGCCATTGGCAAAAAAATGCGAAGACGACCCGCGTTTCGCGCAAAGATTTCAATTGGTAGTTTGCGGCATAGAATTACTGAAAGCTTATTCGGAATTAAATGACCCTTTGGACCAGAAAAAAAGATTTGAGGAACAGCAAAAATTAATAAGCAAGGGAGATGAAGAAGCTCAAAGAATAGATAAAGATTTTATTGAAACGTTGGAATACGGCATGCCTCCTTGCGCGGGGGAAGGAATCGGAATTGACCGTTTAGTGTCTATTTTAACCAATTCTCATAGTTTGAAAGAAGTTATCTTGTTTCCAACATTAAAGCCAAAAAAATAATTGGTCGTTAATGAAAAAGCAAATAAATTTTTTTTTAGCGCTATTTTTTATCGCCGCTTTTAGCTGGTATATTTTTTTATTTGAGCCGAATAATCTTCAAGTTGAAAAATTGGAAATTAAAATGGAGAATCTGCCTTTTTCTTTTAATGGAATGAAAATTGTCCAGCTTTCTGATTTGCATTCAAAAAATTTCGGTGGGAAAGAAAAGAAAGTTTTAAAAATAATTGAACAAATAAATCCGGACTTTATTTTTATTACCGGCGATTTCATAGACCGCGCGACAAAAGATATTGAATCTTGCCAAGAATTTTGGCGCGCCTTAAGCGAAAAATATGAAAATAGGGTTTATGGCGTTATGGGAAATCATGAATATTGGAATCCTAATTATCATTCAATAAAACAAAATTTAATTGATAGCGGAATAAATATTTTAAATAATGAGAATGTAAAATTAATAAAAGATGATGATTTTATTTATTTAATCGGCGTTGATGACCCGCATTCCAGCTATGATAACTTATTTTTGGCGATGAAAGGAATTTCAAATAAAAATATTTTGAAAATATTATTAGCCCACTCGCCGGAGATTATAGAAGATGCCAAGATTAAAAATATAAATTTAATTTTAGTCGGGCATACCCACGGCGGACAGGTTAAAATTCCTTTTGTACGACCTATTTGGGTGCCGACTAAAGACCACGGCAAATACGCTTCCGGCCTTTTTAAAATTAATGATTCGTATTTATATGTTAACCGCGGCGTCGGCGTCGGTTTTTTGCCGATAAGATTTAATTGCCCGCCGGAAATAACCTTGATAAAGATAGAAAAATAAAATGTTTAATCAATTAAATTTAAAAAAAAATTTTTCTTTTGCTCTTTCTTTTTTTATCGGGGCGCTTGTTTTTATTTTGCTTTTGCGAAAAGCCGGCCTGGAAAAAGTTTTAAAAGCTTTGGCAATGCTTTCTATTTGGAAAGGATTGATTATTTTTTTATTTTTTTTGCTTGGCATCGTTATTTTAACTTGGCGCTGGAAAATAATTTTAGAATATCAAGGGCATAAAATATCTTTTAAAAAATTATTTATTGCTAAAATAGTCGGGTTTTCAATAAACCATCTTACGCCGATTCTTTATACCGGCGGTGAATTTGCCCGCGCCTATGTTTTAAAAAAGGAAGCTAAAATTTCTTATAGCGAGGGCCTTGCTTCCGTGGCGATTGATAAAGTTTTGGATGTTATTTGTGGAAGCTTGTTTTTCATACTGGGTTTATTTTTTATACTGATTCAATTTGAAATTCCCGGCTATCTATTAAATCCTTTATTGTTAATAGTTATTATTAGCTTAATTTTTTGGGTCTACTTTTATATTAAGCTTAGAGACGGCAAAAATCTTTTCAGTTCAATTATTAATTTTTTCGGATTAAATAAAATAAATTTTATTAAAAAGAATAAAGAAAAAATAGTTAAATTAGAGGATGAAATTATTAAATTTTTTAAATATAAAAAAAAAGTCTTTCTTACCACTTTTTCCTTATCCGTTTTATCAATGATTATCTTTTTATTTCATTTCAAATTAATTTTATTTTTTTTAAATTATAATATCCCGATTAAGGAAATTATTTTAGCTAAAATTATATTTTTAATCGCTTATATCATCCCGATACCCGTAGCTTTGGGCGTTTTAGAAGCGACTGGCGCGGGTATTTTCATTGTTTTAGGGTTGGGAATTGACGTAGGCATTACCTTCGCTTTAATTATCAGGGCCTTGAATTTACTGCTATCCGGCATCGGATTGTTTTTCCTTTCTCGTTTTGGAATAAAATTAACCGAAGTATTTTTTAATAATAAAAATTCATCATCAGATTTAAACGGAAAAAAATAATGCCTAAATTGTCAAAAAATCCTTATTATAGAATTTTAGAAATAATTCCCGGCGCTTTAGTCTGGATGACTTTTATTCTTGCTTTTTTATTTTCGTATTTCAAGCCGCTCTGGGCTATTTATTTTATTATTCTTTTTGATTTATACTGGCTGATTAAAATTGTCTATCTTCAAATCCATCTTATTATTTCATGGCAAAGATTTAAAAAAACTTTAAAAATAAATTGGCTGGAAAGATTAAAAACAATAAAAGACTGGCCTGAAATTTACCATTTAATAATTCTACCTACTTATAAAGAGGGGATAGAAGTAATCAAATCAACTTTTGAAAATTTAATTAAAATGGATTATTCTTTGGATAAATTTATCGTGGTTTTAGCCGGCGAAGAAAAAGACAAAGAAAATTTTTTAAAAATCGTTGAAGAAATTAAAAAAGATTTTGCCGGCAAATTTTTCCGGCTTTTAATAGAACTTCATCCTAAAGATTTACCCGGCGAATTGGCGGGTAAGGGTTCAAATACCCATTATGCCGGCAAAAAAGCCAAAATATTGATAGACCAATTAAAAATTCCTTATAAAAAAATTATTGTTTCTTCTTTTGACGTGGATAGCTGTCCGCACCGGCAATACTTCAGTTATTTGACTTATACATATTTGACTCATCCCGACCCTGTTCACGCGTCTTTTCAGCCAATCGCTTTATTTAATAATAATATCTGGGATTCCCCGGCCTTAACGCGCATAGTTTCCAGGGGCACGACTTTTTGGCTATTAACAGAATTAAACAGGCCTGAAAGGATGTCAACTTTTTCTTCGCATAGCATGAGTTTTAACGCCCTGGTGGATGTGGGATTTTGGCAAAACGACATTGTCAGCGAAGACTCAAGAATTTTTTATCAATGTTTTATTCATTATAACGGCAATTACTCGGTAGCGCCCTTATATATCCCGATTTCCATGGATACGGTTTATGCCGGCAGTTTATGGCAAAGCTTGGTTAATCAATACAAACAGCAAAGGCGCTGGGCTTATGGCGCGGAAAATATTCCTTATTTGATTTGGAATCTTTGGAAAAATAAAAAAATCCCTTTTAAAAAAGGATTTAAATCTCTTTTTATTCTTAGCGAGGGCATCTATTCTTGGGCGACGGCGCCAATTTTAATTTTTGTTTTGGGAAAATTGCCTTTATGGCTGGCTGAAGAGGGGATAAAAACAAGCGTGCTTATTTCCAATGAGCCTTTTATTTTGGAAATTTTAATGCAACTCGCGATGGTCGGTTTGATTATCAGCGCTGTTTTAAGCATTATTTTATTGCCTCCAAGGCCGGATAAATATAAGTTTCATACTTATTTATTTATGCTTTTACAATGGATTCTTTTCCCGATTTGTTTTATATTTTTCGGCGCTATTCCGGCGCTCGACGCCCAAACCAGATTAATGCTGGGTAAATATCTCGGCTTTTGGGTAACAAAAAAAGTGAGGAAATCATTAATTTAAAATAGAGCCAAGAAAAGATAAGTGTCCCTTAATAAAATCTTCAATTTTATTTTCTTTTTTTCCTTCCAATTGAATTTTTTTTAAAATCAAATATCCTTTGCCGCAAGCGACGGATATTTGATTGTTTTTGTCTAAAAATACTTTGCCCGGGGTTAAATTATGTTTTTCCAGAGACGCCGCGGCTTGGATAATTTTTAATTTTAATTTTTGCCAAAAAGTGAAAGTTCCCGGCCAAGGATAAAAAGCTCTGATTTGATTTTCTATTTCCTGGGCTGATTTTTTCCAATTAATTTTTCCGTCTTCTTTTTGAATTATCTTGGTGTAAGCGGCGAGCGATTCCTCCTGCGGTTTAGCTTTGATTTTTCCATTTATCCATTCAGGAATGGTTTCAATAAGCAATTGAGCGCCAAGTTCAGATAGTTTTTCCGATAATTTTTCATAAGTAAAATCGCAATTTGTAATTTGCAATTCGCAATTTTTTAAAATCGGGCCGCGGTCCATTTTTTCATCTACCAGCATAATTGTAACGCCGGTTTGCTTTTCTCCGTTTAAAATAGCAGTTTGGATAGGCGAGGGACCCCGGTATTTGGGAAGCAAGGAGGGATGGATATTAAGACAATCGTATTTAGGAATATCCAAAATACTTTTAGGAATAATTTGACCAAAAGCGCACACAATAATTAAATCTGGTTTCAAGTTTGAAATTTGCAATTTAAAATTTTCAATTCTTTTTGGTTGGAAAACCAAAATTTTATTTTCTCGAGCGAAAATTTTTACCGGCGGAGGAGTGAGGATTTGTTTTCTGCCAATGCGCTTGTCTGTCGCCGCAATTACCGCCAAAATTTCAAATCGCTTGTCATCCGCCAATTTTTTTAAAGCCGGAACAGCGAATTTAGGAGTGCCCATAAAGATAATCTTAATTTTATTATTAGAATTCATATTATAAATTTAAAACAAATACGATAGTTATTTATTTAATCACTTTCCATTCAATTTCTTTCTCGTCGCCGGCAAATTCCTTCCATTCGCCGTCAATAATGATAAACCATTTTTGCTTGGCGTCGCTCCAGACCATCGGGTGGTCGTCGTAAAACGGCTTTTTAACCACTTCTTTTGGTTTTAATTTGTCCAATTCCAGCCATCTCTTAAAAACGGTTTCAATCGTATAATCCAAGTGATGCGATATCGCCCAATTAGCCACCTTTTTTATCGCTTCTTTGGCTTTGCTTAACGAGCCGGCCAATTCCAAAAGTTCTTTCGCCGGCCTGACATGGCGGGAATAAATTATCTTTTTCTTTTTGGCGCTTTCCTTAATTTCTTCCAAATTCAAACCCTTGGTCTTGAAATAATAATTAACTATTTTTTGGATATTGGTTTCTTTCTTTTCTTTTTTTTTCATAAATTTACCTCGCGATATCCAATGGTTCGCCGGCGAGATGTAAATCGAGCACTCCTTGAGGTACGTTATTTATATTCTCCCATTTATAACCTAAACCATTAAAAGCGTCAGGGGAAGTAATTGGCCGCTTTTCACTATTGGAAATAATATAGACCGCGGGCTGGCCAGTTGATTTAACAAGCTCGCCATCTTTTATTTTTATCGGTGGCAAAGCGGCGTATTTATCCAATTCTTCCGGCGCGACCGGAATAATTTTTTTATTTTTAAAATTAATTTTTAAAATGCTTCGGTCAATAATTCCGTTTTTAACGCCGTTTTGGACATAAAAAACCGCGCCAGTACTTTTATTTTGCAGTAAAGCGCCGGTCGGATAAGTGCTGGCAATGGTAATCGGCTCTCCTTCGGGAAAGTCCGCCAACTCCTCCCAACTCAAATCTATTATTTCTTCCGGGTTATAACCGAACGTTCTAAATGCTTCTCTTGTTCTAAATCCTCTTTTTTCATTATTAATCAATAAATACACTGTGCCGGCAGGAGACCTTAAAAGAGAATATTGGGCAAATTTTATGGCTCTGCCGCTTTCATATCTTTCTAAATCAACTTTTTCCACCCGAATGATTTTACTTGTGTCATAACTGGAAAATAGGGCTGAACGGCTTAAAAATGGCCTTTTTTTGCCAAATTGGACCAGCCAGACGCCCGGTTCTCCTTTGGCCTGTAAAAGCGTTCCGTCGGGATAAATTTTAGTAAACCATTTATTCCATAATTTCCAGAAACTGTAATTGCCATGGTAATAAGGCGTGTAATTATATAAACAGGCGGTCGCTTGGTTGGCAATGGTAATTTTATAAGACGGGGGAGTTTGGTAAGTTTGCAGAATATCATAAGTCGCGCCTGCTTGTTTCAGCCAGCCATTTTCATTATTAGCGTATTGAGCAAGATACCAGCGCAATCGGCTCGCAGCGCCGTCTATTTGCTTGGCAAAACCCTTGAATTTGACGATCACTGGGTCATTCAGGTCGCAATCATCGCAACGGGCAAAGCCAGTTGCCCAGTCGTAATTATATTGTGTCGGATTTGAATTATCTATCAAGCTTTGTTCTTTTTGCAACAAAACGAGCAGGATTTGTGGATTGATTTTATAATTCCGGCTGGCGTTGTAAATTATTTCCGCCCCGCCACGGGTTTTTCCGTCAATGTCTTCAGCTTTATAATTTTTTAAAGTCCCGTCTTTTATCTCTAAAAATTTTTGGATAGAATCCAAAGATAAAGAATTATAATCAGTCAATTCCGCGTCGGAAATAATATAATTAGGATTAAAATCAGCGGCAAAAATAAAAGAGAGGGGGGATAAAACTAAAATCGCGATAAAAATACAGATTTTTTTTATAAGCATATTCAAAAAGTGTCATTGCGAGGAGTGAGTGAAACGAGCGACGAAGCAATCCTGTGGTTAATAAAACGGGATTACTTCGTCGCCCAGCACATAAATATATGTACTGGGCTCCTCGCAATGACAATACTATTTATTTATATTATCATATCTTATTTTTTTAAGTATTTCAAATGAAAAGCCCGGGGATTTTTTCTCCGGACTTAAATAATTTCGATCTTTTAATTTATCGGATATGGCGTTTCAGATGTAGATAATTTATTCTTCTTGGTGGATGTTCAAATAATTCGGCGACATAAATGTAATCATCGCCAATTCCCAGGCCTTTTGTTTCCACGACAATAAATTGCGTGCCCGACAATGATTCCACGATATCTCCTCTTTTCAACTTTTTAAAATCTTCTTTTTTCACTCCACCCTCCTTTTTTGTTTTTACGAAAAATTTACTTTTCCGTTTTTTAGGGTTATTTTTATGATTTGTCCTTCGATGATTTTACCTTCAATTATTTCCATCGCCAAGGGGTCTAAAATTAAATTTTGAATTAATCTTTTTAATGGCCGGGCGCCGAAAACAGGGTCATAACCACGTTCAGCCAGCATTTTTTTAACTTCCAAGCTGACGGTGATTTTTAATTTTTTTTCACTTAATCTTTTTTCCACAATACGCAACTGGAGTTCCATGATTTGTTCAATATCTTTTTTGCTTAAATTTTTGAAAATTATCACCTCATCCACGCGGTTTAAAAATTCCGGCCTGAATTTTTCTTTCAGGGCTGTCCTGATTTTGTCCTGGACCTGTTTTTCCGTATTTTCTTTTTCCCGGTCTGAAACAAAGCCAATTGTAGTCTTATTAGATAAATCCTGTAATAAATCACTGCCGACATTGGAAGTCATGATAATGATTGAATTTTTGAAATTAGCCACCCGGCCTTTGGCGTCAGTCAATCTGCCATCGTCTAAAATTTGCAAAAGGGTATTTAAAACTTCCAAATGCGCTTTTTCTATTTCATCAAAAAGGATAACTGAATAAGGCCGGCGCCTGACCATTTCAGTTAATTGTCCGCCTTCTTCATAGCCGACATAGCCGGGAGGGGAGCCGAGCATTTTAGAAATCGTGTGACGTTCCATATATTCAGACATATCCAAACGAATCAATGATTTCTCGTCATTAAACATAAATTCCGCCAAGGCCTTGGCTAATTCCGTCTTTCCCACGCCGGTCGGGCCCAGGAAAATAAAACTGCCCATTGGTTTATTTTCTTCGCTGATGCCGGCTCTTGACCTTCTGATCGCCGAAGCAATCGCCTTAATCGCGTCTTTTTGGTCAATAATCCGCTTATGCAATTCTTCTTCCATTTTCGCCAATTTATAACTTTCGCTTTCCAGCATTTTAGTCAAAGGCACACCGGTCCATCGGGAAACCACTTTGGCAATATCTTCCTCGGTAACTTCCTCTTTTAAAATTCTTTGTTTTTTTCTTAATTTTTTTAATTTTTCCTCCTCGTGCTTTATTTGTTTTTCCAGTTCGGGAATTTGGCCATAGCGCAATTCCGCCACTTTTTGCAAATTGCCTTTTCTTTCGTTTATTTCCGCTTCGTTTTTTAAGCTTTCCAATTGTTTCTGAGTTTTTCTGATAATAGAAATGCTGTCTTTTTCGTTCCGCCATTTTATTTCCAAATCTTTGGCGCTTTCTTTCAATTCATTAAGATTTTTTTCCAGAAGATTTAATTTTGATTTGTCTTTTTTTTCTTTTTTCAAGGCTTCTTTTTCTATTTCAATCTGCCTGATTTTTCTCTTCCATTTATCCAATTCATCTGGCTGGGTTTCTGTTTCTAATTTCAAAGCCGAGGTGGCCTCGTCAATCAAGTCCACTGCTTTGTCCGGCAGGAAGCGGTCGGTGATATAGCGGGCGGAAAATTGGGCGGCGGCGATTAAAGCGTCGTCAGTGATTTTTATGCCGTGATAAATTTCATATTTTTCTTTAATGCCCCGCAAAATAGCGACCGTATCTTCAATGCTCGGCTCGCCGATAAAAACCGGCTGAAACCTTCTGGTCAAAGCCTGGTCTTTTTCAATGTATTTTTGGTATTCTTTTAAAGTCGTCGCGCCGACGCAATGCAGTTCGCCGCGCGCCAATGCCGGCTTTAACATATTGGAAGCGTCCAAAGAACCCTCAATCGCGCCCGCGCCCACTAAAGTATGAAGTTCGTCAATAAATAAAATAATCTGGCCTTCGTATTTTTTTATTTCTTTTAAAATCGCTTTTAAACGATTTTCAAATTCGCCTCTGAATTTAGTTCCCGCCACCAAAGAACCCAAATCAAGAACTAAAATTTCTTTGTCTTTTAAAGTTTCCGGCACGTCGCCCGAAGCGATTCTTTGCGCCAATCCTTCAATAATGGCTGTTTTGCCGGTGCCGGCTTCGCCGATTAAAACCGGATTATTTTTAGTTCTTCTGCTTAAAACTTGCATTACTCTTCTTATTTCATCGTCTCTGCCGACAATCGGGTCTAATTTTTTATCTCTGGCCAATTGGGTTAAGTTTTGGGTGTATTTTTCAATCACTTGATATTTTGATTCCGGCTCGGCGTCAGTGATGGTTTCCGCGCCTTTTAAGGTGGTTAAAACCGTGAGCACTTTTTCATAACTTAAGCCAAAACTTTGCAAGATTTCTTTGCAAATAGAAGGGACTTGCAAAATAGCCAAAAAGAGATGCTCGGTGCTGACGTACTCATCTTTTAATTTACTGGCTTCTTTTTGGGTTTGCATTAAAACTCTTTGAAGGCCTGACCCGATATAAAATTGGCCTATTGCTCCTTCGCCGCTGATTTTAGGAATTTTATTTATTTCTTTTGTCAGCCGTTTTTTGAGATCTTCGGTGTTAACTTCTAATTTTTGCAATAAAGTTAAAACCACTCCTTCCTCCTGTTCAGTTAAAACATAAAGAAGATGCAGGGCGTCTATTTGCTGATGGCCTTTGTCAAAAGCCATTTTCTGGGCTTGTTGCAAAGCTTCTTGCGATTTAAAAGTGAAGTTATCAATTAAAGGCATATAATTCATTATTAAATTGTTCCATTGTCAAATTGTTAAATTGTCTTGAAAATCAATGCGACAATTTAGCAATTTAACAATACAGCAATGCATTAGCACTCTTAACTTCAGAGTGCTAATTTTAGTTTAGCATATGCTAAAATTATGTCAAACGATTAAATTCAGATGATTGCCGCATTTCCAACATTTTCCATTTTTATCCAATCTTTCTATAGAAAATCCAATCCGTTTGATATTTAATGTTTTACATTTAGGGCAATAAGTATTTTCTCCGGAATTTTCTCGGATATTTCCAGTATACACGTATTTTAAGCCTCCTTCAAGGCCGATTTCCCGCGCTTTTTGAATCGTTTTATCCGGAGTAGGGGGAAGATTTTGCATTTGCCATGAAATTTCTGGCGAAAATTTGGAAAGATGCCAAGGCGTTTCATCGCCTAATTCATTTTTTATAAAATAGGCTATTTGCTCAAATTTTTTTGGTGAATCATTGAAGCCGGGAATTACCAAGGTTGTTATTTCTAACCAGATGTCTAAATTTTTTATTATTTTTAAATTTTCTAAAACCGGCTTTAAGCGCGCGCCACAAATTTCCTGATAAAATTTTTCTTTAAAAGATTTTAAATCAATATTAATCGCGTCTAAATATGGTGAAATTTCTTCCAAGACTTTTTTACTCATATAGCCGTTGCTGACCCAAACATTTTTTATTCCTCGTTCTTGGGCTAATTTCATTGTTTCTATAGCATATTCTACAAATACGGTTGGCTCAGTGTAAGTATAAGAAATGCTTTGACAGCCGCTATCCAAAGCATCCTGAATAATTTTGCCAGGCGATAATTCAAAGCCGTCAATTTTTTGATTTACCCCGCATTTTTTTCGGATAGGTTTTATCTTTTCACATGAAATGCAATCAAAAAAAAGCGCGGGGTTAATTTTAGGTCCTTGGGAAATATCCCAATTTTGGCAATAAGAACATCTGAAATTACAGCCGACCGTGGCGATGGATAAAGAATAACTGCCGGGCAAAAAATGAAAAAGCGGTTTTTTTTCTATCGGGTCTATATTTTCCGCGCAAGCCAAACCATAGGTCAAAGCGTAAAGTTCACCTTTGATATTTTCCCTGACGCCGCAAATTCCTTTTTTGGCCGACAAAATTAAGCAATAATGGTTACAAGCTTGGCACTGAATTTGATGATTTTTTAATTTTTTATAAAATAACGCTTTTTTCACCTTTCAATTATAGCAAAAATATTTGATTTTTGAAAGTAAAAAGTGATATAATATAATTTATGAAAGTCAATATTTTGGATATCTTAGTTGATAAAATAACCAGCGATCAAGTTTTGGAAAAAATTAAAAATTGGCTGGAATCCAAAGAACAGCATTATCTTGTCACGCCCAATCCGGAAATTGTTTTAGAGGCGCGAAAAGACAAAGAATTAAAAGATATTTTAAATAAAGCCGCTCTTGCCATTCCTGACGGCATCGGATTGATTTTTGCTTCTTGGCTATACCTGAATCCGTTAAAGCGCGTTCAAGGTTCGGATTTAACCAATCAAATTTTAAAATTGGCAAAAGAAAAAAAATATAAAGTTTATTTTTTAAATTGGCAAAAAGGATTATCTAAAACAAAAGAAATAAAAAAATCAATCAAAGAAAAATATGGCCAAATAGAAATAGAAGGGCAGGGGATAGAAAAAGACGGAGAAAATATAAACCTGAAAATAATTCAGGAATTTAAGCCGGATATTTTGTTGGTCGCCCTCGGCGCTCCTTGGCAGGAAAAAATTATCAATAAATTTTTATTTCAAATTCCCTCAGTGAAAATAGCGATGGCAGTGGGAGGAACTTTGGATTTTATTACCGGTAAAATCAAGCGAGCCCCTTTAATTTTTAGGCGATTAGGATTAGAATGGTTTTGGAGGTTAATTTGCCAGCCATGGAGAATAAAAAAAATTTTTACCGCTACTTGCAAATTTCCTTTGGCCGCGATTAAATATAAATTTAAATTATGAAAATAAGAGTTCGCTATGCGCCATCGCCAACCGGCGACCCGCATATAGGCAATATCAGAACTGCTTTATTTAACTGGCTTTTTGCCCGCCAAAACGCCGGTGATTTTATTGTTAGAATTGAAGACACGGACGTTAAAAGGGCTATTCCGAAAAGCGTGGAAAAAATTTTTGAAAGCTTGGAATGGCTGGGTTTGAATTGGGACGAAGAGCCCTGCTTTCAAAGTAAAAGATTGGTTCTTTATAAAAAATATGTTCGAGAGCTTTTAGATAATGACAAAGCTTATTATTGTTTTTGTACGCCGGAAGAATTGGAAAAACAAAAAGAAAAACAAAAAAAGGCGAAACAGCCGCCGATGTATAACCGTAAATGCCGAGATCTGATAAAAAAACAAATTGAACAAAGGATAAAAAAGAAAATTCCTTATGTCGTCAGATTAAAAGTTCCCTTAAATGAAGAAATAGAATTTAAGGATTTAATCAAGGGAAAAATAAAATTTGATTCAAATACCATTGACGACCAAGTTCTTTTAAAATCAGACGGCTACCCGACTTATCATTTAGCCAGCATTATTGACGACCATTTAATGGAAATCTCTCATGTCATCAGAGGCGATGATTGGCTGCCCAGCGCGCCGAAGCATGTCCTTTTGTATCAAGCTTTTAATTGGCAGCCGCCAAAATTCGCGCATCTTCCTTTAACTTTGGGGCCTAATGGGGAAAAATTAAGCAAAAGACATGGCGCGATGTCTATTTTGGAATATAAAGATTCGGGCTATCTGCCGGAAGCTTTAATTAATTTTATGGCTTTATTGGGCTGGAATCCGGACACAGAACAGGAAATTTTCAGCAAAGAAGAATTAATCAAAAAGTTTTCTTTGGGTAAAATCCAAAAAACCAACGCGGTGTTTAATATTAAAAAATTAGATTGGCTTAACGGATTTTATTTAAGGCAAATGAATTTGGACGAATTGACAAAAAGAATCGCGCCGTTTTTGGAAAAAATTAATCTTATTGAAATTCACCCTGTTAAATCCGACAAAGTCGGCGCGGAGAAATTTAACGGGGTAAAAGATGAAAAATACGCGATTAAAGCAACGGGCGAGACGATTGGTTTTGACGAGCTTAAAAAAATTGTCTTTTTGGAAAAAGAAAGAATAAAAAGATTAAGCCAGGTGGGAGAGGTGGCGGATTTTTTCTTTTTGGATAAATTGGAATATCAAACTGGATTATTAGCTTGGAAAGGCCAAAATAAGGAAAACATAATAAAAAATTTATCTTTAGCGAAAGATAATTTGTCTTTAATTAATAAGGAAGATTGGAATAAAATAAAATTAGAGGAAATCTTGATGCCTTTGACAAAAATGACCGGGGTGGGGGATTTGCTTTGGCCTTTAAGAGTTTCATTAACCGGCAAAGAGGGTTCGCCGAGCCCGTTTGAAATAGCGGAAATTTTAGGGAAAGAAAAAACTTTAAAAAGAATTTGCCAGGCGATAGAAAAATTAAAAATATAATTTTTTTTACTTATAAAAGTTTAGTATAATAAAGATAACGCCTTTTAGAATATTTTATAAAATGTAAATCAAATTAAGATTAAATGAAAAAAAATATTTTTGAAAAAAATTTAAAAATTTCGTTTTTAATTATCGTTTTTAGTTTTGTTTTTATATTTTTTAATTTTATTTTAAAAATTAATTCCGTTAAAGCGGATACTGGTGAAATCAATGAATTAAACCAAAAGATTCAGGAGAAAAAAGATTATATAGATAAATTAGAAAAAGAAAAAGCTAAATACGAAAAAGAAATAGAGGACAAGCAAAAAGATATTTTAAGTTTGAATAATGAAATATCTATTTTAGAAAGTAATATTAATAAGACAAAAATTAAAATCAATTTATTGAAAATTCAAGTGGAGCAAAAAAACGAGGAAATAGAAGAAGTTAAACTCGAGATTGAAAAAAAAGAAAAAGAGATAGCGAGCCAAAAAGAAAAATTAGGGGAAGTGATTAGAATGATTTATAAAAACAGCCGAAAAAATTATCTGGAACTTATTTTAATCAGTGATTCTTTGTCTGATTTTTTTAACCAATGGCAATATGAAGAAAAATTGCAAGAAGTGCTCCAAAAAGACGTAAATAAATTAAAATTAGTAAGACAAAGTTTGGAAACGCAAAAAAGCGATTTAGAAAATAAAAAGAAAAATTTATTAGTTTTACAAGAAAATTTAAATGAAGAGCGGGAAAATTACGAAGAAAAAGAAAATTTTAAATTAACTTTATTGAATGAAACGCGCGGCAAAGAAAGAAATTTTCAAAGTTTGTTAGCGGATTTAAGGGCGGAATATAACCAAATGAACGCGGAAATTTCTTCCTTAGAAAAAGAAGTGAGAAAAAAACTTAGCCAGCAGAAAATGGAAGAGCTGGGAATGGGCGGTGATTTGTCTTTGTTTTGGCCAGCGCCTTCCAAAATAATTACTTGCCGTTTTCACGATCCTTATTATCCAATGCGAAGATGGATTGGCGAACATTCAGGCATAGACATCAGAGCGTCCCAAGGCACAGCCGTTGAAGCGGCGGCTTCCGGTTATGTGGCAAGGGCGAAAGACGCGGGCATGGGATATAGTTATATAATGATTATTCATAATGATGAAATGTCCACTCTTTACGGCCATTTAATCAAAATTAGTGTCCAGGAAGACACTTATGTAACAAAAGGCCAAATAATCGGCTTAAGCGGCGGCTTGCCCGGCACCAGAGGCGCGGGAAGCTTTTCTTTAGGCCCGCATTTGCACTTTGAAGTCAGAATTAATGGTATTCCAGTCAATCCGGAAGATTATTTATCTCCGGCGGATGAGATATTATAAATTTTACAATTACTTTTAATTACAAAACATCCAAAATCAGCCTGTCATTGCGAGCGATAGCGCCAGCAGGCGATCGAGTGCGGCAATCCCGAGACTATTGCGTTTATCATCGGGATTGCCGCGTCACCCTGCTGGGTTCCTCGCAATGACAGGTGAAAGAACGGGATTGCTTCGCGGGGTGAAACGAAGGGCTCGCAATAACACTATAAAATAACAATTTATTCGTTTTTTAACCTTGCTCCGCTGTGGAATTCTTGATGAATTTGGCGAAGTTTTTTATTAGTTACGTGAGTATAAACTTGCGTAGTGGCAATGTTTTTATGGCCTAAAAACTCCTGAATAATCCTTAAATCAACGCCTTGATTCAGTAAATCAGTGGCAAAGCTGTGGCGAATCGTATGCGGAGTGATAAAATAGGGAAGACCCGCTTGCCGAGCGTAACTTTTTATAATTCTTTCAATGGAACGAGTGGAAAGCCGTTTTTCCGATTTAAAACTGCGAGTGGAAAAATTTATAAACAAGGCCTTGTCATCATCATCGTCTTTTCTCGCTTTTAAATATTTATCAATCCACTCAAGGCATCGAGGAGAGAAATAAACTGTTCTTATGTTTTCGCCTTTGCCGGTAATCACTACTTCCAAATCCTTGCCTTTTGGCAATTTTTCTATCTTTATTTGATTTACATTAAGCGACATTAACTCTGAAACTCTTAAACCAGTGCTGAATAAAGTTTCTAAAATAGCTTTATCCCTTAATCCTGTTTTTGTTTTTATATTTGGCATTGATAATAATTTTTCTAACTGCTCTAAAGTTAAAAATTTTATTTTTCTTGATTTATTATTTTTTGATAATTTTATTTTTTCCACCGGCAAAGAAAGAATATCTTTTTCCGTTAAATAAGCCAATAAAACACGAAGGGCGATTAAATAATAGTTTTGAGTGGCCTTGCTTAATGGTTTATGAGTCAAAGGACTCGTCTGATGGGCTAAAAACAGCCGATATTTCCAAATATGGTCAGGAGAGAGTTGATGCGGCAAAAGAGCGCCAAAATTCGCGAATTCCAGCCAGCAACTGAATTTACTTAAAAATTGCGCGTAATTCTTAACACTCACGGGCGATAGGCCTTTTTCCACCTCACAATATTCAAGAAAATTTATTATCTGTTTAATTAAAGTTTTTTTTGATTTAATCATAGGGGGGATAGATAGGGAATGAATGCAAGAAAATAAATATACTTGGACGTATGGGACGGGATTATACGACTTATGCAATATGTCGTTATAATCCCGCCACCTTAATAGACATTGGGCTTATTGAATAAGCCCAATGTCTATTAAGGTACATTATACGACATTGTATCATAATTATTTTAAATCCACAAATTTATTCCCCTTCTCTCCCTAATAATAGAAATTTTCTAATTTTATATTTTTTATTAAAAGTATTTTTAATTTACAAAATTAATTATCTTTATTTATAGTATACCCTATTTTCAAACCTTAAATCAATATATTCTAAATTTCCTCTTTCTTGCTTGATTTTTTCTTGCAAAATCAAAAATAGCTTTTCTAATTGATTTTTCACGTCTTCATTAAAATCAAAATAAATTTCCCATCCCTCGGAAGTTGCCGCTATCAGCTTAGATTTCTCGCTATCCCCTATTTTGAAAGAATTAATGTCTATATCTTTTAATCTTTGAGGAAATTTTTTAAAAAGTTCTAAAATAAATAATAATTCTTCTTGGTTTAAATAAGGATATTGGGAAATTTCCCTTTGGTCATAAATCAAAGGCAAATTAAGGATGGCTTCTCCCCTCTCTTCCAAGATATCACCTTTTTTGTCTATAAGATAATACTTGTATTTATCTTTAATTTCTTCTTTACTTTCCATAAATTCCGTCGAGGACGAATTTTCAAAAGATGAGATTTTATCCGCAAGCTCTTCCTGGTCAAAATTTTTCTCCAAAAGGGCTAAATTTGCCACGGCGTTTTTTTCTTTTATTGTAATTTTTAATTTATCCGGAAATATTTTTTTTATAAAAACATCTTCTATCTGCTGATTTTCTTTAATTATTTCCTCGGCCGCTTTTTTATCAAAAATTAAAAAATTCCCTTGAGGAAAAATAAAAAATCTATTTTTTAAAAAAACGGAAAAGATGGTGTTTTTAACCTCCTCGTCAGAAACTTTTTGTCCGGCGGCGCCATTATCCCGGAGAATAGTTATCTCCTTAATTAAGAAAAAATCGCAATAAAAACAAAAATAAAACAAGCCACAAGCCATCAAAAAAACAAGCCAAAAATAAAATTTCTTCAAAAAAATTCTTTTCGGCTTTAAATGATAATCTCTTAAGGCTTTAACTCTTGGCGAATGCTTTATTTTTTTTAAAAAAAATTTCCTTATCATGCTTGTTAATTATTTATTTGTTTTATCAAATCTTCTAATTTATAACCATAAATTAAACCGACAATTAAGGCGCATAAAGCCGCGTAAAGATGATGGTCTCCTCTTTTTGATATTTCACAGCCTATTTCCTTGTTTTGGTATTTTATTTTAAATATTTGCCCCTTTTCAGTTATTTTTCTTTCCGCAAGCTGAAGGTCAGATTTTTCATTAAAGCCATAAAACCAATGCTTAATTTTAGAATTATATTGGCAAAGGTTTTTTATCCTTAAATCGTCATTATTTAAAACAGCTATTCCTCCCTGCTTCAAGGAAATAATTAATTTTTTATATTCCAAAGCTAAATTATCCAAACTCTGAAAACTATCAAGATAAGCCGGAGTAATTTCCGTAAAAATCGTTATTTTGGGCTTAACTAAAGTCAAAAGATAATCCATATCTCCGGGCTTGTCTATGCCTAATTCTAAAATTAATTTTTTGGGGAATTTTCGGCTGAATAAAGCGACGCAAGTTCCCTGATAAAGAATTTTTAGCCAAGACCAAAAATTTGAAAAGCCAGAAGGTAAATACAAAACAGCCAAGGGCAGGCCGATTTCCGTGTTATAACTCCGGGGATTTGCCCTCACGTCTTCATTAAAAAAACGAAGGGTTTTTAATAAGATTTCCTTGACATTAGTTTTATTATCCGTGCCGGCAATGGCGATGATTTCCGGCTTGTGCCGCGCCAAAACAATTTTAGTAAGAATTTTTAAATAAAACTGGACAAAAAATTTAAGAATTTTTTTCATAATAATTAAAATAAGTTTTTATTCTTTTAAAGGCCTCAATAATATTTTCTTCGGAAGCGGAAAAATTGATTCTTGCATAACCTTCTCCATTGGGTCCGAAGGCAATGCCGGGCACTAAGGCCACTTTTGCTTTTTCCAAAAGATCCAGGCAAAATTGCCATGAATTATCGCGATTTTTTAATTTAGCAAAAATAAAATAAGCCGCTTCCGGTTCGCGATAAGAAAAAAAATCTTTCAATTGGTCTAATTGCCAGCAGATTAATTCTTTCCTTTCGCGATATATTTTTTTAAATTCTTTAATTTCCCGCTGCGCCAGTTCCAAACCGAATAAAGCCGCGTATTGGGAAACTACCGGCGCGCAAGTGATTAAAGTGTCATGGACTTTAATAATTTCTTTGACCACTTCTTCGTCGCTGTGCAAAAATCCTATCCGCCAGCCGGTCATCGCGTAAGCTTTGGAAAAAGTAAAAATTCTGATGACTAATTTTCTTAATTCATTGACCTCGGCCAAGCTGAAATATTTTTCATCGTTATAAATAAATTCTTTATAAGCTTCGTCGCTGATAATAAAAAGATTATGCTTTAAGGCGAGCCCCCCTATTTTCAAAAGCTCGTCTTTTTTAAAAAGAGTGCCGGTGGGATTATTAGGATTGCAAAAAAGAATAACTTTGGTTTTAGAACTGATTTTTTCTTCCAATTCTTTTAAATCAATCTGCCAATTATTTTCTTCTTGCAAATTAACTAAAACCGGCTTGCCCGAAGCGACTTTAATCATTTCAGGATAAGAAGCGTAGGAAGGCGAAAAAACAATCGCCTCATCGCCTTTATCTAAAATGGCCAGCAAGGAAGCCATTAGCGCTTCAGTCGCGCCGGCAGTGATAATAATTTCTTTTTCAAAATCATAATACATTTTTTTTCCAGCTAGTTTTTCTTCTATTACCTCCCTTAGAAAAGGCAATCCCGGGCTAAGAGAATATCTGGAAGCCTTGCCTTGGCTTATTATTTCAATCACCTTTTTTTTGATTATTTCAGGCGTGTCTAACGAAGGAATCGCTTGCGCCAATGAAATAACGCCAGGAATTTTACTGGCTAAAATTTCTATTTGTTTGATATAAGAAAAATTAATATTTTCAGTACGCATTTTTAGTTTAGAATTTTGGGTAGCTGGTATGACGTCATACCAGCTACCCAAAATTTCAATCCACTCCTAAAGCTAATTTTATGATTTTATCTAAAAGTTTTGGAAAACTGATTCCCGCCGCTCGCGCCGACTTAGGTAAGAGGCTATTTTTTGTCATTCCGGGAATCGTGTTGATTTCTAAAACATAAATTTTATTTTCATTTAAAATCATATCTACTCGGGAAAACCCCCT
>VMGY01000016.1 GCA_007378955.1 Parcubacteria group bacterium Athens0714_12 | reverse complement strand
CGCCAAGGTTATCCAAGGCGGTTTTTTCTTTTCAAAAAAAATTTCAAAAAAGGGCTATTAAAAAATAAAATTTAAGGGCAAATAAAATTTCAGATAACGTTAGGCATATCTGAAGTTTGCCGAAATGAAATGAAGGCAAATTTGGGTGAAAGAATTTTTTACTCCTTAGTGATATAATTGATAAAAAATTCTTGAACCAGATATGCCTTGTTATGTGATGTAATTTTTTTATCTCGTTTTTTATAAAATAGCTATGACTTTTTGAGAGAAAATTTGATTTTTAATTTGGCGAAGGGCAGAGGGGTTGGGGGTGAATGCCCTGAGCCAAATTACCTTGTTTTTGTTCTTGAATTTTGAATAAAGTAGGACAGCTATTGTATTTTTTAATTCTGCTCGTTATTAATTTGTGATAATCTTTATTGATTTCAAATCCTACATATTGTCTATCGTTTGCTATGCAAGCAATGGCAGTTGTTCCAGTTCCCATAAATGGATCAAAAACAATTCCGTTTTTTGGACAACTCGCTTTTACCATCCTCTCTATTATTTCTAATGGTTTTTGCGTTGGGTGATTTTCTCTTTCAGGATCTTGTGCGTGTATTCTTGATGTACTCCATAAATCTTTTGGGTTATAGCCCATTTCTAACCATTTTTTTCCAATGAAAATTGATCGTGTCCTTGCTTTTTTAGTTTCTTCATCGTAAGGGATTCTAATACTGTCTAAATCAAAATGGTAATCATTATTTTTTACAAAAAAACCTATGTTGTCGTGAACAGATGAAAATTTTCTAGTAGAGCCACCCATGCTTGGCACTCGTCTATCCCAAATAATTTCATTGACCATTCGCAATTTCTTTTTCAAATAACAAAAAATTTCTGGTGAATATTGCCAGCTTAAAAAAATATAAAAACTTCCATTATTTTTTAATTTAGGCAAAACCGCATCAATCCATTGATACGTCCAGTTTAAATAATCCTCGGATGATTTTTGATCGGAATCATTGCCATAATCCTTACCTAAACAATATGGCGGATCGGTTAATATTAAATCAATAGAATTATCTTCTATTTTTTCTATTCCCAACAAAACATCTTCATTAAAAATTTTGTTCATATTTATTTCAAAATAATACTTTTAGATTTTTCTTTTAACATTTTTAGAAATTCTTCTCTAGTTCTATATACTTTATCATGTCTGTAGGTGGCTTGAATCTTATCATTTCTTGGATTTACATAAATTGGTAAAAATTGTGGAGAGAAAATTTCTAAATAGTCTTTTACAAAACTTATTTTTATATTCTCAAATTTAATGCCAAAACACGCATATATCAAAGTGTAATTTTTATTAACGCTATACTGAAAATAAAGTTTTTCTACTGCGGAAATATCATTTTTATTTTCTTTACCTTCAATATTGTGAATTTTAACATTTACGAAATAACTCTTTCCTTTATAAATAATTTCACAATCATGCAATGATGTATCAGGAAAATCAAAATTTACATCGTCAAGACCGAGCTTTTTAGCGTTGTATTTTGTTTGTTGCGTAATAACTTGTTCAACTAGCCAACTTACAGATCTGGTGTGCGCTTTTAGGCCATAAGGCAAAATTTTTCTATCAGTAATATTAAAACTGGGCAATATCGTTAGAAGTTTTATATAAATATTTTTTACAAATTCTAAGTCTTTTTCTATTTCTTTTATTTCGTTTTTCATAATAAAGTTTAGTAAAATTAGCGATTTGCTATGATTTTATTATAGCAAAATTTTTAATAATAATCCATTTTCGTAGCGAAGCGGAGAAAATACCTTTTACCCCCCTTAAAAAATAAAAATCAAATTTTCGTCATAGTTCAAAGCATAAAACTTAAGAATATCACTAAGATAAAAAAATTATTTCATATAACTCGTTTATATGCGAAATATTTAATTAGATAATATGCAAAATTTGTATAATATGCGAAGTATGTTATAGTTTAATTGCGCATATCAATAATTTTAACATAAACTATATGAAATTGGAAGAGTTATTGGAAAAAAGTAAAGATGAATTGAGACTTCGCAATTTTAGTCCAAAAACAGTTAAAGGATATCTTTCCAGTTTAGGGATTTATTTTCGCTATATTAAAGTTATTTCCGGCCAACCGGATATTTGTTTGATAAAAGAGTATTTACTTAAGATGCAGGATGACGGCAAATCTTCACAGACGGTTAACGCCCATTTAAACGCTATTAAATATTTCTATAGAGAAATTGCTAAATCAAATGTAAAAATTGATATAAAATTTGCCAAAACATCAAGCAAGATTCCGATTGTTTTGTCGCGCGGAGAAATTGGCAAGGTGATTAATTCCATAAAAAATCAAAAGCATAAAGCTATGATATCCTTGGCTTATGCCGCTGGTCTTCGGGTAAGCGAAATAATAAATTTAAAAGTTAAAGATGTTAATTTAAACGAGCTGACTATTCATCTTAAAGAAGCTAAGGGCAAGAAAGATCGGATTACTATTTTTTCTGAAAAATTAAAAAATGATATGGAAGAATTTATAATAGATAAAAATAATAGCGATTACATTTTTGCCAGCGAACGGGGAGGCAGGCTCACTGAACGAACGGCGCAGAAAATTTTTGAAAACGCTCTGCGCGCGGCAGGTATTAAAAAAGAAGCCACTTTTCATTCTTTGCGCCATAGTTTTGCGACGCATCTTTTGGAAAATGGTGTTGATGTTAGATATGTTCAAGAGCTTTTAGGCCATCAAAATATTAGAACCACGCAAATATATACAAAAGTTACTAATCCAAGCCTTAAAAATATTAAGAGTCCGTTATGAATTTCATTTTCCGGAATAATGTGATAAAATTTAATAAAAATGATAAAGAAAATATCAGCAAAACTTAGCGGCAGTATTGCCGGCGGCGCGATGATTATCGCCTTTTTTTCTGTTTGCTCGCGTTTTTTAGGGCTTTTGCGCGACCATTTGCTGGCCGGCAAATTCGGCGCTGGAGAAGTTTTGGACACTTATTACGCCGCTTTCAGATTGCCGGATTTGATTTTTAATACTTTGGTTTTAGGCGCTTTAAGCGCCGCTTTTATTCCCGTTTTTTTAGAGCACTGGGTTAAAAATAAAGACGAAGCGTGGAAAATAACAAATTCTTTTTTAAATTTATTATTTTTAACTTTATTTATTTTTTCCGTGATATTTTTTATTTTTACTCCCCAGTTGGTGGCCACGATAATCGCGCCGGGTTTTGATTTGGAAAGGAAAAAATTGACCGTTGATTTAACCAGAGTGATGCTGTTCAGCATCTTATTTTTTAGCGTTAGCAATGTCGTGAGCAGCGTTTTAAATTCTTTCAAGAAATTTTTTGCCTATTCTTTGGCGCCAGTAGTTTATAATTTAGGAATCATTATTGGTATTTTATTTTTAGTTCCGCGCTATGGCAATGCCGGCTTGGCTTTGGGCGTGGTTTTAGGGGCTTTTTTGCATTTAATTGTTCAAATACCAACTTTATTAAAATTAGGATTTAAGTGGCAGCCCATTTTAAATTTTTCGCCGGCCGTGAAAAAAATCGGCTTTCTAATGCTGCCAAGAGTTTTTGCTTTAGCGGCGAATCAAATTAGTAAATTAGTGACAACAGTCATTGCTTCCACTTTAACCGTCGGAAGCATTGCTGTTTATAATTTAGCCGACAATCTGCAAAGTTTTCCCATTGGCATTTTCGGCATTTCTTTGGCTATTTCCGCTTTCCCTTATTTTTCAGAAAGCGTTTCCAACGGCGATTTAAAAAAATTCAGCGACCATTTTTCCATCACTTTCAGAAGAATACTTTTTTTAATTATTCCCAGTTCGGTTTTGATTTTACTGCTTAGGGCGCAAATTACCAGGCTTGTTTTAGGAAGCGGGCTTTTTTCTTGGCGGGACACGATTTTAACTTTGGATACTTTAGGATATTTTTCTTTATCCATATTCGCCCAGGCTTTAATTCCATTATTGACTCGCGCTTTTTACGCTTTTCAAAATACCAAAACTCCTGTTTTGATCAGTATTTTTTCTTTGATAGTTAATATTTTTTTAGCCGTGATTTTAGGAAATAGAATCGGCGTCGCCGGATTGGCTTTGGCTTTTTCCATTGCCACGATTATAAATTTTATTCTTCTTTTTTCTATTTTAAAATTCAAAGTTCATTTTTTGAAAGGGAGAAAATTTATTTTTTCTTTGGCTAAAATCACCATTGCTTCTTCAATAATGGCATTAATAGTCCAAGCAGCCAAAAGTTTAGCGGGCGCGATGGTTAATATGGATACTTTTTCGGGAGTTTTAATTCAAACATTAATAAGTATTTTAATAGGAGTTTTTTCTTTTTTAATTTTAGCTTTTCTGTTAAGATGCGGCGAAGCCCCGCACCTATCCTATAAAAAGATTATGCTTGGAAGAAACAAAGTCGAAGGCGATTCCGCGGCAAAGACGAATAAATTAACTTAACATTTTTCGGGATAGGCGCGGGGCGAGATTAAAATTTTAAAAAATGTCATTTCAAGAAAATATAAGGAATTTTGCCATTATTTCTCACATTGACCACGGGAAGTCTACTTTAGCTGACCGTTTTTTGGAATTGACTGGAACAATCGCGAAAGATAAAATGCAGGCCCAGTTTTTAGACCAAATGGACTTGGAAAGGGAGAGGGGAATTACGATTAAGCTTCAGCCAGTGAAGATGCTTTATAAAGTCCGAAGTCCGGAGTCCGAAATCCGAAATTCTAAACAAATTCAAAATCCAAATAACCAAAATTTAAAACAATCGAATTTAGAATTTGCAGATTCAGAATATATTCTGAATCTGATTGACACCCCCGGCCACGTTGATTTTAATTATGAGGTTTCCCGTTCTTTAGCCGCGGTTGAAGGCGCGGTTTTATTGGTTGACGCCACCCAAGGAATTCAAGCCCAGACTTTAGCTAATCTGCATTTGGCCTTGGAGCAGAATTTAGTCATTATTCCGGTGGTCAATAAAATAGATATGCCTAACGCGAGCATCGATGAAACCAAAGAAGAATTAAGTAAATTATTAAATATCAACAAAGAAGAAATTTTGGAATGTTCCGCTAAATTAGGCACGGGCGTGGAAAAAATATTGGAAAGCATTATAAAAAAAGTTCCGGCGCCGAAAGAAGAAAAAGAAAAAAGCTTGCAGGCGTTAATTTTTGATTCCGAATTTGATGACTATAAAGGCGTGATCGCTTACGTGAGAATATTTGACGGTCAAGTTAAAAGAGGGGATAAAATAAAATTTTTAGCTAACCAAAAAGAATGCGAATCTTTGGAAGTGGGAATTTTTAATCCTAAGCTAATAAGCAAAGATATTTTAAAAACCGGCGAGATTGGTTACATTGCCACCGGCTTAAAGGAAATAGAAAAATGCAAAGTAGGGGACACTATCGCTTTGTTAAGTTCAAAAGTTAAACAGTTGAAAGGATATAAAGAAATAAAGCCCATGGTTTTCGCGGGAATTTATTGCAAGCAAGGGTCTGATTTTCAAAAATTAAGAAATTCTCTGGAAAAATTAAAGCTTAACGACGCTTCTTTATTTTTTGAGCCAGAATCTTCTCCCGCGTTAGGTTATGGTTTTAGGGCTGGATTTTTAGGAATGCTGCATTTAGAAATTATTCAGGAGCGATTGAGAAGGGAATATAATCTTGATTTAATAATCACCACTCCCTCTGTGGCTTATAAAATAGCGTTTAAAGACGACAGTAAGATTACGATTAAGAGTCCTCAAGAATTTCCTGACCCCTCAAAAGTTTCTTTTATAGAAGAGCCGGTGATGAAAATAGAAATTATCACGCCTTCGCAATATATGGGCAGGATAATGGATTTGCTCAAAGAAAAAAGAGGAGAATTTATTTCTTCGCAATATTTGGCTTTTGAGGCCGGCAGTCGGGACAAAAGGCTGATTTTAGAATATAAAATTCCCCTGTCTTCACTTCTTTACGATTTTTATGATAAGCTTAAAACTGTAAGCTCCGGCTATGCTTCTTTAAATTACGAGTTTTTAGAATATAAAAAAGTAGATTTGGTTAAAGTTGATATTTTAGTGGCCGAGGATAAAGTAGAACCCTTATCCACCTTGGTTTACAGGGATAAAAGTTATCAGATCGCGAGAAAGATAGTTGATTCTTTGAAAGACGTTTTGCCCCGCCAAATGTTTGAGGTGAAAATTCAAGCGGCAATCGGAGGAAAAGTAATTGCCGCGGAAAGAATTTCCGCTTTAAGAAAAGATGTCATCGCTAAATTATACGGCGGAGATGTAACAAGGAAAATGAAGCTTTTGGAAAAACAAAAAAAGGGCAAGAAGAAAATGAAAAAAATAGGAAAAGTGGATATTCCGCCGCAGGCCTACATCGCTATTTTAAAAAGATGAGAGATGGTTTTAGAACAGAGGCATTAAAAGCCATGCCACCATGCTAAAAATCATAATCGCCGCGATTATTGACCAGGTAATTTTATGTAATTTTTTCTTTTTCATAATTTAAATTTAATCTCGTGTCTTATTTTAACAAAAAATTAAAAGAAAGAGAAGTTTTAATTAAAATTATCAGGCCTTGCGGCTTGGCGTTTTTCTTTCCTTTATTGATTAGTTTTGTCTTAATTTTAGGCTCGGCTTTTTTTTCTTATTATCTTATCCAGAAAGGGCAGTGGGGCATTATTGTTTTAATTTTAATTTCTATCGTGGGAATTTTTTATTTGGCAAGAACTTTATTTGTTCGGCATTTTAATTGTTTAATGCTTACAGATCAGAGAATTATCAGGATTAAGCAAAAAGGTTTTTTTGACCATTTGGTTTCAGAAATAGAACTTATAAAAATTTGCGACATTTCTTACCAAATAAAAGGAATCTTGGGGACTTTTTTCCATTTCGGCGGCCTTTATATTCAGGCGATAAATATGACGGGCGAGCCGTTGAAAATAGAGTTTGAAAAAATTAAAAATCCGGAAAGAATACAGGAATTAATTTTAGTTTTCAAAAAACAATCAGAAGAAAAAATTTCTAAATTGCCGAAAGAAGAAAACAGGTTATTGACCGCCGAAGAAATACTTTCCAAGACTTCAACCCAAGAAATTTTTCAGTTGATTAAAAAATTCAGAGAAGAAATCGGAGAAGAAAGATTTAGTGAAATAATTAAGAAAATATAAAAGAGCATTCTTTAAAGAATGCTCTTTTGGGGAAGGGGAGATTGTCATTTTTAAAAAACAATGATTTCCTGAACGTACATTTCGGCGCGCTGGCTTATAAGTTGAAATTTTTGTTCTATTTTTTCCACAAGCTCGGACAGTAAATTGTTTTTTTTCAAGACAGAAACAGCAAGACTGATTTTTTCCAAGAGGTCGCGAGTTTTTTTCTCATATTCTGCTTTTTCCATCCTTTCTTTTCCGAAAAAAATAATTGCCTCCAATTCCTCTATTCCCTTGCTTAATTCCCCGATTATTTTTATCACTTCCTCGTGGGTTAGTCTAAGGCCATTTTCTTTTTTATAAACGCTCCGCAATCCATTTAAAAATTTATTTAGCATTTTACCCCTCCTTTTTAAGAAAATAATAGCAAAATTATGTTAAAAAGTCAAGAGCCGGAAATTAGCGTTATTATTCCGGTTTATCAGCATGCCAAAGAAGTTGAAAAATGTTTAAAAACTATTTTTAATCAAACTTTTAAAAATTACGAAATTATTGTCATCAACGACGGTTCCACGGATAATCTTTTGGAAGTTTTAGAGAAATATAAAAATAAAATAAAGATTATCAGCCAAGAAAATAAAGGCGCGCCTGCGGCGCGCAACCGCGGTTTTAAAGAGTCGCGGGGAAAAGTTATTTTGTTTTGCGACGCGGATATGGAATTAAAGCGCGCGATACTGGAAAAATTATTTAAAATATTAAAAAAAAATCCGGAAAAATCTTACGTTTATCCTTCTTTCAAATTCGGCTGGAAAAAATTCAGGTGCGGCGAATTCAACTCCGAAAAATTAAAAGAAATGAATTACATCCATACTTCAGCTCTGATTAGGCGCGAACATTTTCCCGGCTTTGACGAATCATTAAAAAAATTTCAGGATTGGGATTTGTGGCTGACGATGCTTGCGCGGGGCTATGAAGGAATTTGGCTGCCCGAAATACTTTTTAAAATAAAACCAAGAAAAAAAGGAATGAGCTGTTGGCTGCCGAGTTTTTTTTATAAATTGCCCTTAAAAAAAATTGGCATTTATTCCAAAACGTTCAACGATTACCAACAAGCTAAAAGCATCATTAAAAAGAAGCACAATTTATAAATTCTTACTGAATGGTAATTTTATAAAGTCCTTTTTTGTTTTCTATCTCGCCGATTAAATATAAAATTTTAGGGGAATCAGAAATATAAAAATCATTAATTTTTTTCACGGAAATTAATTGAAAAATATTTTGCCGGTCTCTTTTATCCGTCTCAATGGCGTAAATAGAATTTTTAGAATCAAAAATAATTGAATTGGATAAATAATAAAAAATCGCTTCCCCGATCTCTTCGCTGCGGCGGGTGATGATTTCTTTCTTTTTTTCCTTTAAGTTAAAAATAGAAATTTCAAAATCATTATTATAAATTAATAAATTATCAGAAGAATCAAATTGCCATTTTTTTGCTTCTGCTTTTAGAATGATGTTTTTATTTTCTTCTCTGATTAAGGGGTTGATTAAAAATAAAAAATTATTTTTTTCATTTATCGCGCCGATAAGAACAGAAGTTATGTTTATAAATTTATAATTTTCAGAATAAGGCAAGGCGGTGACAGGATAAATTTTTTTGGAAGAAAGATTTACTTCTTCTAAATAAGTTTGGCCTCCAAGATTGCTAAAATAGTAAAGATTATTGTTTTTTATCAAATAATCAGAGTTTTTTATTTTATATAAAAATTGAGAAGTTTTTTGAATCAGATTTATTTGGTAAAGGTCATCCCCTAAAAGCCCCAAGATAGTGGAATTATTTTTCCATTTTACCCCCCGCCACTTTTTCTCAAAAAAAAGTGGCGGGGGGTTATTTGTCGGCAAAAATTCTTTTAAAGATAAAGTTTTTTTTGAATTATATAAAAAAATAACTAAATAATCTCCACTTTTTTCTTTAATTAAAATATTTTCTCCGTCAGGAGACCAGCTGATTAAAGATTCTAAGGAAGGCGATTGGTAAAGAATATTTGTCTTTTTGTTTTTTAAGTCAATAACTTCCAAGCTGTAATTTTTTTTGTCCTCGGATAGATAAGCAATTTTTTTTTGGTCCGGGGACATTTTTTGGCTGATAATATTTTTTTCCGTTAAAAGTTCAATTTCAGGTTTTTCTAAAAATAAGTCCGCATTTTTAATAATGGTAGTTTTTTCTTTCTCAATGATTAATTTTTTTTGCCAAGTCTGGTAGTTTTCTTTTTTAATTTCTACCAAATATTCGTCGGGCACAAAATTAGTCAGCAAGCTCGGCGTTAATCCGCCAAGCTGTCTGGTTTTAAAAATTTTTTTGTAAAACATTATTTTTTTGAAAATACTTTGTTTTTGGGATTTGCCGTTGATGTAGACTTTTGCTTCTGCTGGAAAAGTATTTATTGCAAAAGAGCCGGTTTTAGTTATTTTGTTTCTTTTAAAATCATAGCGCCAGCCGGAAGCGTAAAAAATAACCAAAGGAGCTGAAATTAAAAATATAAAAACAAAAATTAAATAAAGAAAACGATGTTTTTTAAATTCCATAATTGCCAATTAAAAAATTATAGCTTAGAATTAAATAATCTCAAATTATAATATTGATTAAATAATCATCAAGCATATAAAATTTATTATTTTATGTCAAAACTTATCATTAAGGGGGGAAATCCTTTAAAAGGTGTGGTTAAAATCGGGGGAATGAAAAACGCGGCCACGCCGATTATTGCCGCTACTCTTTTAACCGGCGAAGAATGTGTTATTAAAAATGCGCCAAAAATTCTTGATGTGGATAAAATGATCAGCCTAATTAGGAGTTTGGGAGGGCAAGCAAAATGGATTGAGAATAATACCTTGAAGATTTGCAATAAAGATTTAAATTTTCATACTTTGGATAAAAAAATTATTCAAAGTATGCGCTCTTCTGTTTTGCTTTTATCACCCCTCCTTCATAGATTTAAAAATATAGAAATTCCAGAGCCGGGAGGATGCATTATCGGCAAGCGCCCGCTTGATACCCACATTTATATTTTTAAAGAATTTGGCGTGGAAATTGCCAGGCAGAACAAGGTTATTTGTTTAAATTCTAAAAAAGAAATAAAAGGAGTTGATATCATTTTACCAGAATTTTCAGTAACCGCAACTGAAAACGCGATCATGTTGGGAGTTTTAGCAAAAGGAAAAACAATTGTCAAATTAGCGGCGTTAGAGCCCAATGTCCAGGATTTGTGTTGTTTTCTTAAGAAAATGGGCGCGAAAATCAAAGGGATTGGAACTTATACTTTAGTTATTGAGGGGGTAAAAAATTTAAAAGGGGCAAGCCACAATTTAATCCCCGACCAAATAGAAGCGGGAACTTTTGCCGTGGCCGCTGTTGTCACCAAGGGCAATGTAAAAATAGAAAATATTATTCCTTCGCATTTAGAGATTATATTATTAAAATTAAAGCAGATTGGCGCGAATTTTAAATTAGGGAGCAATAATTTAGAGATTTATCCTTCTAATAATTTAAAAAGTTTTAATTTGCAGACGCTTCCTTATCCCGGATTTCCCACTGATTTGCAGGCGCCTTTTTCTTTTTTAGCCACTCAATGCGAGGGAGATAGTTTAATTCATGAAACGCTTTACGAAAATAGGTTCAACCATATTCAAGAATTGGTAAAAATGGGAGCCAAGGCAAAAATATTAGACTCGCATCAAGTTTTAATTTCAGGCCCTGCTTCTTTGCGCGGCCGAGAAATTAAAAGTTTTGATTTGCGGGCAGGCGCGACTTTAATTATCGCCGGCTTAATCGCCCAAGGAGAAACTGTTATAAATGAAGCGGAAATAGTGGATCGGGGCTATGAACGGATTGAGGAACGATTGGGTGATTTGGGCGCGGAGATTAAGAGAGTAGAATAAAATTTCTTTACTAATTTTTATTTATTTTGTATAATATTCAAATATGGATTTAAAATCATTTAAATTTAAAAAAATTATTCGCGTTTACCTCGTTATTACTTTTATTTTAATAAGTTTCTGTTTTGGATTGTTTATCGGCTATAAAAACAATCCAAAAGTAAAATTAGCGGACAATAACAAAGAGGATGGCCAAGTTTTAAATAAAGAAACTAAGCCAGAATATCTTTCCAAAGACGTG